>JAVXGR010000010.1:0-36262 GCA_036657335.1 Clostridium sp. | reverse complement strand
AGCTTTTAGCAAAATCGGACACATTGAACAGGGAATTAAACAAGATTTATAGATTTTTATAGATTTTTGGCAACGGTGATGTGGAATGCTTTTCTATGCATATTTGTTTATATCAATATCATTGATTTTATTAGCTAGTGTACTTAGTAATAGATTTATAACTAAAAAGCATGGAGATTATTTATTTAAGGATATAAAATTTGAAGAGGTAAATATAGAGGGAATAGAAAAACATGCGGAGAACATTTCTGTAGAAGAAGAAATAAAAACAAGGACTAACTGTAAAAAGAAGTTAATTACTAACTTAGATAAAAGTTTCGAAGTTATAATAAATACACATAATTTTATGGATAGTAAAAGTACCAATAAGGAGGATGTAATTCCAGCTGCTGAATGGTTACTAGATAACTTTTATTTAGTTCAGAAGGAATATAAGGATATTAAATACAATATGCCTAGGTCATATTACAAGAATCTTCCTGTAATGTTGCAAGGACAGATGAAGGGATATCCAAGAATATATAATATAGCATTAGAGATGGTTGTACACACTGATAGTTGCATAGATGGTACAGTCATAAGAAAATTTATAAATGCCTATCAGAAAAACAAAGATTTAAGTACTGGAGAATTATGGGCACTACCTCTTATGATAAAGATGGCTATAATTCAAAACCTAAGTATTCTTTGTGAAAATATATCTATGATTCAAGAACAAAGAGATAAGGGTGAAGAAGTAGCAGAAAGACTTATAAATGCAGTTAATGATAATAAAGTAAATGAAGAATTAACTGCAATTAGTAAGTCGAATATAGAATATAAAAGCCATTTTACTGAGAGGCTATTAAAAGTTTTAAAAGATAATGGTATAGATAATGAAGAAATATATGATTTTATAAATGAATCATTAAAAAATAGTACTAAGAATATTGAGGACATTGTTAAATTAGAACATAGAGGAGAGTCCTTACTTGAAATATCAATAGGGAATGCAATCGCTTCATTAAGAAGGGTAGAGGCTTTAAATTGGCCTTGTTATTTTGAAGAATTAAGTCTTGTTGAATATAAATTGAGGAAGGATCCAGCAGGTATATATGGGAAGATGGATTTTGAATCTAGAGATTACTATAGACATAGTGTGGAAATAATATCAAAGGAATGTAATTGTAGTGAAGATGATATTTGTAGAGAAGCTTTAAAGCTAGCTAAGAGTGCAAAGGATATAGAAAATAAAAAATATTTAAGGCATGTAGGATATTACATTGTAGACAATGGAAAAGAATCCTTGATAAAAGCCATATACGGCGAGAAGGCATCTTTGAAAAAAAACATATATTATAATAAATGGAGGGGTAAAAGCTCTAAGGGCATAGTAAAAAAACATCCATTTGGAGCGTACACAGGTACTATAGTTATTGGAACCATTATATCCATAGGTTTCTTCCTAAGTTTAAGTTATATAAATGACTATTATGTGGAGTCATGGAGATATTTAGTGGCTGTACTAGTTTTATTAGTGCCTTGTAGTGAGATTGTAGTATCTATACTAAATTGGAGTATAACACATAAGTTACCGCCAAGATTTGTTCCTAAGATGGATTTTACAAAGGGCGTTAATGATGAATCCTCTGCAATAGTAGTGATACCAACATTAATAACTAATATAAAGGGAATAGAAAAATTAGTGGAAAAATTAGAGATATTTTATATTTCTAATGAGGATAAGAATATTAGTTTTGCTATATTGGGAGATTTACAAGATAGTGATCTTAAGAATAATAAAAATGATAATGCGTTAATTGAAGCAACTCTAAATCTTATTGACAAATTAAATGAAAAATATTTATTTCGTAAGGATAAAAAGTTTTATTTTTTATGTAGAGAGAGAAAATTTAACGAACAAGAAGGGTATTATTTAGGATGGGAAAGAAAAAGAGGGAAGTTAGTAGAATTTAATAGACTTATCAGAGAAGGCGGAAAAACTACATTTAATGTAATAAGTTCTGATATAGCTAAACTTAAAAAAGCAAACTATGTAATAACATTGGACACGGATACGGATTTGCCAAGAGATTCTGCAAAGAAACTTATAGGAGCTATGGCACATATACTAAACATACCTCATAGGTCAGAAGATAAATCCAAGGTGATTAGGGGATATGGGTTAATGCAGCCTAGAATAGGAATAAATATTTTGAGTTCTAATAAAACTCATTTTTCTAAAATATTTTCTGGAGAAACTGGAATAGATACATATACAACGGCTATATCAGATATTTATCAAGATATGTTTGGGGAGGGTATTTTTACAGGTAAGGGAATATATAATATAGACACATTTATAAATATGATAGATTATAAAATACCTGAAAACATGGTATTAAGTCATGATTTATTGGAGGGGGCATATGTAAGATGCGCACTTGTAAGTGATGTGGAATTAATAGATGAATATCCATCATACTACAATGCTAGTTGTAAAAGATTACATAGATGGGTAAGAGGGGATTGGCAATTAATATCATGGTTATTTAAAAAAAGTCCTATAAATAAATTATCTAAGTTTAAAATCTTAGATAATTTAAGAAGAAGTTTATTATCAATAAGTATAATTGCATTGGTTGCACTAGGTATTTTGGGAATATTACCAGATGGAAGTGATAAATGGTTTTTGGCAGCGGTACTATCCGTAGCTGCACCAATTATATTTGATGTAACCGAGGTGGTTGTAACTCCAATAAAAGGTATAAGTTTATCTGGTAAGATTAGAAGTCAGAAAATTATTTGGCAACAAATATTTTTTATTTTTACATTCCTACCATACCAAGCTTATTTAATGAGTACAGCTATTTTAAAAACATTATACAGAACATTGATTACAAAGAAGAATCTTCTGGAATGGCAGAGCTTTGCAGAGGTTGAAAAATCTATAGGCAGGGGATTAATAGACTTTATTAAGAATATGTTGTCAGGAAGCATTATAGCTGTGATTTTATGCGTACTGTCATTTAATAGATCTATATATATGGGGATTTTCATGCTACCTACTAATATAGTTTGGTTTATTAGTCCCCTTATAGCTTATGTAATTAGTAAGGATATATATGTACCTAAATTAAACATAAAAGAAGGTAAGAAAATAGTCTTAAGAAGATTAGCCAGAGAAACATGGGCGTATTTTAATGATTTTGTAAATGAAAAAAATAATTGGCTAGGCCCGGATAATTTTCAAGAAGAACCATATAAGGGAGTGGCAAATAGGACCTCACCAACTAATATGGGTATGGCACTTACATCAAATATAGTAGGGAGAGACATGGGCTATATTGGTTTTTTAGAATTCACTAATAGGTCAGAAAATATAATGGAAGCTATGAAGTCTTTAGAAAAATTTCATGGACATTTTTATAACTGGTATAACACTTTAAATAAGACTCCATTAATGCCGAGGTTTGTATCCACTGTAGATAGTGGTAACTTAGTAGGGTATCTTTGGCTTATGGAAGAAACTATAAAAGAGTACATTGAAAAACCTATAATAGATATATGTATAATAATGGGATTAAAAGATACTTTAAATTTAGCTAAAAAGGAGTTACAACAATTAGAAATAGATAATTGTTATAAAGTAGAACTAAATTATGGCCAATACAAAGATATAAATCTAAAACAATGGTCAGAAATACTACAAAGGATAATAAAGGATAATAATAGCTTAGATTTAAGTGATGATAAGTTCTTTTGGAATAGAAATTTAAGAGAAGATGTAGTTAGGTATATTGAGGAAATAGATGAGTTCTTCCCTTGGTTAGAACTGCTTATTAAAAATACTAATATAAATGATAAATTAAAGGGGAAAATTCTTAAGATACCATTTAACACCTCAATAAAAGAACTTCATAAAGAGATAATAGCTCTTTGTGAATATATAGGAAAACATAAAAATACCTATACAGAGGAAAAATGTATAGATTTATTAAATTCTATGAAGAAAAGTAGCTATTCTATTATAAATATAAATATAAGGGTAGATAAACTTATAAAAGATTTCTATGATATGGCGGAAAATACAGATTTTTCAGTATTATATAATAAGAAAAGGGAATTGTTTTCTATAGGCTATGATATGGAATCAGAAACCTTGGTTGATAGTTATTATGACTTATTAGCATCAGAGTCTAGACAGGCAAGCTTTGTGGCAATAGCTAAGGGGGATATTGACCAAAGACATTGGTTTAAACTAGGAAGGGCTATGACATATGTATCAGGTAAGAAATGTTTGGTTTCTTGGAGTGGAACTATGTTTGAGTATTTTATGCCTCTACTAATAATGAAATCCTATCCAGAGACTATTTTAGATGAAACTTATCATAATGTAATAAATGCTCAAAAAAAATACTGTGATCATAGGAAGGTTCCTTTTGGTATATCAGAGTCTGCATATTACAACTTTGATTTAGAGAAAAACTATCAATATAAGGCATTTGGGGTACCTGGAATTGGACTTAAAAGAGGGCTCATAGATGAACTAGTAATATCACCATACTCTGCAATTTTAGCACTTCAAAGTGAATTTAAAGGTTCATATGATAACATATTAAAATTAATTCATAGTGGTGTAGAAGGCAGGTATGGATTTTATGAGGCTATAGATTTTACCAAGGATAGAGCAAAAAACACAGATTCGAGAGAAGTTATAAAATGCTTTATGATTCATCATGAGGGCATGAGTTTAATGTCCTTAGACAATGTTTTAATGAAAAACATACTACAAAAAAGATTTCATAATATACCTAGGGTAAAAGCCACTGAATTATTACTACAAGAGAGGATACCACAAAAAGTTATATATGATAAAGAGTTCGAGTTAATGAATAATCATAGAAATATAGAGAAAATCAAAATTATAGAAAGAAAATTCAATTATAAAATTCCTAACACACCAGAAATTCAATTGTTGTCAAATGGAAGCTATTCATTAATGATATCAACTAGTGGAAGTGGATGGGGTAAGAGGGATAATATACATCTATATAGATGGAGAGAAGACTATACATTGGACTATGGCGGAATGTATATATATATAAAAAATGTTGCTGATAATAAATTTTTTAGTAATACATACGAACCAGTTAAGTCAGAGAATCATTCCTATGAAGTTAAATTTTCCTTGGATAAGGCTACATTCAGAAAAATAGAGGATGATATTTCAGTTACTACAGAGGTAACTGTATCTGGAGAGGAAGACTTAGAATTAAGAAGAGTAATTATTCAAAACAATGGAAATGAGGAAAAGACATTGGAAATAATTACTTATTGTGAGGTTGTGCTTGATTCATATGAGGGTGACTTAGTACATCCTGCCTTTGGTAATTTATTTGTAACTACAGAATATGTAGAAAATCCTCAATGTATATTAGCTACTAGAAGACCGAGAGCTAAGGGGAAGCCCCAACATTGGATGATGCAAAAGATTTCAGTAAAAGATAGCTTGTATAAGGATATAGAGTATGAAACTAGTAGATTGAATTTTATTGGAAGAAATAGAAATTTAAAAAATCCAATTGCCATGGAAAAATCCCTAGACAATAGTGAAGGAGTGGTTCTTGATCCTATAATTAGTATAAAGAAAACTATAACTATAAAACCAGGAGAAGTTATAAAGATGAGTATTATAACTGCAATAGGAGAAAGTAGGGAAGAAGTTTTAAATATAGCAGCTAAATACGATGAGTCATACAACATAAATAGAGTATTTAAATCTTCATACAATGAGGCGATATGGGGGTTAAAGTATTTAGGCATAAAACCTCAACAAGCTAATATTTATCAGACAATGGCCTCACGTATAATATTTTTAAATAAACAAATGGAGGAAAGAGAATCTTATATTAAAAGTATAAAAAGTGGGCAGGATTCTTTGTGGTCATATGGAATTTCAGGAGATTTACCTATCATTTTATTATTTGTTAGAGAAGAAAAACACGTAGAAGAGGTTAAACAAATTCTATTAGCACAGGAGTATTTAAGAACTAAAGGGCTGAAAATAGATTTGGTAGTTATAAACTTAGAGGGCAACAATTACTATGAGCCTCTTCAAGGATTAATTACGGATGCTATATATAGTAGTTTTGCAAGAGATAAACAAAATAAGCCAGGTGGTGTATTTATTTATAATAATAAAGGCATAAGTAATGAGGCAATAAATCTATTGAAGGCTATAGCTAGATTAGTTTTAGATCCAGAGGTAGGTTCTGTATTAACTCAAGGTATTAAGGAAGAAGATATAAGTGGAAATATAGAGATGCCACAATTAGTCTTTTCTAATGAGAAAGAAGATAAGAGAGTTGAAAGAATAAAGTTGCCAGATTTAGAGTTTTTCAATGGATATGGTGGCTATGATTTAATCCAAAAAGAATATGTTATAAGTTTAGATGGAGATTTACATACACCTGCTCCATGGATAAATATAATTTCTAATGGGAATTTTGGTTTTCATGTATCAGAAAGTGGCTCTCCTTATACATGGGCTAAAAATAGTAGAGAATTTAAGATAACAACATGGAATAATGATTGGATATCAGACCCTCCATCTGAGATATTTTATATTAGAGATAATGACACTGGAGAGATATTCACATTAACTAAGAATCCTATAGATAACTTAGGTCAATACGTTGTTAAACACGGCTTTGGATATTCAACATTTGAGCATATACAAAGTGATATTCACGGAAAAATAACTATGTTTTGTTCAATGAAGAAGAACGTTAAGTTTTGTAAGGTTATACTTAAGAATACTTCTAAAGAAGTTAAAAATTTAAGTGTAAGTTACTATGCTCATATGGTTTTAGGTGTAGTTCCTCAACATGATGCAGCGCATATATATAGTGAGATAAATCATGAAAAATCATATATATATGGCAGAAATCCATATAGTATGCATTTTAATAAATACTATAGTTATTTAAAGATAATGGGTATAGAAGATGAAAGCTTTACAGGTAGTAGAACAGAATTTATAGGAAGAGGAAAGTCTTTAGAAAATCCTAATGCCCTACATAAAACTTCTTTATCCAATAAAGCTGGAGCAGGGATAGACCCATGTTTAGCTACTATGGGAAACATAAGATTAAATCCAAGTGAAACAAAGGAATTAGTGATTATATTTGGAGTAGAGCAGAATATTGAAGACATAGATAAAGTTATATCTTCTTATTCTAAAATGGAGTTAATTAATGAGGAATTTAAAAATTCTAAAAATTACTTTAAGAAATTACTTGGACATGTAGAGATAAATACCCCTGATAAAACCATGAATTTACTAGTAAATGGATGGTTAATATATCAAACACTTGTATGTAGAATATGGGCTAGAACAGGATTTTACCAATCAGGAGGAGCTTATGGATTTAGAGATCAACTCCAAGATGTTATGTCAATGAGCTATCTAGATCCAAAGATAACTAGGGAGCAGATTTTATATAGTGCTTCAAGACAATTCTTGGAGGGTGATGTTCAACATTGGTGGCATCCAGGAGTAGATAGTGGCATAAGAACCAGGTTTTCTGATGATTTATTATGGCTACCCTTTGTAACTATAGATTATATTAAAAATACTGGTGACTACAGTATCTTAGATGAAAAGGTGTCATATCTTAAAGATGAACCCTTAAAAGAAGGGGAAGATGAGAGATACAATATTGCAAAGGTTGCAGAAATAAAGGAAACAATATATGAGCACTGTATAAAATCCATAGACAGAGGATTAAATTTTGGTAAGCACAATATACCTCTAATGGGAAGTGGAGACTGGAATGACGGTATGAGTACAGTAGGAAATAAGGGGAGTGGCGAAAGTGTATGGCTAGGTTGGTTTTTATATAGTATATTAAAGGATTTTAAAGGTCTTTGCTCATATAAAAAGGATTTAGGTAGAAAAAACCATTATGAAGATATGCAAGAATTTATAAGAGAAAACCTAGAAAAAAATGCATGGGATGGAGAGTGGTATAGAAGAGCATACTTTGATGATGGTACGCCTTTAGGATCAAAGTTAAATCAGGAGTGTAAAATAGATTCTTTGTCTCAATCATGGTCAATAATCTCAGGAGCAGGAGATAAAAAAAGAAGAGAAATAGCAATGAATTCATTGGAAAAACATTTAGTTAAGAGGGATAAAGGATTAATATTACTTTTAACTCCACCCTTCTATAAGTCAAATTTAGAGCCTGGGTATATTAAAGGATATGTGCCTGGAGTAAGAGAAAATGGTGGGCAATATACCCATGCAGCTACTTGGGTAATACTAGCCTTGACGAAATTAGGAAGAGGAGGAGAAGCAATTGAACTCTTTGATTTAATTAATCCTATAAATCACACATTAACTAAAGAACAATGTGATATATACAAAACTGAGCCCTATGTAATGTCAGCAGATGTATATGCGGAGGCTCCACATATAGGAAGAGGAGGATGGAGTTGGTATACAGGAACATCAGGGTGGATGTATAGAGTAGCCATTGAAGGAATTTTAGGATTAAAACTAAAGGAAGGAAGAGGGTTTTCAATAGAACCGTGCATACCTAATGAGTGGAAATATTACGAGATAAAATATCTTAAGGATAATACTTTATATAATATAAAAGTAAAGAGAACGGGGTATAGTAATATTATTGTAGATAATAATCTATTAAAAGAAAATCTTATATTATTTAGTGAGAAAGAAATAGTAGAAGTAACGGTTAATATTTAAAAACATACAATAAATGAGAAGTTAAGCATAATAATATTAATAAAATTATGTAAAACTAAATAATATTAATATTTTAAACTTTAATATGATAAAACTTGATTTTATTCTACAAAATATGATATCATTTATAATGAAATTCAATGAAATATTAAAAATACATTGAAAATACCTTCGAAATATAACGATACCTACAAAATGTAAGTTTATGGATGATGATGAGTAAAATTATTATTATCCAACTTAAATAAATAACAAAAGAATAAGGAGAATAACAATGGAGAGTAAAAAACTTTCGCATGATGCCTACGGTGGGATAAAGGGTGAAGATTATATTCCATTTGTACCCACTGACGTTGCAATGCCAGAAATAAGTATGGTGTCTATAGGGTTAGGTATATTATTTGCATGTGTATTTGCAGCAGCTAACGTATACTTAGGATTACAAGTTGGTATGACCATAGCAGCAGGTATTCCAGCATCTATCCTTGGAGCAGGGTTACTTAAAAAAGTCTTCAAAAGAAATAATATTTTAGAAGCTAATATGATTCAATCTATAGCGGCTATGGGGGAATCTATAGCTGGTGGTATCATTTATACACTTCCTGCAATAATTATTTGGGGAATGACATTAAAGCTTTCCACAATAGTTATTTGTAGTGCTTTAGGTGGATTATTAGGATTGGTTTTCGTTATTCCATTTAGAAAGTACTTAATAGTTGAACAGCATGGGGAATTAGTATTTCCAGAAGGTATGGCTGCATCTGAAGTACTTGTTACAGGTATGGAAGGTGGAAGTGGATTAAAAACAGTTCTTATGGGACTATCAGGAGGAGCTGTTTTTAAATTCCTTTCTGCTGGATTAGGTATATGGGCTGAATCACCACAATGGATAATAAGACCGTTACAATCAACTATATTTGGTATTGATGCAATGGCATCACTTGCCGGTGTTGGTTTTATAGTTGGAGTAGAAGTTGCAATATTTATGTTTGGTGGAGCTTTAATTGCTTGGTTTGGATTAATACCATTAATAAAATATGTGGGTTCAAGTTTAACAGAACCTTTATTCCCAGCTACTAAGTTAATAGTTGATATGGGAGCTAGAGAAATCTGGAGTAACTATATCAGATACATAGGAGCAGGTGCTGTTGCAGCTGGTGGATTTATAAGTTTAGGTAAATCAATGCCTACTATAATAAAATCTTTTAAAACAGCACTACAAGGTTTAGGTGGATCAAATGGTGTAGAAGAATCAACTAAGAGAACTGATATTGATACACCATTAACTTGGGTATTAGCAGCAGCAATATTAGTATTTATAATAGGATGGTTCTTACCTGGATTAAAACTAGGTGCAATTGGATCACTATTAGCTGTTTTATTCTCATTTTTCTTTGCGGTTGTTTCTGCAAGAATGGCAGGTATTATAGGAGTATCTAATAACCCAGTTTCAGGTATGACTATAGCAGCATTATTATTTATCACTGGTGTTTTAAAGATAATAGGAACTCCAACTGATAAAGGAATGATGGTTGCAATTCTTTCAGGTGGTATAGTATGTATTGCTATAGCAGTTGCAGGAGGAGTAGCTCAAAGTTTAAAAACTACTTATATAATAGGTGGTACACCAAAGAAAGTCGAGTGGGGAATGTATGCAGGAGTAGTATTAGGCGGCTTAGTTGCAGGTGCAGTACTATTAATGTTAAACAAAACTTATGGAATAGGTACAGAGGCTATAGCAGCACCTCAAGCTACACTTATGTCAATGGTTGTTGAAGGAGTTATGACAGCTCAATTACCTTGGACATTAGTTATAGTTGGAGCTGTAATAGGAATATTCTGTGCACTTGCAGGACTTCCAATATTACCAGTTGCACTTGGACTATATTTACCAATAAACTTAAGTGCAGCAGTATTATCAGGAGCTTTAATTAGAAAACTTGTTGATATGAAGTTTAAGAGAAATGAAGAACAAGGAAAGCTACAAAGAGAAAGAGGTATATTATTATCCTCAGGTCTTGTTGCTGGAGATGCATTAATGGGAATAGTAATTGCTATATTAACAACTATAACTATTAGCGGAACATCCTTAGCAGAGAAAATAGCTATAGGTCCAAAATTCTTCCCAGCAATTTCTTCAAATTCTTGGGTTGCATTAGGTGCATTTTTAATCTTAGGATTAAGCATATACTTATTTGCTACTAAAATAGAGGAAAAAGTTGGAAACAAATAACAATTAATTATTAAGAGGGAATGAGTTTAACTCATCCCTCTTTTATAAAAAAATTAAAGATTAAGAATGGAGAATGAAATTAAAGTTTAAGTCTTTATTCTTAATTTTTAAAATAAAGAGGTGCAATGTGTGTCAAAGAAAAAGAAGTACGATGAAAAGGATAATTTTTTATTATATGTACCCTATAGAAAACATCAAAACTGGGAAGTAAAAAAGGGGTTTGTTCATTTGGTATTTATTCATGATAAATTTGCTGAAAAGTTTTTAAGGTGGATGAGTAAAAAACCAACAGTTAGTGACATGAAATTTGATAGAATGGGAAGTTGCGTTTGGCAGAGTATGGATGGAATAAATAATGTTTATGAAATAGGTCAAAAATTACTAGAACTTCCAGAGCTTAAAAAAGAATATGCAAATATAAAAGAAGAAGAATATATTGATGGCTGTCATCCTATTTACGGTAGACTTATTATGTTTTTAAGATACATGAATAAAAAGGGGTGGGCAAGGTTCAAGCTTAGAGATAAAGATATCGAATTCGAATAAAGAATTTTAAAATACTTTGCCACCTTTAATAAGAAGTGACAAAGTATTTTTTTAATTCAAATCATAATGACCTTTAAAATATAAAGAAATGCAATTAAGTTATACATTTAAATTACGCATTACTGTAGACTATCTAAGGTGTATATATGAGTCTTGTACTTTGAATATAAATTTAAAATACAAATTAATGTAAAGTATTATTGTTGTAGATGATTCATTATAAGTAAGGCTGTATCTTCTATGGCTCTATCGGTAACATTTATAGTCTTACAACGTAAACGTTTAAAAACCTTATCAGAGTACTCTAGCTCGTCTAGTATTCTTCCTTCATCTGCGTAATCATTCTTACTGACGGCTAATGTATATTTATCTAATCTATGTTTTCTTATTTCTATAAGCTCTAGGGGATTAATTGTAAGTGCTATAATCTTTCTTCTATCCACCTCAAATAATTCCTCAGGTACTGGTATTTCAGGTATTAGAGGTATGTTTAAGGCCTTTATACCCTTGTTAGCTAAGTACAAGCAAATAGGTGTTTTGGAAGTTCTTGATAAGCCAACTAATATGACATCGGCATGTTTAATACCACTATGATCCTTACTGTCATCATATTGGATTGCAAACTCCATAGCTTCTATTTTCTTATAATAATTTTGGTCAAGTTTCCAAACAGCACCAGGATTATAATCGGGCATCTTCTTTAGTAATGATGAAGCTACACTAATAACAGGTCCCAGTATGTTGTTTATAGGGATACGCTTTTCTACACAACGTTGAGTTAAGAATTGTCCAACATCAGGCAATATGATGGTAGATACAATCATTATAGTATTATTAGAATCTCCTATAGCTAAAGAGTTAATGAATAAATCTACAGCCTCTAAGCTCTTTATATAGGACACTCTTTTAACTGTTACATTATTGTGAAATTGATAAGCAGAAGCACGTGCAACGAGCTCTGCTGTTTCACCTATGGAGTCAGATACCGCGTATATAGTTAACATAATCAACAACCACCTTAAATATATTTAAAAGGACAATATTATAATATTGTCCTTAAAGCTCATGTGAGTTCAATTATTAACAAACTCAATATACTCTAATTATATGAGTGGATTATGTATAATACAATGAAAAAATTGTGGATAAAATTAAATTAATCTTTTTTAGTTTCTTTAGAGGCATTTGTATAATCATCTCTATTTGAATTATAGGTATAATCTAGCTCCGAATTTACTATATTATTTGAAACAATGGGATCAGATGCAGGGTTAGGCATATTAGGTGTTGTCAAAACCTTCATATAGGGATTAGATATTTTGTCTCTTGATGTTTTCTTTTCTTTTTTCAAAAAAATCACTCCTTTATAGATTTATAATCTTAGTATTCCACTAAAATATAAAAACATTACCAAAGAATAAAAATATGTTTTTGTAAGTATGGTATAAAATATATGGATGTAATAAATAATATAATGGAAAATAACATTGACAAATATTGCTTTTAGCAATAATATAATTATAAATCAATAATATAGTTTAAAATTTATGAAGAAAAGCAAGTAGACTTAAAAACAGATTTTTAGAGAGTTGCTCTTGGTGTAAATGCAATAATTATGATTAAGTTGAATGGGTTTCTGAGATTGTGAATGAAATAGTAGTAGTTTTACACGTAAGTCCTACGTTATAAGGTCAGGATATCTATGGGTATCTGTTAAAGAGCAGGATGTAATCCTAAAAGCTAGGTGGTACCGCGTATATAGCGCCCTATGATTGTATAATCATAGGGCTTTTTAATTTGGGATTATTATAAAATATAAATTTTAATACAATGAATATAGGTTTTATATTTATAATATAGATCTTTTAAAAGAGAGGATGATAAAAATGGAAGAAACTAAAAAAGTAATATTTAGTGGGATTCAGCCTTCAGGTGATCTTACATTAGGAAATTATTTGGGAGCATTAAAGAATTGGGTTAAGCTGCAAGATCAGTATGAATGCTATTTTTGCGTAGTAGATTTACACGCCATAACAGTTAAGCAAGAGCCTAAGGATTTAAGAAGGAGAACTTTAGAATTATTAGCTATTTATATAGCTACAGGTATAGATCCAGAGAAAAATACCTTGTTTATTCAATCACATGTACCAAGTCATAGTGAATGTTCATGGTTATTAACTTGCTCTTCATATATGGGTGAGCTTAGTAGAATGACTCAATATAAAGATAAGTCAAAGAAATCTGGGGATAATATATCAGCAGGATTATTTAATTACCCCGTACTAATGGCAGCAGATATATTATTATATCAAACTGATTTAGTTCCAGTTGGAAAAGATCAAATTCAACATTTAGAGCTTGCAAGAGATTTAGGTGAAAGATTTAACAAGGTTTATAGTCCTACATTTAAGATTCCAGAAGGATATATACCAGAGGCCGGAGCTAAAATAATGAGTTTGCAAGAGCCAACTAGAAAAATGTCTAAGTCAGATGAAAATGTAAATGGATTTATTTTAATGATGGATACTCCAGAAGTTATTAGGAAAAAGGTAAACAGAGCAGTTACTGATAGTTTAGGTATAGTTAAGTTTTGTGATGAACAGCCTGGTGTTAAAAATCTTATGACTATATTAGGTTGTATAACTGGTATGACTATGAGTGGAATTGAAGAAAAATATAAAGAAAGAGGATATTCAGATTTTAAGCTAGATGTGGCAGAGGCCATAGTGAAAGAACTTCAACCTATACAAAATAGAGTTAAGGATTTATTAGAAAATAAAAAGGAGTTAGAAGAAATATATACTAAGGGTGCTGAAAAGGCAGAGTATGTTTCAAGAAAAACTCTAAGAAAAATGCAAAAGAAAATAGGGTTTATTCCTAAATAAAGATTAGATAATAAGATGTATTGTAGATTTAGATGAAGAGTTAATTATAGCTATAAAATAAGAGTAATTAAAATAGATGCCACATTTTACTTAAAGCTTATTTGTATAATTTCAATAGAATAATAGGTTGAAGTTATATAAAAGAGATACATTAAATTTATATAAAAATTATAAAAGTTATAAATATATGATTATAAATCATATAAAAACTTTTCTATAACGTTGACAGAGCTAAATAATATAGTTAAAATCAAAGGTGGTGTAATATAGGCTTTAAAGGAGCTAATAGAAATAAGTATATTTTTATTAGAAATATAATGCATTTTAATTTACTTATATTATTTTAAAGTATAGAGCAATATAGATTGAAATTTAAACTTTAAAGAGATTTTCATGTTGCAAAACGTGAAAGAGTCCGTTTATTTAGGTATGTAATGGATGGTATAGTAATTTTATTAAGGTGTATGTAATAATAGTTACTGAAAAATTTAAAGGTGGGAGTGTACCAATGTAGAGTAGGAATTTTAAACTTAAAAATAGATTAGTACTTAAGTATATGAGCTAGTAGAAAACAGGAGGAAATAAGTGGAAGAATTAACAAATAAGATTAAAAAAAGAAGAACATTTGCTATTATATCTCACCCAGATGCGGGTAAGACAACATTAACAGAAAAGTTCTTGTTATATGGAGGAGCTATTAGAGAAGCTGGTTCTGTTAAATCAAGAAAGTCATCTAAACATGCTGTTTCAGACTGGATGGAAATAGAAAAGCAGAGAGGTATATCAGTTACATCTTCTGTAATGCAATTTAACTATGATGGATTTTGTGTGAATATATTAGATACTCCTGGACATCAGGATTTTAGTGAGGATACCTATAGGACATTAATAGCAGCAGATAGTGCTGTAATGGTAGTTGATGGAGCTAAGGGTGTTGAGACACAAACAAGAAAATTATTTCATGTATGTAGTATGAGAGAAATCCCTATATTTACATTAATAAATAAGATGGATAGAGAGATTAGAGATCCTTTTGAACTTATGGATGACATAGAAAATGAATTAGGAATTAAATCTTATCCAATTAACTGGCCAATTGGATGTGGAAGAGAATTTAAAGGCGTTTACAATAGAGAGAATAAAGAGATTCAATTATTTGAGGGTGGAAACCATGGTCAATCACAGGTTGGTAACACAAGGATTAAAATTGAGGATCCAAAGGCCAAGGAAATTTTAGGAGATTATTTCTATAATAAATTAGTCGAAGATATAGAGCTTCTTGATATAGCAGGAGATGAATTCAACTTTGATAAAGTTATAAATGGCCAAATGACTCCAGTATTCTTTGGAAGTGCTATAACTAACTTTGGTATTGAGCCGTTCTTAAATAACTTCTTAAAGTTAACATTGCCTCCATTACCAAGAACTAGTGACATAGGAGAAATAGATGTTTATGAAGAGCCATTTTCAGCCTTCATATTTAAGATTCAAGCTAATATGAATAAAGCTCACAGAGATAGGATTGCATTTATGAGAATTTGTTCAGGTAAATTTCAAAAGGGTGAAGAGGTATATCATGTTCAGGGTAAGGATAAGATTAGATTAACTCAACCACAACAATTCTTAGCACAGGATAGAGAGATAATAGAAGAGGCCTACGCAGGAGATATTATAGGTGTATTTGATCCAGGTATTTTCAGTATAGGAGATACATTATGCAAAAACCCTAAAAAGTTTAAGTTTGAAGGTATTCCAAGCTTTGCACCAGAACATTTTGCAAGAGTGAAGCCTATGGATACAATGAAGAGAAAACAATTTATAAGGGGCATAACTCAAATATCTCAAGAGGGTGCAATCCAAGTATTTAAACTTCCTTTTATGGGAGCAGAAGAAATAATAGTTGGAGTTGTTGGTGTACTTCAATTTGAAGTTCTAGAATATAGATTGAAAAACGAGTATAATGTTGACATAAAAATGGAAAGACAAGGATATACCAATATTAGATGGATTGAGGAGACCCCAATGTCATCTGATAAATTAAACTTAACTAGTGATACTAAGTTAGTTAAGGATTTAAGAGATAGAGATATATTATTATTCCAAAGTGATTGGGGAATAACATGGGCTTTAGAGCATAATAAAGGATTGATATTATCTAATATAGGTAAGGTATAATTTTAGGACTAAGTATACAGCGTTACTGTTGTAGTAAGGTAGATTATTTATAGTATGATATTTAAAACTCCAACCAATGGAATTATGATTGGTTGGAGTTTTATGTTTTTCATTAAACCTAGTATATGGTCATTAGTTATTACGCAAATACATTTATGAGCCGTTGTTACTAAAAATAGGATTATACAAAGGGATAATCCTATATATAAAAATTATTGTTTTCACATATTTTTAGTTTTAACTCTGATTGTATCAAATATAAATAGAGAGAAAGTGCCTATAAGTAACACGTTAAAAACCTGAATAGTGATATTGAACATTAAGGAGATTAAAATCCCTATACTTAATAATCCTAAGATGACCTTAAGCATATTTATAAATTTCTTGCCAAAACCTTAGAAAACCTTATAAAGCTTCTTTAATTACCCATTGAACTGATCCCATTTTTCTAAAAGCTACTTTGAAATAAACACAATTCTCAAAGATATAACTTCTTTTAGATACTGGGATTTTAGATTCTTAAAACACTTTTCTATGAAGTAATCTTAATTGCTTTCTAAGTTTTGCAATGTTCTTGGTTTTGACATACTCCTTTCTTTTATATTTTTCCATACTTATTTGAACATTGTCTTTGTTTTCTTTTTAAAGTTCTTTTTAATTCTTTAACTACCCTTGTTTTAGTAATATTTTTAAAAGTCATTCCATTGGAGCATATAGTTAAATATTCTATAGTAAGATAAATGCAAATACTCTAGTTAGTTAAGTACACTATTGAGATTTACACAGTATAGTTAGTATTACAAAAAAACATATTTTTATTAATGAAATAATTGTAAAATACTATTTAGATGAACAAAATAAAACCTCAGTCTCAGTGGATGGAATTGGTGAAAGTATAGCCATATATATGATTATCTCGTAAAACATTGTAATTACATCCAATCATACCAACTTATGATATAATAATATTAAAATCACAATTTAGAGTAAGATTAATAGAATATTTAGACATGTAAATTAATCATGGAAATCCATTTATAAATAATGACTTTTAAATATTTATAGTAGACAACAAATCTTCTGTTTTTAATGTAACTTTATACTTGAATTTTTTAACAAAAGTTTTGAATCCATTGAAAAAGTATATAAAAGTAAAGAAAAAATTAGAGAAGATAGGTTTAACATAAAAGTAAACAAGGAAAACATGAAGGATTAGTAATGAAAATATAATATATAAAAATTCTTTTATTGGAGAGTTGTGCATGAATATTAATAAATTAAATACTTTGTTAAGAAAAGAAGAGAATACAAAATTAGATTTTAAGCTAAGCTTAGATCTATCTGTAGAAAGTGGGAAAAGAGAATTTGCTAAGGATGTATCTGCTATAGCTAACGTAAGAGGAGGAAGAGGATATCTAGTAATTGGTGTAATGGATAAGACAAAGGAAATAATAGGAATAGATTTTAATGATTTTAATGAAGAAAAAATTCAGCAAATAGTAAGTTCGAGAATTAATCCACCAATTCCTATATCCTTGGATTTTGTAAATGTAGAAAGTAAGATTGTTGCGGTTATAACTATATATGATGGAAAACAAAGACCATACCAGATTAGAGAAAATGGTTGCTTTTTAACAAGAAGGGGATCCACTACAGATTTTATGAGGCGTGAGGAAATTGCTAATTATTTAAATGATAGTTTTAATTTAAATGTAGAGCTATCACCAGTAATCAGAAGTAGTGTAGCTCATATAGATAAGGAGCTTGTAAAAGATTATGTAAGCAAAAATGGAATAGAGTATAACGACGAAGACTTTAATGACTTGATGGAGAATATAGGTATAATAACCAGAGAGAAAGAAAGTGGTAACTATGTGGCAACAATGGGAGGATTATTAGTTTTTTCTAAGATTAATAGTATATATATACCACATAATATGATAAGAATAAATAATGAAATAAATAAGGAATATAAGGAAGTTATTATAGTTCAAGGAAACCTGAAGGCTATGATTGATGACAGCACTATGATTGTGAGTAAGATATTAGGTGATAATCAATCCGTAGCAAATGTAATTAAGGAAGCTATTAAAAATGCGGTATTATATAGGGATTACACAATTTTCAATAAGGAAATAGAGGTAACTATAAGCAATAAGGAGATAAGGGTAGTTAGTCCTGGCACAATGATTATGGATAAGTCTAAAAATTCTATAAGCGTGAGAAGAAATATGTGGATATATGAAAAAATTATGGTAATGTATAAGTCGAAGTATGAAAAAAAATACAGTGGTTTTGAGACTATGAAGAAAAATTTGAAACCTAAGGGGCGAATTAGACTTATTAATGATATATCTGAAAATTGTTTTAAAGTTATTTTCCCTATGAGGAATAAAAATTTAGAAAGGTAATTTAAAATATAATGGATGATTAAATCATAAACACAGAAGAAGCCATTATATATCTTTTATGGGTTTAATTTTATTAGCATTGAAATTAAAATGTATAATTTAGCTTCAGTTAATTTGTAAATAATTAATTGCTTTGCAATTCACGAAAAATATATCTAATCAGAAAAAAATATACAGAGTTTAAGTTATAAGTTATATATTTAGGAATATTATATAGTAATAAGAAAATGGGAATAAACATCAAATTAGTTAGTAAATTATATTATTAAGAAAGATATTTTCTAAAGTTATATAATATTTTCTAAGGGGGAAGAGCTAATGATATATTTGAATTGTGGAGTAAAAGGCTCAGGTAAAACAAAAATATTGGTTGATTTAGCTAATAGTAAGGTTAAAGAGGCAAAGGGTAATATGGTATTTATAGATGTAAATCATAATATTGCAAGAGCATTAAGTGGAAAACTTAGATTTATAGATTTAAAGGAATTCAACGTAAATAATTTATCTAGACTATATGGCACTATTAGTGGTGTGATTGCTAAGGATTATGATGTGGAAAGTATATTTATAGATGGATTATTGAAGAGTACTGTAGAGACATTAGAAGAATCAGAAAGCTTTTTCAAAGATTTAGAAAAATTAAGTGGAAATTTTAATGTTAATATGTATATAAATATTAGCTCAGCTAGAGATTCTATCCCCAACTTTCTAAAAGGATATAAATTTATATAGATAACTCTTTGAATTAACTAAAGCATAGTAACAGTACCTATGTAAGGAAGTTTTGCATAGGTAATGTTACTATGCTTTAGTAGTTTTAAGCGATAAAATAATTGCAAAAATATAAAAAAATGCTACAATAGAATGTAGTATTATATGGAGGTGGAGTTAATGTCAAATGTTTACGATATTTTAACAGAGCGTGGATACATAAAACAAACAACACATGAGGAATTAAAAGATATTTTAGGCAAAGAGAAGGTTACTTTTTATATAGGATTTGATCCAACAGCAGATAGTTTGCACGTAGGTCATTTCATAGCAATGATGTTTATGGCTCATATGCAAAGAGAGGGACACAGACCAATAGCTTTAGTTGGTGCCGGTACGGCTATGATAGGTGATCCTTCAGGAAGAACTGACATGAGAAAAATGTTAACTAAGGATGATATAGATCATAATGTTAGTTGCATAAAAAGACAACTGGGAAAATTAATTGATTTTAGTGAAGATAAAGCTATTCTTGTAGATAATTCAGATTGGTTATTAGAGCTTAATTATGTAGAATTCATAAGAGAAATAGGATGTCATTTTTCAGTTAATAGGATGTTAACTGCAGACTGCTTTAAACAAAGATTAGAGAAGGGATTGTCTTTCTTAGAATTTAACTATATGTTAATGCAAGGATATGATTTCTTAGTATTGAATCAAAAGTATGGTTGTACAGTACAATTGGGTGGAGATGATCAATGGTCTAATATGCTTGCTGGAATGGACCTAATTAGAAGAAAAGAATCTAAGCCAGCATATGCTATGACATGTTCACTACTTACTAATAGTGAAGGTAATAAGATGGGTAAAACAGCTAATGGAGCTTTGTGGTTAGACCCAGCTAAAACTACACCATATGATTTCTATCAATACTGGAGAAATATTGCGGATTCAGATGTTGAAAAATGCTTAAGATTATTAACATTTATTCCTATGGATGAAGTAAGAAGACTTTCAGCATTGGAAGGTTCAGAAATAAATGAAGCTAAGAAAGTATTAGCTTATGAAGTAACTAAGCTTATACATGGTGAAGAAGAATCACAGAAGGCAGCTGAAGCATCTCAATCTTTATTTGGAACAGGTAGTGATATGAGTAATGTTCCAATGGTAACGATAACTCATGAAATGGTAGGTACTTCATTACTTAATATATTATTAAGTACAGAGATAATACCATCTAAAAAAGAGGGTAGAAGATTAATAGAGCAAGGTGGATTATATGTAAATGATGAAAAGATTACAGATCCTAATTCTATATTAAGTGAAGCACAGATTGCAGAGGGAGCTTTGATTAAAAAAGGTAAAAAGAAATTTTACAAGGTAATCGTAGAATAGAAGATAATGTGGCACTTACAAAACATGTAGGTGCCATTTTTATTTATAAATCTATATTATATAAAGAAAATAAATAATATAATATAATTTATGCCTACTATACTTAAAGTTATGATAAAATTATCATAAGAAAGTAATATATAAACTAGAAATAAAGGTGATGAAATGGCATTATGGGCAATATCAGATTTGCATTTAGCATTAAATGCAAATAAACCAATGGATATATTTGGAGAAAATTGGTATAAGCATGAGGACAAGATAAAGGAAAATTGGCTTAAAAATATAAGTGAAGAGGATACAGTTTTAATTGCAGGTGATATATCTTGGACCATGAAGATAGAAGATGGATTAGAGGATCTTGCTTGGATTAATGAGCTGCCAGGGAAAAAAATATTTGTAAAAGGAAATCATGATTATTGGTGGAGCAGTATAGGAAAATTAAATGCTTTATATAATAATATGAATTTTATACAAAATACATGTTATAGCTATGAGGATTATGCTATATGTGGAACTAGAGGATGGTCATGTCCAGGTGGAAGTAACTTTACTACACATGACGTAAGGGTATATAAAAGGGAATTAATAAGACTGAGACTATCTTTAGATACTGCAATTAAGGCAGGATATAATAAAATTATAGTTATGGTTCATTACCCTCCTATTAATGAGAAATTTATATGCCGGGAAGTAATTGATATTTTAAAAGAGTACCCTGTACATAAGGTTATATATGGACATTTACATGGACGTTCCTTAAAAACATGTTTTGAAGGTGAATATGAAGGAATTGAATTTATAATGACTGCTTGTGATTATTTAAAATTTAAGCCCATTAGGATAGAGTAGGGTATATTAAAATAATATTCAAGTAATATATCTAGAGAATTCTAAGTTGAATTTATATTAATACATAAGAAAATAGGTCTTACTGGGACGTGAATCATTAATTATATAAAGGGTGGTAAATGGAATGGCTATTAAGGAGTGGAAAACTTTTCTAATGCCCTACGAACAAGCTGTAGAAGAATTAAAGGTTAAATTTCGAAGTATAAGAAAAGAATGCAGAAGGAATAATGAATATTCCCCTATAGAATTTGTTACAGGAAGAGTAAAGGAAATATCTAGTATATTAGAAAAAGCAAATAAGTTTCATATTCCAATTGAAAGAGTTGAATATGAAATGGAAGATATAGCGGGACTTAGAGTAATGTGTCAGTTTGTTGATGACATAGAGAGGGTAGTAGGCATTATTCGTAAAAGAAAAGATATGACTATTATATACGAAAAAGATTATGTTACCAATGTTAAGGGAAGTGGATATAGGAGTTATCATGTTGTTATAAAATATCCAGTACACATGGCAGATGGGCAAAAAGAAATTTTAGCTGAACTACAAATAAGAACATTAGCTATGAATTTTTGGGCTACTGTAGAACATTCATTAAATTATAAATATAAACATGCAATACCAGAGAATGTAAAGGATAAGCTTAAGAATGCAGCAGATGCTGCTTTTAAGTTAGATCAAGAAATGAGAGAAATCAAGGATGAAATTAAGGATGCTCAAAAGCTATTTGAAGTTAAATCTAATCTGATATCGGATATTATGGATAATTTAACTGAACTAAGTTCTCTAGGTAAACATACTGAGGTTGCTAGATATAGGGAGCAACTTAGCCTGTTATTAGAAGAGGGAGATGTATCTCAACTTACAGATTTGCTAAACAGTACAGAAAAGGCAATTCAAATATATAAATTTAAATAAGAAGTAAGATATTGTAGAAAGAGTTTTATGGTTAAAGCACTTGTTTTAAATACACAGGTTTAATGTGTAAAAAAGCAAGTGTTTTATTCATTGGAAATATTCGATACATTTAGATTTGAATCTAAAACATGGGGTGAGTTTATGAAAAAATATATTACAATAACAGGATATGGAATAGTAGCTAGGGAGTTTATAGGGTTAATTAATGAAAAGAGAGAAGAATTAAAAGAAAAGTATGAACTAGATTTAATTTTAAAAGCTATAATTGGAACTCTGGGCATCATAGAAGATGAGAAGGGTATTGATATAAGCTTATTACTTCAACTTCCATTAGGTAGTGAGGGGTTAAGTGAATATGGTAAAGTAAAAAATATAGCTATAAAAGCTGAAAAGCATCCAGTTGGGGATATACTAGTAGAGTGTACACCTACAAATATAGAAACAGGGCAACCTGCTTTAGATTATATATATAGTGCTATAGATTCTAATATGGATTTAGTTGTAGCATCTAAAGGAGCCTTAGTAAGGGAATACAAGGAGATAAATAAAAGAGTAAAAGAAAAAAAAATTAAGTTGAAGTTTAGTTGTGCTACAGCAGCTGCACTACCTACCTTGAATTTAGGTTTAGAGTGTCTGGCTGGTGCTAAAATAACTTCTATAAAAGGAATTTTTAATGGAACTAGTAATTTCATATTAAGTTCAATGATGGAAAATAAAATTAGTTATGATAAAGCTTTAGAAATTGCTAAGGAAAAGGGAATAGTTGAAAGAAATATTAGCTTAGATGTCAGTGGAATGGATACGGCTTGTAAGATAATACTTATAAGCAATATGGTATTAAAGGCCAATCTTGCTATAAGGGATGTAGATATAAAGGGGATAGAAAATATAGATTTAAGGGAGGTAGAAGAAGCTTTAAGTAATAACTGCGTAATAAAGCTTATAGGTAGATGTGACATTCAGGGGGGAAAAATTAAAATTAAGGTTTCACCTGAAAGGATTCATAATAAAGATCAGTTTTCCTTAGTTAATTATAGTAATAAGGCTATAAGTTTTATATCAGAGGAAACAGGAGAAATATTTTGTTCTGGTGGTGCTTCAAATCCTAGGGCTGCGGCATACTCTATTTTAAAAGATATTATAAATATGTATAGCTAAATAGATAAGTTTAGTCTTTACCATATACATTAGTAATTCCTGAACAATAATTTTTATATAACAAGAAAATATAAGTAATATTTTAAATGGTTGCTTAATAGAATCTTATATAAAGAAAATTTAAGTTAAGTCTTAAATATATGAAGCAGGGGGATAATGAAGTGAGTGTTAGAATATTGAAAAAGTATATAGCTATATGTGAAGGTTTAGGAATAGAGGCAACCTTAGAAGGATTAAATAAGATTAGAAATATATTATGATCTAACAGATAAATCTATATAAAGGTTCATGGTAACTAGTGGAACGTAAGCTTTATATTAAATGGTATGAAATATATATTATAGGGTTAAGAGGTGATTTCTGAGATGATAGAAGTTACCTCTTTTAGTTTTTATTAAGAGTACATAAAGACTTAAAGTACTTAAAATACTTGAATAAAGTGAAAAACTGTTATATAGTGTGTATAACAGTTTTATAATTTATTCAAAGGAGATAGGCAAATGTTAGAGATAAAGAATTTTTCCAAAAGTTATAAGGGCAACAAAAAGGCTGTAGATAATATTTCTTTAAAGGTTAATCCAGGTGAACTATATGGATTTATAGGACATAATGGAGCTGGTAAAACTACAACTATAAAATCAATCGTAGGCATAAATGAATTTGAAGAGGGGGAAATATTAATAAATGGAAAATCTATCAAGGAAAATCCCATAGAATGTAAGCTTCAGATGGCATACATTCCAGATAACCCAGATATGTATGAGTCATTAACTGCTATTCAATATTTGAATTTTATTGCAGATATATATATGGTTTCTAAGGAGCAAAGGGAAACTTTAATCAAAATGTATGGAGATAAACTGGAGATTACAAAATATTTAGGTGATTTAATTTCTTCATATTCACATGGTATGAAACAAAAATTAATTATAATATCAGCACTTATTCATAAGCCAAAGTTATTAGTATTAGATGAACCTTTTGTTGGATTAGATCCAAAGGCAGCTCATAGCTTAAAGGGAATTATGAGAGAGATTTGTAATGAGGGGAGTTCAATATTTTTCTCAAGTCATGTATTAGAGGTTGTTGAAAAGCTATGTGATAAGATTGCAATAATTAAGGATGGGAAAATAGTAGCTGAAGGTACAGTTGATGAGGTTAAGGGAAATGGAACCTTAGAAGAGATGTTTATGGAGTTGATTGATAATGAATAATGTATTTAAGATATTAAAAGTCAATTTTATAAATAGTATAAGGATTAATGGATTTTCTAAAGATAATGACTCAAGTAAGGCTAAGAATAAATACTTAAAATCAGTGGGTATTATTATCATAGGATGTGTAGGAATAATATTAGCAACATATTTATATGCTACTGCCATTGCCGAAGCATTAATTAGTATAGGTGCCATTGGAGTATTACCAATAGTGTCTGCAATTGTTGCAACAATTGCAGTGTTTATGACAGCTGTATATAAGGCACCAGGAAGTTTATTTTCATCAAAGGATTATGATATGTTAATGTCTCTTCCTATTGATACTAAGGCTATTTTAGCAAGTAAGATGCTTAGTTTACTTTCACTAAGTTTAGGAATAAGTGCATCCATATTATTACCAACAACTATGGCATATTATCAGAATGTACAAATTTCTCCAATGTGCTTTTTATATGCAGTAATAGGAACGATATTAATACCTATTATTCCTACTATTTTAGCTTCACTTATTGCCTTTGCATTAAGCTATATTTCATCTAAGGTAAAGTTTAGTAACATGATTTCTTTAATTAGTATGTTTATAGTAACCATGGGTATCTTTGTTGCATCAACTAAGATGCAAGATATAATGGGGTATTTTCAAGCAAAATCAACTGAAATTCAAGGTATGTTTACAAGTATGTATCCACCAGCAGGATGGTATGGAGAGATTATTAATAATGGTAGTATCACAGCTTTAGTGAAGTTATTGTTAGTATCATTAATACCTTTTACAGTATTTTTAGTTGTCCTTGGGAAAAGTTTTAAAAAGATAAATTCAAGACTTGGAGAAAATTATAAAGAATCAAATTACAAATTTAAAAGTATTAGAACTGAATCTATAGTTAAAGCCTTAGTAAGAAAAGAAATAAAAAGATATACAACATGTACAATTTATATATTTAACACAGGATTCGGAGCATTACTATTAATTGTTGGATCCATAGCATCTATTTTCATGAACAGTGAGACAAAGGTTGCTATGTTGGGTCAATATGGTAGTTTTGATATGATTAATCTTATTTTAATTGCAGGATTTTCTCTATTAGTAGGAACTATTACAACAACTGCTTCCTCTGTATCCTTAGAGGGTAGGAACTTATGGATATTGAAAAGTTTACCTGTAAATGTAATGGATATATTTAAAAGCAAGATTATGGTTACGGTACTGATAGCTATTCCTACTGTGGTAATAAGTGCCATAGCTATGAAAATATCATTAAATATTTCAGTAATTGAACTAATGTGGTTAATATTAATACCATCATTATTTGCAATAGTTACAGCTATTTTTGGACTGTTAGTTAACCTATATAATCCTAAATTTGATTGGACACAAGAAGTTAAAGTAGTTAAACAAAGCTTTAGCGTTATGATTGCAACCTTCAGTGGATTTGGAATGGTAGGAGCAGCAGTGGGAGCATATTCACTACTTAGCATTAAAAACACCAATTTATTTTTAGTGGGAATTCTAGTAATAACAATTGCAGTAATAATTATTTTATGGAAGTTATTAAAGACTAAGGGAGTAGAGATTTTTAAAAGTTTGTAGAATATATAAACTCTATAGGTAGAGGTTTTTAAAAAATATATATGTTAAAACAAGAACTAGGTTGAGAAATTTTATCATAACCTAGTTCTTATTTTTATATATTGTTCATAAAATTTTTATATTAATTTGCAAATGGTAAATAGCTAAATAATTAGTCTATACTACTACCATCCTCTTTTAGAAAAAAGATCATTTTCAGATAACTCTTTAATATCAAGACTATCCATAGCTAGTCCAAGGTCTTCTGAAACCTGAGCAATTACATTTGGGTCATTAAAAAAAGTAGTAGCCTTAACTATTGCAGCTGCTCTCTTTTCAGGATTAGAAGATTTAAATATTCCAGAACCAACAAATACACCATCACTGCCAAGTTGCATCATAAGAGCTGCATCAGCAGGTGTAGCTATGCCACCAGCAGAGAAGTTTACTACGGGTAGTCTACCATTTTCGTGTACGTATTTTACTAAATCGTAAGGAGCACCCATTTCCTTAGCAATACTCATAAGTTCTTCTACTCGAGCGGTTTGCAGTCTACTTATTTCAGTAAATATAGTTCTGTTATGTCTTACAGCTTCTACTACGTTACCAGTGCCAGCCTCTCCTTTAGTTCTAATCATGGAAGCACCCTCACCAATTCTTCTTAAGGCTTCACCTAAGTTTGTAGCACCACATACAAAAGGAGTTTTAAATGAATCTTTCATTATATGGAAGGATTCATCAGCTGGAGTTAAAACTTCACTCTCATCAATATAATCAATTCCAAGAGCTTCTAAAATTTGAGCCTCTACAATGTGTCCAATTCTAACCTTAGCCATTACTGGAATAGAAACAGCAGCTTGAATTTCTTTTATCATTTTTGGGTCAGACATTCTAGCAACGCCACCTTGCTTTCTAATATCAGAGGGAACTCTTTCAAGAGCCATTACTGCAACAGCTCCAGCTTTTTCAGCAATTACAGCCTCTTTAGCATTGACAACATCCATTATTACGCCACCCTTAAGTAGTTGTGCTAGGTTTTTGTTTGATTCATATCTTTTATTCATATAAATTTTCTCCTTTAAACTTAAGATTTTAGTTATCTGAAAATTGTGTAATTACAATTGTTAAATAACTTAGTAAATTCAAGTACATTATTACATTTTAAGTTTAATAGGTCAATTTATGTGCAAATAATGAGAAAAATCGCATAATGTTTCGGTACAATTCTATAAAATAATGAAGAGTTACTACTAAAACTAGCAGTAACTCTTCATTTTTTTATATGGTAACTTACAATGGTAAGCAGTACCATTACTTAAGAAATGTATTAATAAGGAGACGGTAGAGATACTCTCCAAAACATAGATTCTTTGAAGTTAGTTAGCAACTATGTTAACAAGCCTACCCTTGATAACTATTACCTTTCTAACTGTTTTACCTTCAAGTGCAGAGGTAATATCACAATTAGATAAAGATGCTTCTTTAATCCCATCTTCATTTAAATCAGAAGCTACATTAATTCTAGCCTTAATTTTTCCGTTGATTTGTATAGCAATCTCAACTTCATCTTTAATCAAAGCTTTTTCATCATATTCAGGCCAAGATTCATTAAATACTGAGAAGTTTAGGCCTAAAGACTCCCATTTTTCCTCTGAAAAATGAGGTGCAAATGGAGCTAATATCTTTATAAAGTCAACTAAAGTACACTTTAGTAACTCATGATTTTTAATGTCTTCCTTAGCATATTTTGAAAGTGCATTTAAAAGTTCCATGATTCTAGCTATAGCTGTATTAAACTGAAGTATTTCTATATCTGAAGTAACTGCTTTAATAGATGAGTGTCTCCAGAAGTTCAATTCTTTTTCAGCAGAATCAATAGTAGTTTTATTATTAGTTCCATTATTAAGTTCTTCTATGAAGCCATCTAAGGTTCTTTCTATTCTATCTATGAATCTACCTATAGATTTTATTCCGTCATCACTCCAAGCTCCACCCTCAGTATAACCAAAACCAAACATTAGGTACATTCTAAATACGTCAGCACCATAAAGTGAGATATAATCGTCTGGAGAAATGGTATTTCCCTTAGATTTACTCATTTTCAATCCATCTGGCCCTAAGATTAAACCTTGGTGAGTAAGAGATTTAAAAGGTTCATCAAAGTTTAGGTATCCCATATCTCTTAAAGCTTTAGTTATAAATCTAGCATATAATAGGTGCATACAGGCATGTTCTGGGCCACCTACATATTTATCAACTGGTAATAATTCATTAATTAAAGTTGGGTCAAAGGGCATTTCTGTATTCTTGTTATCTGGATATCTTAAATAATACCAAGAAGAACAAACAAAGGTGTCTAAGGTATCGGCTTCCCTACTTGCAGCCCCACCACACTTAGGACAAGTTGTATGTAAGAAGTCCTTACATTTTCCAAGTGGTGATTTTCCATCTGGTGCAAATTCTACATCATATGGAAGTTCTACAGGAAGTTGGTCTTCAGGTACAGGTACAATTCCACATTTATCACAGTGTATCATTGGAATTGGTGCACCCCAGTATCTTTGTCTTGAAACTAACCAGTCTCTTAATCTAAAGTTAGTCTTACAAGTACCAGACTTAAGTTCTTCTAGTTTGTTAACTATGGATTTTTTCCCTTGTCTTTCCGTTATTCCATTAAATTCTCCACTATTTATAAGACTACCTGATCCAGTATGGGGAAGTTCTTCACTACCATCAATAACCTGTTCTATTGGAAGAGTATATTTTGTAGCAAAGGCGTAATCTCTTTCATCATGAGCAGGAACAGCCATAACAGCACCAGTTCCATAGGTATTTAATACGTAATCCGCAACCCATATAGGAACTTCCCTTCCATTAATAGGATTTATAGCATAAGAACCAGTGAAGACACCGGTTTTTTCTCTAGTTATAGATTGTCTTTCTATGTCAGATTGTTTTTTAGATGATTCCTTATAATGTTCTACGGCGGACCTGTTGTCAGGAGTAGTTAACCTATCTACTAATTCATTTTCAGGTGCAAATACCACATAGGTTACACCAAATAAAGTGTCCGGTCTTGTGGTGAATACGCTGAAATCTAAATCAGAGTTAGATATTTTAAATGTTACTTCAGCACCAGTAGACTTTCCAATCCAATGTTTTTGCATGGATTTAGTTTTTTCGGGCCAATCTAGGTCATCTATTTTAGAAAGTAACTCTTCAGCGTAATCAGTTATTTTTAAGAACCATTGAGTAAGCTCTTTTTTAGTAACCTCAGTAGAACATCTTTCACAAGCACCATCTAAAACTTGCTCATTTGCAAGGACTGTATTACAGCTAGGACACCAGTTTACAGGAGCTTTCTTTCTGTAGGCAAGACCTTTTTCATAAAGCTTTAAAAATAACCATTGAGTCCATTTATAGTAATTAGGATCGCAAGTAAGGATCTCATTATCCCAGTTGAACATAGCACCCATAGCCTTTAATTGTTCTTTCATTTTTATAATATTTTTTTCAGTAGAGTCCTTAGGATGAACTCCAGTTTTAATTGCAAAGTTTTCTGCTGGTAATCCAAATGCATCGAAGCCCATTGGTTGAAACACGTTGAAACCTCTCATTTTCTTATATCTAGCCCAAGAATCTACAGGACCATAGTTAAACCAGTGTCCCGCATGTAATTGGCTACCAGAGGGATATGAGAACATTTCAAGTACATATAACTTTTCACCTTCATTATCTTTATCAAATTTATAAAGATTGGTTTTTTCCCACTTATCTTGCCATTTTTTATCCACTTCAGTGTTGTATTTAGACATAAATTTATCCTCCCTTATTATGGTATATATTAACTAAAATGACTTAGCTTAAAAACATGATACAAATAAAGTATAATAATCTGGTTAAACCACAATAAGCTGTAAATTAATTTCCATTATAGACTCTGTAGTATTTTAAGCCTTAAATTTTTAGAATATATAGTGGTTAATCCTTATTAAAAGTACTTTTGTGGTTTAATCATAATCTTAATAACGAATAAGCAATGTTTATAACAATTGTTATCCTTAGCATATCTATAAAAGAAAATAAAAAAAACCCCTCGTCACATAAAAGAGACGAAAGGATATATTTCCGCGGTACCACTCTAATTAGATATTTTTGTAAAAATATCTCGCTTGAAAGATTTAACGATTCACACCGTATCTATTTTTAGTAGATAAGCTCCTAGACAAGTTCATGTTTTAGCATTACTGTTTTGCAGCATAGAACAGCTCTCTAAAAATGCATAGAACATTACTACTTCTACTCATAGCTTTCAATTATAAAATTTTTAATATAAGAAATCATTATTAATAATTATAAATTAAAGATAATCTAGTGTCAAGAAACTTTCAGCACAAAGCCATGAATAAATTTTACTACGAATCCTTCTTTTGATTTGTCTAATATGTAACTTTAAATATGTTTGTTCTGAGAAACTTTAATTTTCTCTTTTAATATATGCTTATTTTTGTTAAAATTACTTTATGGTATGGAATAAAGTATTGAGGAAGTTTAGGAGGAAAATTATGCCGCAGTTAATGATGAAGTCTGTAAAGGTAGAAAATATTTCTACTATAAGTAAGGATATGATAGATGAACTAGAACAATTGATACAATGTCCTAGAAGCTATTTTACAATAGAATGTATTAATTCTACATACATTATGGATAACAAAGTAGTTGAACCATCCCCTATAATAGAGGTTTCCTTATTTGATAGAGGACAAGAAACTCAAGATAAGATAGCAGTTATAATAACTAAGTATTTAAGAATTGCAGGTTATAAGGATGTAGATATAATATTCACATTATTAGACACTAGTAAATACTATGAAAATGGGAAACACTTTTAATTGTTAATGTAATAAATAATAGTAAGAAAGGATGGGTGTATATGAGTTTCTATATTTACAATACAATGAGTAGAGACAAAGATGAGTTTAAAGAAAATAAGTCAGGAAAAGTTGGTATGTATACTTGTGGTCCTACTGTTTACAATTATGCTCATATAGGAAACCTAAGAACATACATATTTGAAGATACCTTGAAAAAGTCTTTGGAATATGTTGGATACAAGGTTAAGCATGTAATGAATGTTACAGATGTAGGTCATCTTCAATCAGATAGTGATGAGGGTGAGGACAAGATGGCTTTAGGAGCACAGCGTGAAAAGAAGACAGTTTGGGAGATTGCGAAGTTCTATGAGGAAGCTTTTTTTGAGGATTGCAAAAAACTAAATATTACAAAACCAACTGTTGTAGCTAGAGCCACAGATCACATTGAGGATATGATTAAATTTATCCAAAATTTAGAGAAAAAAGGATATACTTATGTATCTAATGGAAATGTATATTTTGAGATAGATAAATTTGATGACTATACAAAGCTTGCAAATTTACCTATAGATGAATTACAAGCTGGTAGCAGAATAAAAATTGATCCTAATAAAAAGAATCCCTTAGATTTCGTATTATGGTTTACAAATTCTAAGTTTTCAAATCAAATTATGCAATGGGATTCTCCATGGGGTAGAGGATTTCCAGGGTGGCATCTAGAATGCTCAGCAATGTCTGTTAAGTACTTAGGTGAGTATATAGATATACACTGTGGTGGCATAGATCATATTGCAGTTCACCATACAAATGAAATAGCTCAATCAGAGGGAGCTATAGGTCATAAGTGGGTAAACTATTGGATGCATGGAGAATTTCTTTTATCAAATGGTGGTAAGATGTCTAAATCAACTGGAGATTTTCTAACCTTAAGTAGATTAGAAGAACAGGGCTTTGATGCCTTAGATTATAGATACTTCTGTTTACAATCAAGATATAGAAAACAATTATTATTTAGTTTTGACAACTTGAGAGATGCAGAAAACTCTTATAGGAAATTAAAAGAAAAGGTAGCTAATATTAAGGCTGAAATCATTGAAACTGATAAAATTAATGAGGAAAATACAAAGACTTATAATGATAAGTTCATTAAAGAAATCAGTGATGATTTAAACATGGCAAATGCATTAACTATTTTATCAGAGGTAATAAAAGCTAAAGAGCTAAATAATGCTGAAAAATTCTACCTTATTAAGAATTTTGATAAAGTATTATCTCTAGAGTTAGAGAATGCAGAATTAATACCTAGTAAAGCAGATGTTGATGAAGAGTTAATTAATAAATTGATTCTTGAAAGAAATAATGCAAGAGACAGTAAAAATTGGGCAAGAGCTGACGAAATCAGAAAAGAGCTTTTGGAAATAAATATAGAGTTATTAGACTCTAAAGAAGGAACTAATTGGAAACTTAAATAAAAGCCTTGAAATCAAAATTCCTATGTTTTTTAAACATAGGAATTTTATAAGTGAAATAATCTATTTAAGTTTTTGAATCTTAGGCAAAATATTTTTAATTACATAAGCTATGAATAAGGTAATTATATAATCATAGGATAAGAAGCCTATTTGAGCTATTATAACTAATGCATATACAGGTAATATTGAACTAATCATATTAGTAAATAAATTTTCATATATAAAATACATTAATGCAAAAGAAACATTAAAAAAAAGAAACTTTAATATTAATTCTAATAGTGTTTTATTTAAATTTTCTATATAAAATTTAACAAGTCCATATATTCCAAAAAAGAATCCATAAAACATAACTAGTGACTTATCAGAAATTAAGAAAAAGCTTAATAATGTTACAGACATATATATTATAAATCCAGTCTTTATATTAGTTAACATTACACCAAGTGGTATAAGGCAGGAGGCTAGACCTAAAAAGAAAATTGTATTTATAGATATTATGCTACTAAGATAAAGAGCAAGTATACTAAGTGTAGTTATAATGGCTCCATAAGCTAGTAACAAAGAGGGACTTTTGTAAGTATTCATTTAAAACTCCTTTATTTAAGAAAAAAAATTAAAATAAAGATTTAAGTGATTAGGAAATAATAAGTATAAACCATAGGTAAATTAAGGACTTTTAATAAAACTTAAAAGTCCTTAATTATAATATTAACAACAGCTTATTAAATCTCCACCCATGCATTCACAAATGCTATCTGCACACCATAATTTAGTACAGCAGTCACACATATCAGTATCTCTATTATTACGGTTATAATAAGTGTTTCTGTACTGATTAGTTTGCATTGTTAATTGGTTAAAAGAATTTCTATACTCTACATTATTAGGATTCATATTATAAGCTGTAGTAATATAGGTTTTAGCATTATCATACCAACCTTTTCTTAAAAATATTAAACCCATTAAATAGTTCCATTCAGCATCCCTTGTTGGTATACTATTAAGTTTTTGCTGAGCTCCGTTTAAGTTATTATTATTTATATCTTGCCTAACAGTTTCATAGTTAGAACCACTATAATTATTATAGTCTTGCTGCTGTTTTTGATTATAGCCAGTATTAGTTTTCGAATTATACCTATTATTTTCAGTGTATCCAGCACCATTAGTATTATTATCTGAGGCATGTTTCATAAGAGTATCATATGCAGAGTTAATCTCACTCATTTTATCCTCAGCTAAGTCTCTTAGTGGGTTATTATCATACTGGTCTGGATGATATTGTTTAGCTAATTTTTTATAGGCAGCTCTAATTTCATCTTTAGAAGCACCTTTTCTTATTTCAAGAATCTCATATGGATCTCTCATTATTATCACTCCTTTTAAAGACTTTATCTATTTTTTCCATAAGTCCAAAATGTAATACGTTTTCTAAAATATCTATATTTTTTACAAGTGGTAGATTATTTAAAGCCTCTAAACAAGCCTTCCCACAGTTTATTAAAGAAAACTCTATTCGCTTTTCAATACTATGTGAAAATTCTAAAAAGTTTAAATTACCATTATTAAGACTTTCATTAATAGCATTAAATTTAGATTTTGCCATGTCTTTTTCTAAATCGTCATAGGCATCAATTATATAAATCCATTTTCCAAGATTATATCCAAGCCAGTAAAGGGTATCTTTAAAACTCTTATCTTTATAATATGAGCTAATTAAAAAACCTGTTAAATCTGCAAAGGGATGAGATAACTCATCTAAGTTATAAGTACAAGGAGATACTTCTATTAACTGCAAATCTTCCAAGCGAGTTTTAACGCCTAATCGTACAAATTCTAGATCATTATCATTACCTCTTATATACTTATCTAAAATCTTAGAACCAATTTTTCCCTTGATATCATTATCATCTTGTACATCATCTAATAACTTATAGTATGCTAATAGCACATTACAAAATGCACTATAATTAAGTGCTTCATTATTTATTATAGTCAGTTTTTTCTTTAATGGATGAACCATGCAAATTTCCTTAGTAAAGGTATTCCTATCCTCGGATAAAGAGTCTAATAATATTGCTAAGAAGGTTATATCAAAATTAAGAGCAAACCTAGGTATATTACCAAAATTCTTCTTAATTGATTTGCATAATCCACAATAATAAGCTTTGAATTTTTCATAATCTTTAACTTTTAATTCCATTTTACATGGAGTAACATATCCAAACATTATAGTCCTTTCATAACTCCTTTAGCTTCAAGAATCTCGTATATTGTCTTAGAAGTGGTATCTTTTAAGGAATAACCTAAAAGTTGTAATACTTCTTCAAGCTCTTCATGCACATTAGTTTCAATTTCAATGTATGGGAAGGGACAGAACTTCTCATCATTAATATCGATTTCTACTAGAGTATTTTTGTATTTATAGCTTTCTCTGTATTTACTTATACTTTCAACTAATTGAAGACCTAAAGAATTAAATATGTTTTTACCTTCCTTGGCACTTTCAATAATAGTTTCATTTTCTTCCATAACCTTATAAATATCCTGGCTTATTAACTTTTTTACAGTCATATAGTTAACAGTTTTCATATTAAGTATATCTTGTACTTCTCTAATTCTAGCATATCCTTTTTTCCTTAATAAACTACCATCTTTGTAGTCGAATATATGGTTTATTTGATTTTCTTTTTTAACTAAAATACCATTGATAGAAATAAGCTTTTGCCTAATCCAGTCTACGTCAATGTCAATAATTCGGGTTTCTAATTCTTGCATTTCTATTTAAACACTCCTATGAAAGTTAGGCTTATTAAAAAATAATTACCTTTAACTTATTTTTATTTATATAATTTATAAATCTGGGCGTAAAACCACTATCCTTTTAAGGTAGCGGATGTAAGCCCTAACCTTCGTTTTGGGTCCCTTTAACTGTGTATATTTTACCATCATACTTAACCAAATCGTTAGGCTGATAGAAATACTTTTGTTTTCGTATTCTACTTAAATTAATCTCGCCCGAAGGCGGTAAACTCCCTTCGCCAATGTTATCCAGAGGTTTTGAGTAGGTTCACTTCTCCTGCCATCAG
>JAVXGR010000009.1:0-40986 GCA_036657335.1 Clostridium sp. | reverse complement strand
AAAAAAGTATTTAAGTTGTATAAATAAAGAGTGTTTTTAGAAGGTATATATAATAATACTTATATTAAATCCAAAAGATATTTCATATATTTATTCATGTATAAATATACATATATAAAGTAATAAATAATATCTTGGAGGAAGATTTAATGAAAGAGAGAATAGGTATAGTATTTACTATAGTAGTTTTTGCAGTATATATTTATTTTTATAAGCCTATAGTCAGAGAAAATAATTTGAAAGTAATAGATGAAGAAAATATTTCAGCAGAAATAGTTCATAGAGGATTTATAGGAGCAGTGGATTTTGTCTATGATGATGAGGAGAATCTATACATAGCATATAAGGATAGAATTCAATTTGTAAATAATAAGGGATATAGTAAAACGGTATTTAAAGATAAAAATTTAGAAATCGCTAGCTTAGAGTATTCAAAAGATAAGTTGTACTTTTCATCGGCATGTAGCATATATGAATATGATATAAATGAGAAGATACAGAAAGAGATTATAAAGAACTTGCCTAATAAAGGAGATTACAAGGAAAGTATTATTGAGTGGAAAAATAATTACCTATATATATCAATAGGTTCAGCAACTAACTCTGGTGTAGTTGGAGATGATAATAAGTGGAACAAGGAACAAGTTAAAAATTGTGATGTAAGTCCAAAGGATATAAAACTTAAGGGCACTAACTTTCAAGGTCATAGCACTGGAGCCTTTGTACCATACAAAAATAAGAATATAAAGGGGGCTATAATTAAGGGGAATACTCCAGGGAATTCAAGCATCTTAATATACAATTTAAACACTAAGGCTATGGAAACATATGCTTGGGGAATTAGAAATATAAAAGGAATGGATTTTAATAGCGAAGAGAAACTAATAGTATCTGTAGGAGGCATGGAAGATAGGGGATTAAGACCTATAAAAAATGATGTTGATTATCTATATGATATAAAAAAGAATGAATGGTATGGATTTCCAGATTATACTGGAGGAGATCCTGTAAATTCACCAAGATTTCAAAAGGAAGATAGTCAAATACAAAATTTTATCTTAGAGGAACATCCAAACTATAATCCTCCAGCTCCGATATATCAGCATGAAAGCTTAAATTCAATATCCAAATTAGTAGTTGATAAAAATGGTGTATTAGGAGAAACAGATAGTATATATTTTTATGATGAAAAGGAAAATAAGATTTTAAAGTATACTAAGAATAATATTTTAATAGATATAATTGAGTTTTCAGAGGTGAAAGTATCAAATATAAAAATATTTAAAGAATTTGTATATATACTGGATAAAAAACTTGGTATAATATATAGACTTTCAAGAAAATAAAAAAGCATTGAAATTTAGTATAAGTGAGTGATGATGGTGAAAAACAAAATAGAATACATTTACGGTTCAACTATAAGGTATGCTTTTAAGGCAGTAAATCCTATTAAAAAGAAAATTATGAAGACCCCCTGTATTGTTCATAAATTTATTAATAGAAAGGCCTTAGATATTCTAAGAAATGAAAAAGAAAATGATGCCTATAGATTTTTTCATAATTATATCAATGAAATTAATAAGGGCGTAGTGTGGGCTGATCAAGATTTTAAAAGTATTAATCACTTTTTTCATCATAAGGATGAAAAAGGATTATATGGATTTTCTAATGCTTTTAAATTATGCAATGAATATTATGATAAAGCTATACAGTTTTGTAAATGTGGAGACATGAAAGTGGGCATGTTTTATTTAGGTGCTGCATGTCATCTTATACAAGATTCTACAGTTCCACAACATGTCCATAACAAGCTTTTAAAACAACATAGAAGCTTCGAGTTGTGGATTAAATATCAATTAGTAGAAGGAAATTATTTTAAAGATATAGGAACTATTACTAGATATGAAGACATATATGAGTATATAAAGAGCAACGCTGAAAACTCATGTAAAATATATTATAAGTGTGAAGGCATTCATGATATAAGAGAAAGGTATAGAAGAATTTCCACAAATATTATAATAAAGGCTCAAAGTTCAACAGCAGGTGTACTTATGGACTTTTATCATGAATATAAAAAAACAAAAAAATAATAATTCTAAAAGGGCAAGATTCTATACTTGCCCTTTTTTATATCTTAAGGACTAAAATGTTAATTAAGGTACTGGCAAGTTAAAATCCATTGATAATAATTTACTAGATACTCCATTATCAATCTATATGTGATAAAATTATAATAAAATCATTAGAAGAAGGGAAGATATAAACAATGAAAGTTTTACTTACAGCGATTAACTCGCAATATGTACATAGCAATTTAGCAATTAAATACCTAAGAGCATATACAAAGGATATAAAATATGATCTTAGCTTAGTAGAGTACACCATAAATGATAGAAAAGAAAGAGTACTACAAGATATAATACTAAGAGAGCCGGAAGTAATAGTATTCTCATGTTATATATGGAACATTGAATACATAAATCAGCTTACGAGGCTAATTAGATTATTAAATAAAGATATAAAAATCATTATAGGGGGACCAGAAGTAAGTTATAATAATGAAAATCTTCTGCATAATAATATTGCTGATTATATAATCATAGGAGAAGGGGAAGCTACATACAAAGAATTAATTATGTATTTAAATGGAGATATAAAAGATATCAGTGATATCAGTGGAATCTATTATAAAGAAGATAATAAAATTATTTTTAATGGATACAGAGATATTATAGATTTTAATTCAGTAGTATTTCCTTATGAGGAAGAGGATGAGTTAGACAATAAAATAGTATATTATGAAGCCTCAAGGGGATGTCCTTTTAAATGCAAGTACTGTCTTTCAGCTGTGGATAGGAAAGTAAGGTTTTTAAATATAGATAGGGTTAAAAGTGAACTTAAATATTTTATAGACAAGAAGGTTAAGCTTGTAAAGTTTGTTGATAGAACATTTAACTGTAAACATGAATTTGCAATGGAAATATGGAGGTTTTTAATCAATTCAGATACGGAAACTAAATTCCATTTTGAAATATCCGCTGACTTACTAAGGGATGAAGAAATAGAATTACTTAAAACAGCACCAGTTGGAATGTTTCAGTTTGAGGTTGGTGTACAGACAACCAATAAGGAAGTTCTTAAAAACATTAATAGACCTGTAGAATTCGAAAAAATAAAACATAGGGTTAAAGCTATTTCAAATGGCGGAAATATAATGCAACACTTAGATTTGATTGCAGGATTACCAGGGGAAGATATTAGCTCTTTTAGAAATTCCTTTAATGATGTATATGATATAAATCCTAATGAAATACAGTTAGGATTTTTAAAAATCATAAAAGGTTCACCTATGTCGGAGGAACTTGATAAGTGGAGTATGGTACATTCTCCATATACACCATATGAAATTTTAAAAACTAGCTCTATGAGTTATAAAGAGCTATTGATACTAAAGAGGATTGAAGAAGTAGTAGATAAGTATTATAATACTGGAAAGTTTAATAATATTATTAATTATTTTATTCCTAAATTTAAAACTCCATTTGATTTTTTTAATGAATTAGGAAATTTTTTTTATGAAAAGGGATATTTAAGTAGAAACATTTCATCATCTGATTATTACAAGGTATTTTTAGAGTTCAACAATGAAATTATAAAAGAAGAAAGTGAAATTATAAAAGAAGTTATAAAATATGACTATCTTATGTATAATAAGAAAAAGTGGCTTCCAGAATTTTTAGATAGACATATGGATAAAAAAGAAGAAAGAAAAATAAGGGAAAAAATTAATAGTATAGAACTGGGCATTGAGAATAACAATATACATATAGAAAAATATAATATGCAAATAATGAAATATTTAAAGGAGAATGTATTAAATAAAGAATCTCAATATTTAATTTATGATATGAAAGACAACAATAAAGTCATTGAGATGCGTTAAAAAAATATCAAAATTTCTAAGGGAAATATGGAGCTTTAAAATAATAAAAAGAAATATGAGTAAAATCATATGAAATCAACATGTAATTTCAGGGAAAATTTAATTAGTTCAAAGAAATAACTATAAATTCATAAAAAAATAGGGGAATTCAAATTAGAAAAGTGTTGTAATTTATAAAGGAAGTTAAAAGTTTATTAAAATGTAGTAAATAACTTGAAAAATATTAGAAAGTTATGTATAATTTAAGTTGTAATTAATACTATATAAAGCAATGATGATTATGCATTAAGGGATTATGATTGCTATAAAGTAAATAATTATTAAACATAAGCTACTAATGTTCTTTAATAAAGGTGGTGATAAATTGGCAATCGAAGCAATCAAATCAATAAGGGAAATTGAAGAAAAGGCTAAAATAATTCTTGATAAGGCTCAAGAGGAAGCAAAGTCTTTGACCAAAGAAGCTGATTTTAAAGCAAGGGAAGAATATGAGATTATTATTAAAGAGGCAAAGAAACAATCTGATTTAATAATCCATAAGGCTATAAAAGAAGGCGAAAGAAATGCAGAGCCTATACTTTCAAAAGGAAATGCAGAGGTACATGCAGTTACAAATTTGGAAAAATATAAAATAGACAAGGCTGTAAATTTAGTGATTGAGAGGATAGTGAAATTAAATGGCAATTGTTAAAATGAATAAGTTTACATTGTTAACCTTTAAATCACAAAAAGAAAACCTACTTAAGAATCTTCAAAAATTTCAAGAAGTAGAGTTTATTAATTTAAGCGATAAAGACTCTGAAGAGTATGGAAACATATTTAAAGATTCTGAATCCATAAAAGTATCAGAGTTACAAGGGGATTTAGCCAAAGTAAATTTTTCTCTAGAATATTTAAATAAATATAGAGGAAAGCCTTCTACCATAAAACAATTAAAGGAAGGTAAGCAAACTTTAACACATGAAAGTTTAGAGACTAATGTTAAAGATAGTAAATGGCTTGAAACTTACGAATTCTTAAAAGTTAAAGAGTCAAGAATATTAGCAATTAAGAATATGAAATCTAAAATTAATTCAGAAAGAGAAATTTTAAGACCTTGGTTAAACTTTGATGCTTCTTTTAGTGATTTAAAGAAGTTGAATTGGTGTGTCAGCTTTATAGGAACTATTCCTAAAAATCTTAAGGATGAATTCTTAGAAAAGTTCACCAATGAAATTTCTCAGTCTTATGTAGAACTTGTTGAGGAAATAAAAGGTGAATTAGGTATTATTGTAATTGTTCACAAGGAATTAAATGAAAAGGCCAGTGAAATTTTAAAAAGCTTCGTTTTTTCAAAGGCTAATATAGGATACGAGGGAAATCCAAGGGAAATCATAAAGGAATTTGGAAATGAAATCAGTATTTTAAACAAAGAAGAAAGAGATATTGAAGCAGATATTTCATCAATATCTAAGGTAGCAGATAAGTTAGAGTTAGTTTACGAATACATAAGCAATGAAATAATAAAACATGAAGCCAGTGGAAATTTCTTGAATACATCTAATATAAGTATTATTGAAGGATGGGTGCCAAGAAATGAAAAAGAAAAATTGCAAAAGGTAATTGAAGAAACTTTAGGAGCAGATTTTTATTTTGAAATGGAAGAAGCTGAAGAATCTGATGTTGATGAGTATGAAATTCCAGTTAAACTTAAAAACAATCCTGTTGCTGAATCATTTGAATCAATAACAGAAATGTATAGTTTGCCTCATTATTCAGAGATAGATCCAACACCGTTATTAACCCCATTTTACTTGCTTTTCTTCGGTATGATGGTAGCAGATGTAGGATATGCAGCAGTAATGTTTATAGCTTCATTTTTAGCATTAAAATTATTTAATTTAGATGAAGAGAAGAAGAAATTCATTAAGTTTTTCCTTTATTTAAGTATTCCCACTGCTTTAGTAGGAGCTGTTTATGGAAGTTACTTTGGTGACTCTTTAAGCAGATTTGGAGTAAGGGGATTAATAGATCCAGGTAATGATGTAATAACAATACTTATATCAGCTATGGCATTTGGTTTAATTCAATTATTTGTTGGATTAGCTATTAAGGGCTATATGTTCATAAGAGAAGGTAAGTACCTAGATGCAATTTATGATACATGTTCTTGGTACTCAGCTATAATAGGCGGTATTATATTATTTGCTAATTACCAGATGGGTACCTTACCAAGTGGATTGGTTACCACCGGTAAATGGATGATGATATTGGGAATGGTTGCAATTGTATTAACGCAAGGTAGAGCAAGCAAAAATGTTGGTGGTAAAATTGGAGGGGGATTATATTCTCTATACGGTATTACTAACTATGTAGGAGACTTGGTTTCTTATTCAAGGCTTATGGCACTTGGCCTTTCAGGGGGTTCAATTGCTAGTGCATTCAATGTTATGATAGGTTATTTACCAGAGGGAATTTCAAGAATAGTGCTTGGAGGAATAATATTTGTTGCAGCACATTTATTCAATTTATTACTAGGGGGCCTTGGAGCATATGTTCACACTTGTAGACTTCAATATGTTGAATACTTTAGTAAGTTCTATGTAGGTGGAGGAAGAGCTTTTAAACCCTTTAAATTCAAAAATAAATATATAAATATAAAAGATAATTAGGAGGAATTGTAAATGACATTTAGTGATTTTTTAACTAACAATTTAGGTTTAGCTTTAGCTACATTAGGTATGGCTTTAGCAGTAATATTACCAGGTATAGGTTCAGCAAAGGGAGTAGGATTAGTAGGTGAAGCAGCAGCAGGATTACTTACAGAAGAACCAGAAAAGTTTGGTAAAGCCTTAGTTCTCCAATTATTGCCAGGTACACAAGGACTTTATGGATTTGTTATAGGTTTCTTGGTATTCGGTAAATTATCAATGGATTTATCAATTATTCAAGGGTCATATATATTCTTTGCTTGTTTACCAATTGCATTTGCAGGATGGAAATCAGCTATAGCACAGGCTAAAACAGCAGCAGCAGGTATTGCAATATTAGCTAAGAATCCAGCACACGTTACAAAGGGGATAATGTTAGCAGCTATGGTTGAGACATATGCGTTGTTAGGATTCGTTATTTCCTTCTTATTAGTGAATAAAACTTTCTAATTTGATGTTGTAACTCTAATTTAAGGGATGTGAAGTTATGTCAAATATAAATAATCTAACTTCAAAAATTATGGAGGATGCTCAACTTAGAGCAAATTCCATAATTGATGAAGCTAAGCAAGAAGAATCAAAAATAATTTTAAAAAAAGTTTCTGAAGCTAAAAATATTCAAGCCCAATTAATTGAAAAAGCTAAGGAAGAAGCTATTAGAAAACAAGAAAGAATTATATCAAGTGCGCAGTTAAAGGTTAGAAATGATAAATTAAGTGCAAAGCAAGAAATGATAAATAATGTTTTTAAAAGCAGTATAGAAATCTTATCTAATATGGATAGTGAAAGGTTTTTATTATTTATGGAAGAAGCTATCTTGAATTCAGAGCTAATAGGTACTGAAACTTTAATAATTTCAAATGAATTTAAATCCTATGTTACACCAGAGGTTTTAAAAAACATAAATGATAAATTAGTTAAATTGGGTAGGTCAGGAGAAGTGCATTTAGCTAATGGTGATAGAAACGTCAAATCAGGATTTATAATAGCAGAAAATGGTATAGAAATTAACTATACATTTGAAGAACTAGTAGATTCTTATAGAGAAGAAATTGGATATGAAGTAGCTAATGCTCTATTCAATTAAAAATTGAGGAGGATAGCCTAATGGAAGATTTAAGATTTACTCAGGCTGTATCTAGATTAAGAGTTCTAGAAAAAAGGCTCCTTGACAGGTCTAAAATAGATAGAATGATTGATAGCACATCTGCTGATGAGGTTATTAGAATACTTAATGAAACAGAGTATTCTAATATAATCTCTGAGGTAAAAAAAGTAGAGGACTATGAATTATTACTAAGTAAGGAGCTAAAAAGAGTTTATGCTCTTATCTATGATATTTCTCCAGATAAAACTATTATTGATATAATGTCTTTGAAAAATGATTATCATAACATAAAGGTTTTATTAAAGGGAAAAGCATTAGATAAAGATTTAGATTATTTGTTAATGCCACATGGAAACATGAATACTAATGAATTGAAGTCTGCAATATTAAGTGGTGAGTTAAGAGATTTAAATCCTATAGCAAAAGTTGCCATAGGATTAGTGGAAAAGGTATTTGCAGAGACTAAGGATCCACAGCAAATAGATATTATAGTAGACAGATTTATGTTTAAGCATACCTTAGAGATGGCTGAAACTACAAAGATGAATTTCTTAATTGATTACGTAAAAATAACTATAGATTTTACTAATATTAAAACTTTAATGAGGGTTAAGAAACAGAAAAAAGACTTGAAATTCTTAAAAGAAGTTTTAATTGAGGGTGGAACTATATCCTTAGATAAGTTCACTATATCTTTAAATGATTCAATAGAAAACTTTATGAATAAAATACGTTCTACAAAGTATTTTGATATTATAAAAGTTGGTATAGAGGAATACTTGAGCACTGATAAACTTACTTCTTTAGAAAAAATATGTGATAATTATGTTATGGAATATATTAAAAAAGCTAAATATATTACTTTTGGTGCAGAACCATTGATAGCATATGTTCTAGCTAAAGAAACCGAAATAAAAATAATAAGAATTATTATGGTTGGTAAGTTAAATAATATTGCACCTGAAGTTATTAAAGAAAGGGTGCGTGATGTATATGTATAAGATTGGAGTCGTTGGAGATAAAGATTCTATATTAGCCTTCAAGGCTATTGGAATAGACGTATACCCAGTTGTACAGGCAGAAGAAGCTCAAAAAACAATTGATAAATTGGCAATGAATAATTATGGTGTAATTTTTGTTACTGAACAAATTGCACAAAACATAGTAGAAACTATTGAAAGATATAATAAACAGATGCTTCCTGCAATTATACTTATTCCAAGTAATCAAGGTTCACTAAATATAGGAATGCAAAAAATTAGTGATAATGTAGAAAAAGCAGTGGGTGTAAATATTTTATAGAAAGGTAGGTAGTGAACTTGAAGATCGGTAGAATTGTTAAAGTTTCAGGTCCTTTAGTAGTTGCTAAGGACATGGATGAAGCTAATATATTTGACGTTGTAAAAGTTGGAGTAAAAGGTCTTATAGGTGAAATCATCGAGATGAGAGATGATAGAGCATCTATTCAAGTTTATGAGGAAACTTCAGGTATTGGCCCAGGAGATCCAGTAACATCTACGGGAGAACCGCTAAGTGTTGAGCTTGGACCAGGTCTTTTAGAAGCTATGTTTGATGGTATACAAAGACCTCTTGATGCTTACATGGCTAAGGCAGGAAACTTTTTAGTTAAGGGTATTAGTGTTCCTTCGTTAAATAGAGAAAAAAAGTGGGATTTTGTACCAAAGTTAAAGGTTGGAGATAAAGTTACCTCAGGTACAATAATAGCTACAGTTCAAGAGACCTCTGTAATTAATCATAAAATAATGGTTCCTTATGGAGTAGAAGGTACATTAGTTTCCATTAGTGAGGGGAAATTTACCTTAGAAGATATAGTTGCGGTAATAGAAACTTCTAAGGGAAATAAAGAAATTAAAATGCTACAAAAGTGGCCTGTTAGAAAAGGTAGAAAATATCTTCAAAAAATTAATCCTGTTGAACCAATGATAACAGGACAAAGAGTAATAGATACATTCTTCCCAGTGGCAAAGGGGGGAACCGCTTGTGTTCCAGGTCCATTTGGAAGTGGAAAAACAGTGGTTCAGCATCAGCTTGCTAAATGGGGAGATGCTCAAATAGTTGTCTATGTTGGATGTGGAGAACGTGGTAATGAAATGACAGATGTTCTTAATGAGTTCCCAGAATTAAAAGATCCTCAAACAGGAGAATCCTTAATGAAGAGAACTGTATTAATAGCAAATACATCTAACATGCCAGTTGCTGCTAGAGAAGCATCAATATATACAGGATTAACAATTGCTGAGTATTATAGAGATATGGGATATTCCGTTGCTATGATGGCTGACTCAACATCTCGTTGGGCAGAAGCCCTAAGAGAAATGTCAGGTAGACTAGAAGAGATGCCAGGTGACGAGGGTTACCCAGCATACTTAGGCTCTAGAGCCGCTGACATTTATGAAAGAGCTGGAAAAGTTATATGTAACGGTGGAGATTCTAGAGAAGGTGCTCTTACATTTATAGGTGCAGTATCTCCTCCAGGTGGAGATCTTTCTGAGCCGGTTACACAGGCTACACTTAGAATTGTTAAAGTATTCTGGGGATTAGATTCTCAGCTTGCTTATAGAAGACACTTCCCAGCAATAAATTGGTTAAGTTCCTATTCATTATATATGGATAAAATAGGAAAATGGATGAACGAAAATGTTTCTTCAGATTGGACTGCAATGACAACTGAAGCTATGACATTGTTGCAAGAAGAATCAAAATTACAAGAAATTGTTAGACTTGTTGGTATTGATGCACTTTCAGAAACAGACAGATTAAAGTTAGAAGTTGCTAAGTCTATTAGAGAAGATTACTTACAACAAAACGCATTCCATGAGATAGATACTTATGCATCTTTAGATAAGCAGTATAAAATGTTGAAGCTAATAATTAGGTTTAATGAAGAAGGGAAGAAGGCTCTTAAATCTGGAGTATACCTAGATAAAATATTGAAAATGAGTATAAGAGATAAAATAGCAAGAGCTAAATATATTCCTGAGAATGAAATATCTAAAATAGATGAAATTGTAATTAATTTATCAGAAGACATGGAAAAAATAATTCTGGAAGAAGGTGTCAACAATGATTAAGGAATATAGAACAGTAAGAGAAGTTGTAGGACCTTTGATGATTGTTGACCAGGTTGAAGGCGTTAAGTTTGATGAGTTAGTTGAAATAGAAATTCAAACTGGCGAAAAAAGACGTGGTAGAGTACTTGAAGTAAATGGAGACAGGGCTGTTATTCAGTTATTCGAGGGTTCAGCAGGTATTAATATAAAGGGAACTAAAGTAAAGTTCCAAGGAAAATCTCTAGAGATAGGTGTTTCTGAAGACATGTTAGGAAGGGTATTTGATGGTCTTGGGAGACCAAAGGATAATGGACCTAATATTATACCAGATAAGAGATTAGACATAAATGGAGAAGCTTTAAATCCTGTTGCAAGAAACTATCCAGATGAGTTTATTCAAACTGGAATTTCAGCTATAGATGGATTAAATACTTTAGTAAGAGGACAAAAACTACCTGTATTTTCAGGTTCTGGGCTACCTCATGCTGAACTTGCAGCACAGATTGCAAGACAAGCAAAAGTTAAGGATTCAGATTCAAAGTTTGTTGTTGTTTTTGCAGCTATAGGTATCACCTTTGAGGAAGCTCAATTCTTTGTAGATGACTTTACAAAGACTGGAGCTATTGATAGAACAGTACTATTCATGAATTTAGCTAATGATCCAGCTATAGAAAGAATAGCCACACCTAGAATGGCTCTTACCACAGCAGAATATTTAGCTTTTGAAAGAGGAATGCACGTTTTAGTTATTATGACTGACATAACTAATTACTGTGAAGCTCTACGTGAAGTTTCAGCAGCAAGAAAAGAGGTTCCAGGTAGAAGAGGATATCCAGGATACTTATATACTGACCTTTCTACTTTATATGAAAGAGCAGGAAGAGTTAAGGGTCTTCAGGGATCAATAACTCAAATTCCTATTTTAACAATGCCAGAGGATGATAAGACCCATCCAATTCCTGACCTTACTGGATATATAACTGAAGGACAAATTATATTATCAAGAGATTTATATAAACAGGGTATTATACCTCCAATTGATGTACTTCCTTCATTATCAAGACTTAAAGACAAGGGTATTGGTAAAGGAAAAACTAGAGAGGATCATGCAGATACAATGAATCAATTATTCTCTGCTTATGCACAAGGTAAAGAAGCAAAAGAACTTGCAGTTATCTTAGGTGAATCAGCACTTTCAGATACAGATAAAGCCTTTGCTAAATTTGCAGAAGCCTTTGAAAAAACTTATGTTTCACAAGGTTTTGAAACTAATAGACCAATAGACGAAACTTTAAGTATAGGATGGGATTTATTAAGCATCCTGCCTAAAACAGAGCTTAAGAGAATTAGAGATGAGTATTTAGATAAGTATCTTCCTAGTAAAAAAGAGGGGGAATAAGCTTGGCTAGACTTAATGTTAACCCTACCAGAATGGAACTTTCAAAGCTTAAGAAAAGACTTGTTACAGCTAAAAGAGGTCATAAACTTTTAAAAGATAAGCAAGATGAGCTTATGAGAAGGTTTATAGAGCTTATAAAGTATAACAATGAACTTAGAAAAAGTGTTGAAGGGGAACTTTCAGGAGCTTTTAAGGATTTTGTTATGGCAAGAGCCTTGATGTCTTCTGAATATCTGGAGGAAGCTATAATATATCCTAAGGAAAGTATCTCTTTAGAGGTAGAGACTAAGAATATTATGAGTGTTAACGTGCCAGTTATGACCTTTAAAAGGGCATTAGAAGGTGATGAAGGAAGTATATATCCTTATGGATTTGCTAATACTTCTGCAGAGCTAGATGGATCCTTAGAAAAATTATATGGGATACTTCCAAAACTTCTTGAGCTTGCTGAAGTTGAGAAATCTTCTCAACTTATGGCGGATGAAATTGAGAAGACAAGAAGACGAGTTAATGCTTTAGAATACATGACTATTCCTCAATTAGAAGAGACAATTAAGTATATTAGAATGAAGCTTGATGAGAATGAAAGAGGTGCCTTAACACGACTTATGAAGGTTAAGAGTATGCTAGAGGAACAAGCTAGAGAAATAAACATAAATTAGATACACTGTTTTAAATATTAGAATCCCACATGTTAAAATTAATATGTGGGGTTCTTTATTAAGTATAGAATTAACTTAAAAAAAAGTTTTGCATTTAATATACATTAATGTTGAAACATATATGTATAGTTTAGTTGAATACTAAGACGCAACATGTTAAAATAATTAGGAAAATAAATTAAGTTTAGAAAGGAGTTCTTAGCAGTGGCTGAGAGTTAAATTATAAATGGCAGTAAAGGATATTCTGACTTTTAATGAAGCTATCTTACATAAGAAAGCTAAAAGGGTAGATGATATAAATGAAGAAGTTTTAAGTCTAATACAAGATCTGAAAGATACATTGTACTCTGGCACAGGTGTTGGTTTAGCAGCTCCACAAATAGGAATTTTACAAAATGTTATAATTATAAATCTTAGAGATGATAGTGAGGAGATTATACTTATAAATCCTAAAATTGTAGCACAAAGTGGAAGGGTAAAGGACCTTGAAGGATGTTTGAGTTTACTTGGATATGTTGGAGAGGTAATAAGACCTAAGAATATAACTGTAATTGCAAAGGACATAAATGGTAAGAGGGTTACCTATAAGCCTTCAGGATATTTGGCAAGGGTTTTTTGTCATGAGATAGACCATTTAGATGGGGTAGTATATACTGATAAAACTAAAATTATATTTAATGAAAAAGATTTAGAGACTCAAAATGAAGAAGAGCAATAGAAGTGTTATAAAATTCTAACAACACTTCTATTCTATTTCATTCTTTAAGATTAAATATATTATGAAATTAAAATACATATATGTATTTTATAGATTTTATAGTTAAGAATAAGGTATATATAGAAACTTAATTAAAAGATATGTGAAAGTAATTGCCCATAGTACAAAGGTATTTATGTAGTGATATTGTTTATTGAGATAATATCGTAATCCTTAAAGATGAAGATTGCACTCTTCATGTTAAACTCTTCTTCCACTTTTTTTATTTGTTCAAATAAGTAGTTGAAGCCTTTAACATTATGAGTTTTGCAAAACTTCCCAGGAGGATTACATCTATCTTCTATTCAGGAGTATTATACAGGATATATTTAATTTGGTTAAGTTCCTTTAGAGGAATTTAAATAGAAAACTATATAAATTTATGAAATGAGTAGCATACTAAGATGTATGAGACAAGAAGTATAAATATGAATATTAAATAATAAGAGTGGTTGTAATGTTCCTTAGAAGAGTATTTAGTTTTCTATCAAATATTCTAACTACATCATACAAGGAGGATGAAAATGAATAGTGAAAAACTAATGAAAAACATATATTGGATTGGAGTTAGAGACCCTGAACTTAGAGTTTTCGATATAATTATGGAAACCAAAAAAGGTAGTACCTATAATTCTTATTTAATAAATGATGAAAAAATAGCGATAATAGATAATGTGAAAAATTCCTTTACAGAAGAATACTTTGGAAACATAAAGGAAATTATTGGAGATAAGAAGGTTAATTACATAGTTGTTAATCATACGGAATTAGACCATAGTGGATCAATAAAAGCATTGATTAATAGATATCCGGAAGCAGTTGTTGTAGGAACTAAGGCTGCAATAACATATATGAAAGAAATAATAAATATGGATTTTAAATGGGTTTTAGCCGAAGAAGATATTTGCTTAGGTGAAAATACATTAGAGTTTGTAATGGCGCCAAATCTTCATTGGCCAGACACTATGTTTACATATGTGAAAGAGAAAAGACTATTATTTACTTGTGATGTAATGGGATGTCATTATTGCTCATCAGGATGTATTACTGATAATTGTGCAGGTGATTATCTAACTGAAATGAAATATTATTTTGATGTAATAATGGGTCCATTTAAGAAGTTTGTTAACATGGCATTAGATAAAATTGATCTTTTACAAGTAGATATGATAGCACCAAGTCATGGTCCAGTTCATGTAAATAACATAAAAAAATATAAAGAACTTTATAGAAAGTGGGCAAAAGAAGAAGTTACAGAGAGAAAAAACATTCAAATTTTTTATATTTCAGCCTATGGAAACACTGAGTGTATGGCTAAATATTTGAAAAATAAAATTTTGGAAATTGGGATAGACTCAGAAGTACATGAAATTACTTCAAGCAATATGAATGATTTAACAGAGAAGGTATTTAAAGCTTCAGCTGTACTAATAGGTACACCAACCATTAATCAAGACGCTGTTAAGCCTGCATGGGACTTACTTTCATCACAGTGTATTATAAGCAATAAGGGGAAATTAGCCTCAGCTTTTGGATCCTATGGTTGGAGTGGAGAAGGTATAGATATGGTTATATCTAGACTTGAAAGTATGAAATTTAAAGTAGTTGATGGTGGATTTAAATTTAAATTTGTACCTGCTTCTAGGGAATTTAAAGAGGCTGATGCTTTTATTGAGAACTTTATTAATAATATATAAGAATATCTTAGACCATAGTAGACATACTATGGTCTAAGATATTGTTGAATCTATTTTTAAAAGATGCAAAAAATCTAGGACTTATAAAATGGACTTCTTCTAACTTTAAAGCAGAATATGGAGTGAGTATAAATACATCTAAGAACCTAGAAAATTTCATGGTATAAACTAGTGATTACTTTGTTATGTGTCTGTGACTTTTTTTAGATTAGCTAAATTTACAATATTAGTTAAACCCTAACATTAGCGATGCTGAAAAATAAGCTTCTAAGTCTTTAGATTATAAGTAGGTAACAATGTAATAAAAATATAGTATTTAACATAAAACATTCTATTATGTTAATATATATAGTATAATTTAAAAATAGGTATGTTAAAAATATGTTTAACAAATAAGAACTTAAGTTAGCGTAAAATAAGATGAATATATAAAATAATATGAAAAGTGGAGGCATTTTAATGATTAAAAAAAATAAAATAATTGAGTATTTAAGTGATTTTCAATTGCAATGTATAACAGAAATAAAGCTTGAAGAAAACATGATAATATTCAAATTTGAATTAGAATTAGATGATGCAGAAATCGAAGCGGCGGAAGCCTTCGCTGATGAAGAATGTGAAGAGCCTAAGAAGAGTGAAGAATGGTATGAAGAGCACTTTCTACCATATTTAAGTGATATGGCAATAGATGACGTAGAAGAAATGATACAAGAATGTGCTGAAGAATTTGATTTAGATTATGAATTAATAATGTTAGATATTTCTGAAGAAAGTTATAAATCTATAGAATTTTTAGGAGCATTTTTAACTAATGGTAAAGAAGTATATTTAGAGGAATATATTTCAGAAATTATATAGAAAAATGAAAGAAATTGCGATGAAAAATTACTTGCAACTATAGAAAAAAGTGATATAATGTAATTAATAAATTTCCTGAGATGTAAGTATAACTTATAATGTTCAACCGACAAAACATGTAAGGGAACCTTTATATTTTTAGCTATATCATGCTTCCGGCAAGGTGAAACTCCTTGTTAATCCTAAAGGGTTTTGAAGTAGATAGAATTAAAATGCGGGGATCCCACCTGCTCAGCGGCGGGTATGAACACATAAGGAAACGGCATTTTGGGAGTTCATTTAGTATTTAAAGGAGTTACATGAATAATGATTTTAATCATTGTAAATGTAACTCCTTTTGTTTTTCCTTGGCAGGTGCAGTTTTTACTGCTTAAGGCAAAGTTGGTGTAAATATCTGTCAATATGTATATTAACTAATATAAGAAGGCTGTTGCAAATTAATTATTTACCTTGCAACAGCCTCTTTGTAATAAAACCTAGCTATTTAACTCCTTAAATTCATAAAGTATAGTGATAGCTTTTCTTCCTGTGATAAACTGATAAGTCTATCTAAATTTTGGCTTTCCCATAAAACTAATCTGCTACCTCTTTTACTTGATTTTAAAATAAAATTAAGTAAAAATTTATGGAGTTTAATCCTTAGTTCTAAGAAAAAATTGAAATATTTCATAAATGATCCCTCTCTAAAAATAAAAGTAATTAAAACATATAAAAAGGATACTTAATAAATTAATAAAAGAACATCGTATCTTATGATATCTATATAATTCTTTTTTAAATCCTTTTTATCTATGAAGTATATATATATAGTACTAGATAAAATGAGAAATGTTAAATAAATAAATAAAACAATTAGTTACATATAAGAATTAAAAATTACAATAAAAAACACAATAAAACAAAAATAATAATTTGTAAAAAAATTACAACAAAGGTAAGTGTTGAAAAAACGCATATGGTATAAAATGTAAAGTCGAATTATAAAGGAAAAAATATGGTAACATAAAATAAAGCTATATTGTTAATAATATAAAAGAAAATTATTTATATACAGATTGGTGGATTTTATGAAGGTGTATGATATTTTAAATAGCTTTGAAAATGCAGAAGATAACTGGAGGTTAGGCAATAGTGACTATTTGATATTAGCAAAATACGAGGAATTGAATACCTTGGGTATAATTTTAAACTTGGATAAAAAAAATATTAAAGAATGCAACGAAAATAATATTACTTCAAAAATAAGTTTTTTTGGAGAGTATGTATTTGCAGTTTTTAATATATTAGATTACAGGGATAATTCCATAGAAGCAAAAGAACTAAAAATTTTTTTAAGTAATGATTACATAGCTATAGTAGAAGAGGGTGATATAGATTTAGTATATGACCTTATTGAAGATATTCTTATAAATAGAAATTCATTTATTTTAAAAGATAAACCACATGCAAGTACGATTTTATATCATATAGTAGATAGGATAATAATCAAAAATTACGAATTCATAGCTGTTCTTGAAAGAGAAGCAGATAAAATTGAAATTGATATTTTGAAAAACCCCCAACATGAACATATTAATAAACTAATTAATTTAAGAAGACAAGTATACAAACTCAAAAAGTTTTTAAGTCCCTTAAGATATATAGGGGATAGTTTAGTTAGCAATGAAAATTCAATAATTCATGAAGAATGTATATCATATTTTAAAATATTAAATAATAAAATAGAAAAATTAATGCAAGCCTTAGAAGTTTTGGTTCAAGACCTAGCCTTGGTCAGGGAGGCGTTTGAAGCTGAAATGGCTAATAAGACAAATGAGCTAATGAAAATCTTTACCTTGATAGCTACGGTTTTTTTACCACTAAACTTAATAACTGGAATGCATGGGATGAATTATGAAAACATACCATTTAGCAATATGACAAATGGATATTGGTATATGACTGCCCTTATGCTTTTAATAGCAATTATTTTAATATGTATATTTAAAAGTAAAAAGTGGTTATAATATAACTGGAGCAAAATTATTACTTGAATTAACATAAGATTTTAAAAATATAATTAATTTAATTGAAATACTTAGGTATATTTAGTAGAATAACATTATAAGATAAATAGGGGGTAAGAAATTATGACAAAAAATTTAGAAAAAAAATATACACTTGCTTGGGATAAGTATTCTCAAGAAGATTTAAAAGAAGTTTTTGCATTATCAAATAGATATATTGACTTTATGTCCTTGTGCAAAACTGAAAGAGAATGTGTTGACGAATTTGTAGTTCTTGCAGAAAAAAAAGGATATAAAGATTTAAATGCCTTAATAAAAGCAGGAACTAAAATAAAAGCTGGTGATAAGGTTTACTGTAATTACATGGGTAAAGCTTTAGCTATGTTCTTAATGGGTACAGAACCAATGGAAAAAGGTTTGAGATTATTAGGAGCTCATATAGATTCTCCAAGAATAGATTTAAAACAAAATCCGTTATATGAAGATTCTGATTTTGCCATGTTAGATACCCATTATTATGGTGGAATTAAAAAGTACCAATGGGTTACATTGCCTCTTGCCATTCATGGTGTTGTAGTTAAAAAACATGGAGAAATAGTTAAGATAGTTATTGGAGAAGATGATAAGGATCCAGTAGTAGGTATTTCAGATTTATTAGTACACCTATCTTCAGAACAAATGCGTAAAACATTGGATAAGGGTATTGAAGGCGAAGATTTAAATGTTTGTATAGGAAGTATTCCTATAGAAGACAAAGACGCCAAGGATAGAGTAAAACTAAACATACTAAGATTGTTAAATCAAAAATATGGTATAACTGAAGAAGATTTTGTTTCAGCGGAATTAGAAGTAGTTCCAGCAGGTAGAGCTAGACATTACGGATTAGATAATTCAATGGTTATGGCCTATGGTCAAGACGATAGAGTATGTTCATATACTTCATTTGAGGCAATGTTAGAGCTTGAAGCTACTGATAAGACATGCGTAACTTTATTAGTTGATAAAGAAGAGGTTGGAAGCATTGGAGCAACAGGAATGAGTTCAAGATTCTTTGAAAACGCTGTTATGGAGATAATGGATTTACAGGGAGATTACTCAGATATTAAAGTAAGAAGAGCATTAGCTAATTCTAAGATGTTATCTTCTGATGTAAGTGCTGCATTTGATCCTAATTATCCATCAGTATCAGAAAAAAGAAATACTGCATTCTTTGGTAAAGGTATAGTATTTAATAAGTATACTGGATCAAGAGGCAAAAGTGGTTGTAATGATGCCAATGCTGAATATTTAGCACACTTAAGAAACATCATGGATAAACACAATGTTTCTTGGCAAACATCAGAACTTGGAAAAGTAGATCAAGGAGGCGGTGGTACAATCGCTTATATAATGGCTGAATATGGAATGGAAGTTATAGATTCAGGTGTAGCATTACATAATATGCATGCACCATATGAAATAGCTAGTAAAGCTGATATATACGAAACATATAAAGCATATAAAGCATTTTTAATAGAAGCATAGTATTATAACCTGGCTTCAGTTTAAAATGCTAAAAGTAATAAAAAAAGTCCATTTTAAAATGGACTTTTTTTATTTGTAATTTAAAATTTCAATAAATCTATCTAAATCATCATTACTAAGGGATACATGTCCTAGGTCTCCGTGTTTTGTATCATCTTTAAAAAAACCATGGAAATCTGAACCAGCAGTTATGAATAAATTAAGCTTTTTAGCTAAAGATTTAAAGCGTAACTCATCTTCATAGGTATTTAAAGGGTAAATGGCCTCAATGCCATCAAAACCTAAATTTAATATGTCCTCAACAGGTGTTTTTTTGATTAATACAGGGTGTGCCAACACCGTTACGGCATTAAATTTTTTTAAGAGGGTTATACCATCCTTGGTAGGAATTCTTTTATAGGGTACATAAGCTGGACTATTATTATTGATTATGTTATTGAATAGATATTCATAGGAATAAGAATATCCCTTATTAATTATAGCCTTAGCAATATGAGGCCTAGCTATTGTACCTTGAGAATTTTCATATAATTCTTTGTAACTAATATGGATATTAAAATAATGTTTTAAATTTTCAATTATTTTCTCAGCTCTAATTTCTCTTTCTTTTCTAATTGAGGATAATGTTTCTTGAAATTCCCTACGTTCATAACTATTATCTCTAAAATAGCCTAGTACATGTATGTTTTCATTGTTATATACCGTTGACAATTCTATAGCTGGTATTACTTTAATACCAAGTGAGTGGGCATATTTTAAAATTTCTTTTATTCCATCAGTATTGTCGTGGTCAGTTAGTGACAGAAAATTAACATGTTTATTTTTAGCTATAATCAAAAGTTCATGAGGAGTATTATTTCCATCAGAAACTGTACTGTGCATGTGAAAATCGCCTTTATTTTTCATATTACAATTATCTCCTTATAGACACATAAATACATATATATGTTTTAATTAAGTTGCTACATTTAAATTTTTCTCCCCTATAGAATATCTAAGCTATAATTTTTTTACTAAAGAATATCTAGGATATGTAAAATAAAGCTTCTTTTTAAAAACTTATATAGATAATAAGATTTAATCATTGATTATAAAAATTATTATAATGATAATTAGATTATATACATGAATTAAGCTTATAAAATTATGAAATATATATATAATTATAAGGTGTTTAGAGCAAATATGATATAATAAAATTTCATATTTAAGCTTCAATGCTGGGAAAGTTGATTTTAATATTATATAATTAGGCTATAACATGAATTAATTATATAATATTAAAATTAATCTATGATTATAAATGGAAAATATCTGCGGTTAAGCAAATGTAAAATGCAGAATAGATTAGGAGAAAAAAATGTTTTTGATGATAGATAATTATGATTCATTTGTATACAATTTAGTAAGATACTTTGAGGAACTTGGTTCAGAGGTATGTATATTTAGAAATGACAAAATTACAATAGATGAGATAAGGGAGTTAAAGCCAGAGGGAATAATTATTTCACCAGGTCCTAAAGATCCGGAAAGTACAGGGATAGCGTTGAAACTTATAGAAGTATTTAAAGGAGTAATTCCTATACTTGGTATTTGCTTGGGACATCAGACTATAGCTTATTATTTCCGTGGAAGAGTTGAAAAGGGCGAATATCCAGTGCATGGGAAAATATCTACAATTAAACATGACGGTAAGGGGGTTTTCAATAAATTGCCTGGGAAATTTAGGGTTACAAGGTATCATTCCTTAGTTGTTAATGAGAATAGTTTGCCAGAATGCATTGAAGTTACTGCAAGAACCATAGAGGATAATATAGTTATGGGAATTCGACATAAAGAATTTTTAATTGAAGGTATTCAGTTTCATCCGGAGGCAGAACTAACAGATTATGGTCATGATATGCTGGACAATTTTATTAAGGAAGCAAAGATATTCAATAGGTTGGTCAAGAGCATAGAGCATAACAGTTAAGTGGATTTTACAAATATACATATAGGTGTTTTAATTAAGCTTCTTTAAAAAAACACATATAGAATTAAAGAAAGGAAATCTTATGAATATACATATAGAAGAATTAAAAACCACATTAAATCCACATGAGGTTTATTATAAATTTAAATCAGAAAGTAATACAGCTTTTTTAGACAGTGGTATGGATGAGAAGAATCTAGGAAGATATTCATTTATAGGACTAAACAGATTTTTAAGCTTTATATGGAATAAAGAGGGGGTTTATATTAATGAAGAACTGCAGGATGAGAAAGATGGATTTAACTGTTTAAATAGGATACTAGCTGAAAACAAAATTGAATATACTGGGGAACTACCCTTTGTATCAGGTGGTATAGGATATTTATCCTATGATTTATGTAGTAAGACTGAAGAAATAATACTATATTCTTCTGAGGATGTAAAGATGCCTTTAGTCGAATTTAATTTTTACAACAATATAATTATATTTGATAATCTAAAAAAGAAAGCCTTCATAAGTGCATTAGAGATGGGTTCAGAGTGGAGAACTTCATTTGAAGAACTAAAAAATAGTATTTATAAATATGAAAGAGAATTTAAAAAAGAGGAAATTGAAGAAAAGCTAACTATAGATGATATAAGTATAGATTATGATAAATTCATATCAAACTTCAAAGAGAAAGAATATGTAGATACTGTTGATAAGGTTAAAGAATATATAAGAAGCGGAGATATTTATATAACTAATTTAACTCAAAGATATAAGACTAATATTCAAAGAGAAGATTATGAGATTTATTATCGACTTCGATCTATTAATCCAGCTCCATTCGCCTCTTTTTTAAAGTTTAATGATTATAGCATTATAAGTTCTTCCCCTGAAAGATTTTTAGAAATTAGGCATGGTATGGCTAGAACTAGACCTATAAAGGGTACTAGACCAAGGGGAAGTAATATAGAGGAAAATATACGAAATAAAAAAGCTTTACAAAATAGTGAGAAGGATAAATCAGAACTATTGATGATAGTAGATTTAGAAAGAAATGATTTAAGTAAGCTTTGTGAACCTCATAGCATTAAGGTTCATGAGCTTTTTAAAATTGAAGAATATAGTACGGTATATCATTTAGTTTCAGATATATCAGGTAAGATTAAAGCTAAATATAATGAAATAGATTGTATAAGAGCATGTTTTCCAGGAGGCTCAATAACTGGAGCACCGAAAATAAGAAGTATGGAAGTTATAGATGAATTAGAGGGCATAAAAAGAAATATATACACTGGATCTATAGGCTATTTGAGCTTTCATGGTAATATAGACTTAAACATAATTATACGAACAATTTTAATAAAAGATAATAAAGCTTATTTTGGTGTTGGTGGGGGAATAACTTGGGAATCTAATTCTCAAGAGGAATATGATGAAAGTTTACAAAAAGCAAAGGCATTAATGGCAGCCTTAAGTTAAAGAGGTTTTAAAATGAATAATATAATTATTAATGGTGTTTTAACTGAAGATAAATCAATCAATTTAGACAGTGGTTTCTTTTTTGGAAAAGGATTATTTGAAACTATATATATAACAAATAAGGCGATTTTTTTGGAAAAACATTTAAATAGATTGAATATGGGTCTGAATACCTTAAATATAAAAAAGAAGGTATATAAAGATGAAGTAGAAAAGGCAATAGGGATTTTAGGCTGTGAAAACAAAGCTCTAAAAATAATGGTATCTGAGGAGAATACAATTATATCCATGCGACATATAGGTTATACAAAGGGAGATTATGAAAGAGGATTTGCTCTAAAAATTAGTGGCGTAAAAAGGAATCCTTATTCCAATATGACATATTTAAAGAGTTTTAATTATTATGAAAATATAATTGAACGTGAAAAGGTTGTAAAAGAGGGTTATAATGAAGTTATGTTCTTTAATGTACATAACTTTTTGTCAGAGGGAAGTCTTAGCAATATTTTTTTTGTAAAGAATAAAACTATATATACACCTGCAGTTAAGTGTGGTCTTTTAAATGGAATTGTAAGAGAAATAATTATAGAAAAAGTTAAAGAGGATAATATCTTTGATATAAAAGAAGGAAACTTTACATTTGAGGATATAGTAGGTTCTGAGGGCGCTTTTATAACTAATTCACTATTAGGTGTTATGAAGGTAAATAGCATAGATGGGACTAAAATTAAAGAGAGCATTATAACTGAGTATGTTCATAATCTATATGAAAGTTTGATATATAGGTAAGGGATTTTATGAAGAATTAGAGGGATTGAGAGGGATAAATATGGAAATCAAAGTTGTAGATAAAGAAAAAATAAAATTAGCTGTTAAAATGATAATAGAGGCTATAGGTGATGATGTAAATAGGGAAGGGTTGATAGAAACTCCAGATAGAATTGCAAGAATGTATGAGGAAGTTTTCTCAGGAATGAGAGAAGATTCAAAACAACATTTAAGCAAGGTATTTACTGTAGATGAAGATAACTTAGTTATTGAAAAAGATATTCAATTTTACTCTATGTGTGAGCATCATTTTCTGCCTTTCTTCGGCAAAGCCCATATAGCCTACATACCAAATGGAAGGGTTGCTGGGCTAAGCAAGCTGGCAAGAACTGTAGAAGTTTTTGCAAAGAGACCTCAATTACAAGAGAAGATGTCATTGGAAATAGCAAATTCTTTAATGAAGCATCTTGATGCAAGAGGGGTAATGGTTGTCGTAGAAGCAGAGCATTTATGTATGAGCATGAGGGGTATAAAGAAACCTGGTTCTAGTACTACTACTGTTGTGTTAAAAGGAGTTTTTGAAAATAATATAAATCTTCAACAACAGGTGATAAACTTAATTAAAATGTAGACTTTAAAAGGATATAGACTATGAATAGAATAGATAAAATAAGAAAAAACTTAAAATTTATAAAATATATAGAGCTCAATTCTTATTATGAAAAAGAGCGTATATATTGTAAGCATGATATTACACATGTAATTGATACATCACGAATAATGTACATAATTTCCTTAGAAGAAAACTTAGGTTTTCATAAGTCTATTATATATGCTTGTGGGCTTCTACATGATATAGGAAAATGGAATCAATACAAAGATGGGTCACCACATGAAATTTCAGGGGCATATTTTGCAGAAGAAATTCTAAAACAATGTGACTTTAAGGATTATGAGATAAGTGAAATTGTCAATGCTATTAAAAATCATAGAGAAGACAAGGGCGAAGTAAATAGCCTTAGTAACTTGTTGTATAGAGGAGATAAACTTTCGAGACAGTGCTATTCATGTTTACATAAGAAGACTTGTAAGTGGAGTTGTCATAAGAAAAACTTGGTTATTAAGTATTAGGGAGAGATGAGATATGAGGGAAATTACAATAGGTAATAAGGTATTTGCTTTAGGAAAAGAGACATATGTAATGGGTATCTTAAATGTTACACCGGACTCTTTCTCAGATGGAGGCAGGTTTAATTCTATTGAAAAAGCTATTGAACAAGCCAAGATTATGGTGCAAGAGGGTGCAACTATAATAGATATTGGAGGAGAATCCACAAGACCTAATCATAGGGTGATAAATGAGGAGGATGAAATAAAGAGAGTTATACCTATTATTAAGGCATTAAAGAAGGTAATTGATGTGCCTATATCAATAGATACATATAAGGGAAGAGTTGCAGAGGAGGCCATTAAGGCTGGAGCATCGTTTATAAATGATGTATGGGGTTTCAAAAAAGATCCATATATGGCAGAGGTAGCAGCTAATTACCAAGTGCCCTGTTGCTTAATGCATAATAGAGAAAATAAAGAGTACGAAAACTTTATGGAAGAAGTAATTAGGGACCTTAAGGAAAGTATAGAAATAGCCTTAAGAGCAGGTGTAAAAAAAGAAAATATAATTTTAGATCCTGGAGTAGGCTTTGCTAAGGATTTAGAACAGAATATTATGGTTGTAAATGAACTACATAAGATAACTGCAATGGGCTATCCAGTAATATTAGCAACCTCAAGAAAGTCTATGATTGGATTATCCTTAGACTTACCTGTAGGGGAGAGAGTAGAAGGAACTATAGCTACAACAGTCATAGGAATTATGAAAGGATGCGACTTTGTTAGGGTACATGATGTATTACAAAACAAAAGAGCTGCAAAAATGACAGATATTATATTAAGAAGATAGGTGATTGAATATGGATAAAATTATTATTAAAGATTTAGAAATATTTGCTTTTCATGGAGTTATGAAAGAGGAGAAAACATTAGGACAAAAGTTTCTTTTGTCTATGGAATTAGGTGTGGATTTAAGAGGAGCAGGATTAAGCGATGACTTAGATAAAACTGTACATTACGGTATATTATCAGAGGAAGTAGAGAGAGTATTTCAAAGTAAAAGCCATGATCTTATAGAAAAAGCCGCAGAAGAAGTTGCTACCTATGTATTGGGAAAATACCAGTTAATAAGAGAAATAAAATTAACATTAAAGAAACCATGGGCACCAGTTGGAAAATCTCTAGATTATGTTGCTGTGGAAATAACTAGAGCAAAACATAAGGCATTTATTGCTGTAGGTGCTAATGTGGGAGATAAAAAAAGAAATATACAGGATGCATTCGGAATTATAAGTAAAAGTGGACACACAAAAATTAAAAATACATCAAAGTTTTATGAGACGAAACCGGTGGGGTACACAGAGCAAGATGATTTCATAAATTGTGCTATAGAGGTGGAGACCTTACTTACTCCACTAGAGTTAGTAAGATTTTTATTAGGTGTTGAAAAGGACTTAAAGAGAGAGCATATAATTAAATGGGGTCCTAGAACTATAGATTTGGATGTAATACTTTATGATGATATTATAAGTAACAATCCCGAGGTTATTATACCACATCCGAGAATGCATGAAAGAATGTTTGTATTGCAACCATTAAATGACATAGCAGCCTATGAATTACATCCTATATTAAAAAAGAGAATTTTTGAAATTGAAAAGGAAGTTAAAGATTTAACGAGCTAGCAGGGCAAAATATTTGAGATAAGGTCCTATGAGTAATATTCATAGGACCTTATTTGGATTGCAATTATGATATTAATATAAGGATACAGGGAAAAAGTGAAGTAATATGAGTTTTTATGAGGATGTGTAATAGTGATAGCTATAGAGTGGTCTATACTAAGATGTAATAATTATTACATAATTGCAAACTTTGTAATAGTATAAGTATGTACTTAAGAAGTGTATAGAATTATATTGGGGGACAATATTATGGCAATAAAAAGTGAGACAACAAGAGAGGATTTAAAAGTAAGGGGCAATGCTTTAGCATTACTACCTTTAGGAATTTTTTTAATGGTATATTTAGTTAGTGCTGTAGTAACAAAGGATTTTTATAAAATGCCAGTTAGTGTAGCTTTTTTAACTGCAACTGCAAGTGCATTAATTATGAATAGGAAAAAAACCATAGATGAAAAGTTAGAGGTTTTTTGTAAGGGTGCAGGACAATAGGCTTTATTACTATTATAGCAATATCAGTAAAAAAATTTTAGTGGGGGTATTAGTTTGAAAAATTTAATTATGAAAGATGAAATGACTCCAAGGGAGAGAATGGAAGCATTTTCAAAGGGGGAAGAAATAGATAGAATACCCTGTATGCCATCTATGGGAGTTACAATGGCTAATCTTATGGGGGTAAGTAATTATGAATATTATCATTCCGCAGATAAGATAGCAGATTTAGAGGTGTTTCTTTTTGAAAAGATAGGGCATGATAGTGTTGGAGTAGGAACTACTCTTAGGGGAGTGGCTGAGGCATTAGGAAGTAAAATAGCTTATCCTACAAATGGAATATCATATTTAGAGGAGCCTATATTAAAGGATATTAGAGAGGTGGAAAATCTCTCCCCAGCAGACCCTCTTAAGGATGGAAAGCTTCCTTTAGCTTTTGAGGCTTTGGGAAAGGTAATTAAAAGGATAGGACACTTAGTAGAGGTTGGAAGTGATATTGCAGGACCTCTAAGTGCAGCAGCGGCTGTTGTGGGTACAGAAAACCTAATGAAGGGAATGATAAAATATCCGGATAAGGTACATACTTTATTGGAGATAGTAACAGAGACTAACTTAAGAATTATTAGGCAATTTGCAAGTATGGGAGTTGGACTTGGAATGTCAGATCCAATATCATCTACAAGTATGATTAGCTTGGCTAGATATAAAGAATTTTCAATGCCTTATCAAAAAAAATGTGTTGACAAAATGAGAGAGATTACGGGTCAAGGAACAAGCATCCACATATGTGGGAAGAGCTCTAAACTTTGGGAGGATATATTGAAGACAGGAGTAACAAGTTTTAGTATTGATAACGTTGAAGATCTTAAAGAAGCAAAACTAGTATTAGGTAAGGAAGTTTGTATAGCTGGAAATGTTGATCCAGTAAACATTATGCGAAATGGCAGTGTTCAAGATGTACTAGAGGCTTCAAAGAAATGTATAATGGAAGCCTATGATAGTCCTAATGGTTTTGTCTTAAGCACAGGATGCCAAATACCTATGGGAACTCCAATAGAGAACATACAGGCTATGATGGAAGCAGCTAGGATTTACGGCAAATATCCTATAAAGTATTAAGAATAACATATATATAATTATCAGTTATAAACTTGATAATTTAGCAATATATTACAGCAAATTAATACCCTATTTTCATATGAAGATGGGGTATTAATGCTGAAATCCATAGAAATAGGAAAGACCTCTTAGAATTAGAAAATTAATTTTAAGGGGTTTATCTTAGCTATTAACTTATATATAAACTTACCTTTCAAATATATATTCACATAGATTAAACAGATTATATGAGGTATAGCTACTACTCATATCAATAAAGTCCATGGCATAGTCGCCATCCCAAGGATAAATAGAGATATACTTTTGATTATAAATATTTATCACGTATTTACTTTCATTAAATGTAAAGTACATTTTGTATACAGGGGTTTCAGGGAGTTCAGTTGGCTTTTCTATAAAGTTTTCAGGCTGAATATATTTTAAAAACTTACGAGCAATTAGGAATTCATCCTCTTCAAGTCTTTCACCTTTGTAGAAATTCATATACAAAGCATTAGCATGACAATTTTCATATGTAGATAAATCAGAAAGTAGATTTTTTGTATAATAAGCGTTGCTAGGCTTTTCATTGATAAATAAGGATTTACAGCCAATAAGTGAGAAGGTAGCAAGTACTATGATTAAAAATAAAATTGATTTTTTCATTGATTCACTCCTAAATCTTTATATATATTAAATTATGAAGAAAAGAATGAAAATATGAATAATTAATATTTAAAAATGAAATATTGATTATTCATATTAGATTGTTTACAAATTAACATAAAAGTAGCTATAATAAAATAGTAATATATATATTGATAAGTATGTGAATGTTAAGATATATATCTTAACGAAGTTTATACAGCTAAAATATTCTTTAATATATACTATATAAGGTGTATAAATGAAGTCTGTTTTTAGAACATATATAGTTTTATAAATAAATATTAAAGGGTGAGTTAATGTGCAAAGAATATTAGATACCGTAATAAGGGACACGAGAAAATGGACTATAGAGGGGCAGGTAGCTTCTTATATACCTGAGTTAGCTAAAGGTGATAGAGATGCTCTTGGCATATGTGTGACAACATTAGATGGAGAAGAGTTTTTTTCTGGAGATTATAAGACCAAATTTACAATTCAAAGTATATCCAAGGTAATAACTTTGATGGTAGCAATTTGTGATAATGGAAAGGATTATGTTTTTTCCAAGGTTGGAATGGAGCCAACAGAACAGCCTTTTAATTCTATAATTAACTTAGAGGGACATGACAGGAATATACCATTGAATCCTATGATTAACTCAGGTGCAATAGCTATAGTATCACTTGTTAGCGGGAATGGTCCTGAGGAGAAATTCGAAAGAATACTGAAATTCATGAAAAAAATCACAGGAAATGATACCATAAGTGTAAATGAGGATGTATACAGATCTGAAAAGGCAACAGGTAATAGAAATAGAGCTTTAGGATATTTCTTAAAGAGTACTGGTGTAATTGAGGATGAGGTAGAGGATGTCCTAGATGTATACTTCAGAGTATGCTCTATAGAAGTTACTTGTAAAGATATTTCTAGAATTGGTGCAGTGCTTGCTAATGCAGGGGTTATGCCATGGAGTGATGAAAGGGTAATTTCTAGAGAAGTATCTAGAATAATAAAAACTATAATGGTTACTTGTGGAATGTATGATGGTTCTGGTAAATATGCAGTTCATGTTGGTATCCCCTCTAAAAGCGGGGTAGGCGGAGGAATTCTAGGTGCTGTAACTAGGAGGATGGGTATAGGTGTATTTGGACCATCCTTAGATAATCATGGAAATAGTATTGGAGGATTAAAAATTTTAGAAGCACTTTCTAAGGAGTTTGATCTGAGTATTTTTTAAATAAAGGTTTTATACAGGAAATTTTAAGTTTCTTAAAATATGATTTTTCATATATAAACCATTAAAGAGGTGACTTTATATTATACATAGTCATCTCTTATTTTCTATTAAATAAAAAAGTTGAACATAAGAAAAGTATTAATAGCAAATTGATTATTAATACTTTTACATTGGTATAATAGTATTGTGTAATATATATATATAATGATAAACTAATATTAATGTTTTAAGTTAGGTAGATTATTATTAATGTAGTGTGGATAATGGTGAAAATTAATTACTTAAAAGTATAACTCAAGGAAATGCTGAAAAGGTAGTTGTTTTATATAAAGATAGACTTATAAGGTTTTGATTTGAGTTAATTGAGTATATATCAAGTTTATATCATTGTGAGATAGAAATAGTATATTCTACACAAAAATCACAACAAGAAGAGTTAGTTGAAGATTACAGGGCAGAAGAGCCAATAGAACTAAGAAAATCATAGAGTACCAAAGATAATATCATAAACCAATTAATAATGGTATTGGTATTGACTTGGGTATCAAGAATTTAGCAATATGTTCAGATGAAGTAACTTATAAGAATATTAACAAAATAAAGCAAATTAAGAAGTTAAAGAAAAATAAACGTAGATTGCAACGTAAAGTATCTAATAAATAAAAAAGGAGTATGTTATGCAAAAACAAGCAATATTATAAAACTAGAAAAACAACTTTTGAAATTAAATAAAGGACTAACAGGGATTCATACTGATTATATGCACAAAGTAACTACTAAAATTATAAACAGAGAACCAAAGTTTATAGATTCAGAATATTTAAATGTAAAAGGTATGATGAAAGTAAAGATTAAAGTTGTTTTATGACTTTTTATAAGTTTTACGTAACGGGTAGGATGTGAATATGAATAAAGAGAGATTAGTAATTTTAGATGGAAATAGTTTATTATATAGAGCATATTTTGCTATGCAGCTACTTACGAATTCAGAGGGATTACATACAAATGCACTTTATGGTTTTACGAATATGCTTATAAAGATAAAGGAAGATTATAAACCAGATTATATTGTAGTTGCATTTGATAAAAAGGGTCCTACTTTTAGACATAATCAGTACTCAGAGTACAAGGCTGGGAGAAAAAAGATGCCATGGGAGCTTGCAGAGCAGTTTCCTATTGCAAAGGATATCTTAAGTAAGTTTTCTATTAGCATCTTTGAGAAAGATGGTTACGAAGGAGATGACTTAATAGGAACACTCTCTGTATTTGCAGACAAGAAAGATATAGAAACCTTTGTTATTACAGGAGATAGGGACGCTTTACAATTAGCGACAGATAATGTTAAAGTAGTAATTACCAAAAAAGGACTAACAGAAGTAGAGGTATATGATAAAGAAAAATTTGAAGAAGAGTTTGCTATAACTCCAAAAGAATTTATAGATGTAAAGGGACTAATGGGTGATTCTTCTGATAATATACCAGGAGTTCCTGGTATAGGAGAGAAAACAGCTTTTAAATTAATTGTAGAGTATAAGAGTATAGAGAATTTATTGGATAATATAGATAAGCTTAGTGGTAAAAAGCTAAAGGAGAATTTAATAGAATATAAGGAACAAGCAATTTTAAGTAAAAAATTATCTACTATTATATTGGATGTTCCAATTGAAGTAGTATGGGAGGATATAAAATCACAAAAAGAATTAGATTTTCAAGGATTAAAGGATATATTTTCAAGATTGCAATTTAAAAATATATTAAGTAAATTACCAGAGTTATGCGGTTGTAATAGGGAAGAAGAAAAAGAAGATTCTGTAATATATGGTGAGTCAATTTCAGAGGTGAAATTTGAAGAAATAAAAGAATTAAATAGCTTAGATGAATTTGTAAAGAATTTAAGTGAAGAAGTTTATTTAATAGCAGACATAGTAGACCCAACCATAACTTCCAAGACATCCATAGATAAACTGTATATTAATAATAAAGAGAATAACTATATAGTTAATTTAAAAGATATTATTGATGAAAATAAAAAAGAAGCTGTGGAGATATTGAAGAGAATTTTCAATACCTTAGGATTAAAGATAATATCACATAACACAAAGCACATATACACATCACTTATTAATCTTGGAATAAAACCTATAGATATGAGCTTTGATGTGGAAATTGCAGCCTATTTAGTAGATCCAGGGAAAAGAGGCTATTCACTTAAAACATTAATTGAAGGTATTTTGCATAGGAATATAGATGAAAGCACATTGGAAAATAAAATTAATGAAGTGAAATCATTAAAGGAACTGCATAAGTATTATAGTGATAAAATAGAAGAAATGAATATGATGGAACTTATGTATAAGGTAGAGATGCCTCTAACACGCGTAATTTCAGTTATGGAGAAGCAAGGTATAAAGGTAAACAGCCAAAAGCTAGATGAATTAAGTATAAAGTTTGGTAGTGAGATAATAGAAATTGAAAAAGAAATTCATGAATTATGTGGGGAAGAGTTTAATATAAAATCTCCTAAACAATTAGGGAAAATACTTTTTGAAAAGTTAGATCTACCTGTAACAAAGAAAACAAAAACAGGCTATTCTACTGATATAGAAGTTTTAGAAAAACTTTCAGACATGCATCCGGCAATAAAAAAGATAATAAATTATAGACAACTTACAAAGATATATTCAACTTATATTGAAGGTTTAAGAGCTGTAATTGATAGTGATGGGAAAATACACTCTAGTTTTAATCAAACAGTTACAACTACAGGAAGACTCTCAAGTACAGAACCTAATCTTCAAAACATTCCCATTAAATATGAGATGGGAAGAGAGATAAGAAAGGTCTTTATTCCTGATGATGATAACTGTGTTTTATTATCAGCAGATTATTCTCAAATAGAACTTAGGGTTTTAGCACATATTGCTGGTGATGACAACATGATTCAGGCATTTAAGGAGCATAGTGATATACATAGAAAAACAGCCTCAGAAGTTTTTGGAGTTCCAATTGAAGAAGTTACACAACTTATGAGAAGTAATGCCAAGGCTGTTAACTTTGGTATAGTATATGGTATAGGAGATTTTAGTTTGGCAAAGGATTTAGGTATAAGTAAAAATGAAGCTAAAGAATATATAGATACTTATTTGCAAAGATATCCTAAAATTAGTGAATATTTAGAGAAGGTAAAAAAGGAAGCTAAGGAGACTCAAAAGGTTACAACTATTTTAAATAGAGTGAGATTTATACCTGAAATAGTCTCTTCAAGGAAAATGGTAGTAGCATTTGGAGAGAGATTAGCAATGAATACACCTATACAAGGAAGTGCAGCAGATATTATTAAAGTTGCAATGGTTAATGTTGCAAAAAAACTAGAAGAAAACAATCTTGAATCCACATTAATATTACAAGTGCATGACGAACTTATATTAAATGTGTATAAGAGTGAAGTAGATGAAGTAAAGTCTATAGTGAAAAAAGAAATGGAAGAAGTAAGGAAATTAAAGGTTCCATTAGAAATAGACATGAGTGTTGGCAATAACTGGTATGAGGCTAAATAAAATGATTAGAGTTGGATTAACAGGGGGAATAGGTTCGGGAAAAAGTAGGATTTCTTCGTATTTAAAGTCATTGAAAATTCCTGTTATAGATGCTGATTTAATTTCTAGAGAAGTTATAGATAAATATAGTGAAATAAAGTTAGAAATAAAATTGGAATTTGGAAGTGTTTTTTTTGATGTAAATAACGAACTTAAGAGAAAAGAGTTAGGAAGTTTTGTTTTTAAAACTGCGGAAAGAAAATTAAAGTTGGAGAAAATAATAATACCATATATAAAAAAAGAAATTTTTTCTGAGCTTAAGAAATATGAAAAAGAAAAATGTGAACTTTGCATTTTAGATGCTCCAACATTAATTGAACAAGGATTGAATTTGGAAATGGATTATAATATTTTAGTTTGGATACCTAAAAGACTTCAAATTAAGAGAGTAAAGAAAAGAGATAAAATAAGCAAAAATGAAATATTAAAAAGGATAGAATCTCAAATGTCATTGGATAACAAGGGCAAATATGTTGATTTTATAATTGACAATAGTAAAAATTTTCAAATAACTAAAGGGAAGATAAATAAAGTTTTAAAAGAAATAAATTGTTTTGAAGATAAATAATCATAATATAAATGTAATATTACCTCTCGGAGGTGCAAAGGGGGAAGGATGAAAAAGAAATTTAAAATATTTATTGTGTTTTTTTTAATATTTATTACTCTAAGTGTTTTAGCTTATAGAATCATAGGTAAATCGATATTTCCTGACAAATATAGTGAGATTGTACTTAAATATTCAAAGGACTTTGATGTGGATCCATACCTTGTATTTTCTGTGATAAAAGCAGAAAGCAACTTTGATATTCAGGGTAAATCTAATAAGAATGCAAGAGGGTTAATGCAAGTTACCCCCTCTACTGCACAGTGGATAGTAGAACAAATGGGTATGGAAGCCATCGATATTGACAGTCTCTATGAGCCAGAAATAAACATAAAGTTAGGAACTTGGTATTTAAGAAATCTAAGAGATGAATTTGGGGATAATGTTGACTTGATTTTATCAGCATATAATGCAGGAAGAGGTAATGTTAACAAGTGGCTAGATGATATAAACTATTCTAAAAATGGAAAAGATTTAGATGAGATACCCTTTGGCGAAACAAAAACATATGTTAAAAGAGTCAAATCAAACTATAAGATATATAAAAAGTTTTATAAATATTAGAAGGAATATAAAATATATCCATTGAATAATAAGACGAATATTGCATAACGAAATTAATATTTGGAAGCGTGATGAATATCATATAGTGAGATTAATATTGAACAATATTAAAATTATTATCAGAATTATATAAGATAAAAATACGTGTTAGCCTTATAACAGTAGGTATTAACACGTATTTTTATCTTATAAATTAATAATTATTTTCTTTTTTTCTTTTGAACAGAATAACCAAAACTACCTAATGCCTTAGTATTAAGTCCGAAATACTCCCCGTGACTGTAACATATTAGATTTGCTTTATTAAAGCAAATCTTTCCTTTTTCGTCTATTATTGATTCGTCGACTTTAACATTTTTAACCTGTACAAGGAATAAGTCATGGGTTCCTAGAGGAGTAATTGATTTAACAGTACATTCTAAGGCAACAGGACAGTCTTCTAAGGACGGAGTATCAATACTAACACCATCATTTAGGGTAAGCTTAAGGTGGGCAATCTTATCTATTTTCCTACCAGATCTTACTCCGCAAAAATCTACGGCCTTAACCATGTTTTTACATGGTAGATTAATAACACATTCCATGCTTTCTTTTATATATTCATAAGAAAGTCTCTCAGGACGTATTCCTATGGCAAGTATAGGTTCTTTTGTACAAACTGTGCTTACCCAAGCAACAGTAAATACATTTATGTGTCCCTTATTATTTTTACATGTTATCAGAACTACGGGAGCAGGATTTAACATAACGCTGCCTTTAAAATTTTGTTTCATAGTAACCTCTTTTCATTAAAATACTTATTTTAATATGTTTTATAATCAATGTAAATATTCAAAAATTTAATTTGAATAATGGGAGAAGCATAAAAATAAAATATATTAAATTTAATTTATCATAATATGAATATTATTGATATAATAAATTTAATACTTATTGACTAAATTTTTAAGCTAATATAAACTGTTATGTATAAATAAAATTTAATAAGATTATATTTTAGGTGCCTATTTGGTGAAAAGGGAATGTGGTTTAATTCCACAACAGCCCCCGCTACTGTAATTGATGACGAACCTTTTAAAACCACTCTTATTTACAACTAAAGAGGAAGGAAGAGGTGAGGAAGATTCATAAGTCAGGAGACCTGCCTAAATATATAATAGATTTAGCACTCGGAGGGAAGCGCAATCTATTAGTATAAGATCTAAGATTTATAATTATTAGATTTAATATATAATATAATAGGACACTTCCATGAAGTAATTGATTATAGATTAAATTAATGTTATTACTAGATATATTATTAATAGAAAAGACTTCCTAATTAATTTAGGAGGTCTTTTCTACTATTGGGAGGAATTATTAATGAAGAAAGCCATATTAATAGTTAGTTTTGGGACTACACATGAGGATACTAGAAAAGCAACCATAGATGTAACTACAGAGAGGATAAAAAAAGAATTTCAGGATTTTGATGTTAGAATTTGCTATACATCCCATATAATTTTAAGAAGATTAAAAGAAAATTATGATATATATGTAGATACACCAGAAGAAGCATTGAGAAATTTACAGAAGGATGGATATGAGGAGGTTTATCTTCAACCTTTACATTTGATTCCAGGAGAAGAATTTGATTACATTAAAAGGGTTGTTTCACACCAATTTAAAAATAACTTTAAGATTATAAAGATTGGAAGACCCCTTTTATATTTTAAAAGTGAGGAAGAAGGAATTCCTGATGATTACACAATTTTGTTAAAAGCTATGGAGGATTATATACCAAAGGAAGAATTTGTTGTACTTATGGGACATGGATCAGCACATCCAGCTAATTCAAGTTATAGCTGTTTTGAAAGTGTTTTGATAGATGAAGGATATAATAAGGCTTACATGGCAACAGTTGAGGGATACCCTACATTACATAGGGCTAGGGGGTTTTTAAAGAAAAACAAGGCTAAGGAAGTTACTTTAATGCCATTTATGTTTGTAGCTGGAGATCATGCTAAAAATGATATGGCAGGGGATGAGGAAGATTCTTGGAAGGGTATTTTAGAGGAAGAAGGATTTAATGTTAATATAATACTTAAAGGAATAGGTGAGTATCCAAAGGTACAAGATATATATATTGATCATTTGCATGATATAATAGAAGGCAGATATTGTCATGTTGGCAAGACAAAGAAAGGTATGAAGAAAAAATAAAAATATAGGAATTCAATTATTATCTTAAGGAGTGGGGAAGATGGCTAAAATAATGTTTCAGGGCACAGGTTCATCTGTAGGGAAAAGTATATTAGTTACTGCATTATGCAGAATACTTACACAGGATGGATACTCTGTTGTTCCATTTAAATCACAGAATATGTCTTTAAACTCATACATAACTTTAGAGGGCAAAGAAATGGGAAGGGCACAAGTGCTTCAAGCCTATGCATGCAATAGAGAGCCTGAAGTCTATATGAATCCGATTTTACTTAAACCAACTGGGGATAAGAAATGCCAGATTATTGTTAATGGAGAGGTTTATGGCAACTCAACAGCTATGGAATATCATAATATGAAGCTTCAATTTAAAGATATGTTAAAAGAACAATTTCAGAAGCTTGAAAATGATTTTGATATTGTGGTAATGGAGGGGGCAGGTAGTCCAGCTGAGATTAACCTTAGAGATAGAGATATTGTAAATATGGGTATGGCTGAATTAGTTGATGCACCTGTATTTTTAATAGGAGATATTGATAAGGGTGGAGTTTTTGCATCTCTAGCAGGTACTATGTTATTACTAGCTGATGAGGAAAAAAAGAGGGTAAAAGGAACTCTTATAAATAAATTTAGAGGAGATCTAGATATTCTAAGACCTGGTTTAGATATGCTTGAAGATATTGTAAAAATTCCATGTATTGGAGTAGTACCGCATTTTAACTTAGACTTAGAAGATGAGGATGGAGCAGTAGAACTAAATACAAAGATTAAAGATAAAATTGATGTAGCAGTTATAAAACTTCCTAGAATGTCTAATTTTACTGATATGGACGCACTTGCTTTAGAAGAGGATATTTCTTTGAGATTTGTAACTAAGATTGAAGAATTGGGTAATCCTGATATGCTAATTATACCAGGCAGTAAAAATACCATAGAAGATTTAATATATTTAAGAAAGAGTGGATTTGAGACTGCAATTAAGGCGTATTCTAAAGATGGGTTGCTTATGGGTATATGCGGTGGGTACCAAATGCTAGGCAAAACCTTAAAGGATCCTTATTTTACAGAGTCTGTTATTGAGGAAGTTGCAGGTATGAATCTTTTAGATATAGAAACAGTATTTGAGAAAAAGAAAATAACAACCAGAGCAAAGGCTAGAAGAAGTCATAGTAATATAAAATCAGAGGAGAATTTCAAAGGCTTTAATGGTGAGGTTTATGGCTATGAAATCCATATGGGAACCTGTACTTATGGTTCAGGAGCAAAGCCTATGTTTGAGATTTATGAGAATAATACAGAGCAAACACATTATAGTGATGGTGCTATAAATGAAAATGGAAATATCATAGGTACATATATTCACGGGGTTTTTGATGGAATTAAATTTAGAGAGTATGTAGCTAATATTTTAAGAAATAAGAAGGGAATAGACAAGAAACAAGCAGTGAACTATGAAAACATAAGAGATAAGGAGCTTGATAAGCTTGCTCATCTTGTTAGAAATTCTATTGACATGGATATAATATACAAGGCCTTAGGTTTAGATGGAAAGAAGAAAAATAAAATATAGGGATGATAATTATGGGGTTTTATGTTTTGGATATATGTTTAGCTATAATTATAGACTGGGTAATTGGAGATCCATATGGATTTCCTCATCCAGTGATATATATAGGAAAATTAATTTCCTTCCTTGAAAAGAAGGGTAGAAAATCATGTAAAAGCCATAAGTCTATAAAGATTTTTGGTGGAGTAATAGTAATAATAGTTGCATTTACATCTTTTATTATTCCCTATGTGATTTTATATGCTACAAGAAAATTTCAGATTATACATCATGGAGTAAATATATTTATTCTGTGGATGGTTTTAGCCTGTAAATGTTTAGCTAAGGAAGGTAGGAAGGTATATCATTCTTTAGAAAACAATGACATAGAGGATGCTAGGTTAAAATTATCATACATTGTTGGAAGAGATACCAAAGAACTTAATGAGCAAGAAATAATTAGGGCAGATGTAGAAACCATAGCAGAAAATGCAGCAGATGGAGTTATAGCACCGCTGTTATATGCAATGATTTTCGGTGCTCCCTTTGCTATGATGTATAAGGGTATAAATACAATGGATTCAATGCTTGGTTATTTAACAGAAAAATATAGGGATATAGGATACTTTCCTGCAAAGGTAGATGATATATTTAACTATATGCCAGCAAGAATAACTGGCGTTTTGATTTCTTTAGTTGCACCTATAGTTGGTGGAAATATAATTGACTCTTTTAAAATTATGATAAGAGACAGAAGAAATCATAAAAGCCCTAATTGTGCTTATCCTGAGGGAGCAGCTGCGGGTGCTATGAAAATACAACTAGGTGGCACCAATGTTTATTTTGGAGAGGTTATCTATAAGCCTACTATAGGAGACAAAATTAAGGAACTCAGTATGGATAATATAAATCAATGCATAAAATTAATGTATGGTTCAGAGGCTTTATTATTTAGTATATATATGGTAATAGTTAGAATTTTGCTATAGATATATTAGCCTTTAATATTATTTGAATTATAATAGGTGATTATGTTAATTACTTTTATAGGGTAATATATAGTATTAAAGAAAGAAGAGTTACTTTGGAACTTAAAATCTATTGTAAAGGGATGAAATTTAATGATACATGGTGGAGATGTTTATACCAATGGTATATTCATGGAAAAGGAACTTTTAGATTACAGCTCTAACATTAATCCCTTAGGAGTGCCGAAAAGCTTTGAGAACAATATAAATAAGGCCTTAGATGCTCTTATAAGATATCCGGATTTACAGTATAGAGAGTTAAAAAAATCCTTGGAAGATTACACAGGGGTTAATTCAGAATACTTTGTTTTAGGGAATGGTGCTGCAGAGATTATAGATATAACAATATCAAGGCTTGAAAGTATTTTGATAATGGCACCATGCTTTGGTGAATATGAAGAAAGTGCAATAAAACATAATTGCAAAGTAGAATATTCATATTTAGTAGAAGAAAGTATAGATAATAATATATTTTCATTTAATTATGCCTATGAGGACATAATTAAAAAGCTTGAAAAAGTACAGGGGCTGATTATAGGTAATCCTAATAATCCAAATGGATCAATTATTGATAAAGATAGATTTATTAGTATATTGGATTACTGTGAAAATAATAAGAAAACAGTAATTATTGACGAAGCTTTTATAGAATTTGTAGCTGATATGGGAAAAAGTTTTATAAACTACATAGAAAAATACAAGTGCTTAGTCATAATAAGAGCTATAACAAAATTCTTTGCTATGCCTGGAATAAGATTTGGTTACGGAATATGTAGCGATGTAAATTATATAGCAACTTTACATAAGTATCAACTACCTTGGAATATAAATTCCTTTGCAGAGCTTGCAGTGAATGAAGTGCTTAAGGATGAAGAGTATATTGAAAAATCATTAAGGTGGATACTTGAAGAATCTAGTTTCTTTTATGAGAAATTAAGAAATGTACATTTGTTTGAAAAGGTATATAAAAGTAGTGGTAATTTTATTCTATGTAAACTTAAAGATATTACTGATGAGGAACTTTATAAACTTGCACTAGAAAAAGATTTATTAATAAGAACCTGTGGGAGTTATAGAGGATTAAATAGTAAATATATAAGACTTGCAATTAAAGATAGAAAAAACAATTTGAAAGTTATAGATATATTTAAGAACATTGTAAAAGAGGGTGACAACAGTTAAAGAATATCTATAAATATCTATAAAAATGTATTGACTTTTTATAGATGTAGTTATATAATCTTATTGAG
>JAVXGR010000008.1:0-43334 GCA_036657335.1 Clostridium sp. | reverse complement strand
CTACACTAGTAAATCGTCTCATTAATTTCACCTCTTGATGTTTTATTTGATACTATTTTTTCACATTTTGCCTAAATTTATGCGAGTATTTTAATAAACATCAATTATAAGGTTTTTATATGGTTTTGTTTACTGTTAGTTAACCTCCTATAATTTCAGTATATGTTAATTTCCCTTTATTGATATAGTAAAACTCCTTGATAAATTTAAATCATACATAAATACATACCAATTGATAAAATAATAAATATTTACACTTGTTATTTTATAATTATTTATATCATTATGTTTTCTTATATTATATGATTCATTTATATATATTTCCTATACTGTACAATCAGTTCTTGTAATATCTCCATATTAATATATAATAATTATATATTAATATGGAGGTTTTTATATGTATACTTATAAACCAAGTGGAGTTTGTTCTAAGGAAATATCTTTTGATGTGAAGGATAACAAAATCAAAGACGTATCTTTTATCGGTGGTTGTAGTGGTAACCTACAAGGAGTTTCTAGACTTCTAAGTGGATTAACTGTAACTGAAGCCATTGATAAGCTTGAAGGAATTACTTGTGGAAGTAAAAATACTTCTTGTCCCGATCAATTTGTACAGGCTCTAAAAACCCTGATTTTAAACAAATAATTAAAAGACTGATTTCAAAATAATATTATTTTAAAACCAGTCTCTATTATATCTCTTACTTCTATGCTCTATTTATAATTTTTCTCATATCCCCAATCATATATATAGAGCCTGCAGCCACTATGATGTCTCCAGAATTACAATATAAACAAGCCTTTTCGTAAGCACCTCTATAATCCTCATAACTCTCACAATTTGAATTGTACTTCTGAACAACCCTCCTTAAATCTTCACTAAGTTCCGCCCTATCACTATGGGGGGTTACCGTAATGATTTTATGAGCTAGTGGTGCTATTTCTGCAACCATATCATGGACCTGCTTATCCGCTAATATACCCAATATTAATATCAATTTATCATATTTAAAGTAAGTATTTATGCTTTCCTTTAAACTTAATATCCCCCCAATATTATGTGCTGCATCAATAACAGTAAGTGGATTATCCTTAATCTTTTCTAATCTACCTATCCACTTAGTATGTTTAAATGCCTTTTTCATAGAATCCCTTTCTATCTTAATGCCTAACTTCTTAAGTACCTCCACTGATTTAATTGCAACAGATGCATTATTCACCTGGTGCTTTCCAAGTAACCCCAAAGATATATTGTAAGGCTCCTCTTCATTAACCTTTATTAACTGATATGTTTTGCCATCTTCAATATAAACCTCTTTAAATTCTGTGAAATCCCTAGGAACCTCTATTAATTCACTGTTTTTCTCTATACAGAGATTAGTTATGACTTCCCTGACTTCTTTATCTTGGGGATATAAAACAAGTGGAATCCCTCTTTTTATTATTCCACCCTTTTCATAAGCTATCTCTGCTAAGGTATCGCCTAATATTCCAATATGATCGAAACTAATAGAGGTAATTATTGTTAAAATCGGAGTTATAACATTAGTAGCATCTAGTCTTCCTCCTAGACCTACCTCTATAACAGCATAATCTACATTTTTTCTAGAAAAATATAAAAAAGCTACCGCTGTTATAATCTCAAAATATGTTGGTTCTCCAAGATTTTCTTCTATAATTTTAGGAACAATTATTGAGAATTCAGTTATCAACTTAGCAAAATCATCCTTTGATATATTTTCATTATTTATTTGCATTCTTTCTTCAAAACTCTCTAAAAAAGGGGAAGTATACATTCCCACACTATACCCCTCTTCCTTTAAAATCCCACTTAACATAGCAGTCGTTGACCCTTTACCATTTGTACCTGCAATGTGTATAGTTTTTATCTTTTTTTGTGGATTATCTAAGATTTCAAGTATTCTTTCCATTCTCTCAAGACCTAATTTCATACCAAATTTCGCTGTACTTTCTACATAATTTAAAGCTTCTTCATAATTCATTTTTTCATCACTCCATTATATATCATATGTATTTATTCCATACCATAATAAATCCTTATTTCATTATATCATACTGATAAAACGAATAAAATTTGAAATATTAAATTAGATATAATTGTTTTTATACTTACTAACTTATGCCTTATATTAAATTTTTCAGTAATAATTTTCTTTAAATCTTTTACAAAGTAAAGAAGGTAAATGAGCACATTTACCTTCTTTCTCTCTATTTATTTAATGCTGATATTCTTTCTAAAACAGACTTATGCATTTCTTTGTATTTTTCACCCTTCTGCTTTTCTTCTTCAACTACAGATTCAGGTGCTTTGCTTATAAATCTTTCATTAGTAAGCTTTTTCTCAACTCTATCTATTTCTTTTTCTAATTTATCTTTTTCTTTATTTAATCTTTCAAGTTCTTTTTCCAAATCCACTAAATCAAATAATGGAATATATATTTCAGCACCCTTTGTAATTACTGATACTGTATCCTCTGGTGCCTCTTCCTTAGAATTTAAGAATTGAACTTTACTAGCTGAAGCTAACTTTTCAAAGTAAGCTGTTCCAGTCTTAAATGCTTCTTTACCTTCCGTTGCAAATATCATAACCTTAGCTTTTCTTGAAGGTGGTACATTCATTTCAACTCTTAAGTTTCTTAAGGCCTTAATAGCTTCAATAACAAAATTCATGTTTTCTTCAACTTCTGGTAAATTTAATTCCTTATTATATTGCGGCCATTCTGAAATAACAATAGATTCATACTTAGTATCTAAGTGAGAATATATTTCCTCTGTTATATAAGGCATTATTGGATGAAGTAGTTGTAGTGATGTAGTTAAAACTGTATTTAATACATTATATGCCACACCCTTAGCTTCTTTATCTTCACTAAAGAATACTGGTTTAACAAGTTCTATATACCAATCGCAGAATTCTGTCCATATGAAGTCATATAACTTTTGTGAGGCCATACCAGTTTCAAACTTCTCAATGTTATCTGTGACTTCTTTAACCACAGTATTCATTCTTGATAAAATCCACTTGTCAGCTGTTGTGTAATTCTTACAATCCTTATACTCCGCCATTAAATCTTTATCTATGTTCATCATAACAAATCTTGATGCATTCCAGATTTTATTAGCAAAGTTTCTAGCTGCCTCAACTTTTTCTTCATAGAATCTAATATCGCTTCCTGGAGCGTTACCTATAACAAGCATAAATCTTAGAGCATCCGCACCATACTTTTCTATGATTTCTAATGGATCAACTCCATTACCTAGAGATTTAGACATTTTTTTCCCTTCACTATCTCTAACAATGCCATGCATTAATATATGCTCAAATGGTGATTTATCCATATTATGAATTCCAGAAAATATCATTCTAGCAACCCAGAAGAATATTATATCATATCCAGTAACAAGTACACTTGTTGGATAGAAATACTCTAAATCCTCTGTATTATTAGGCCAACCTAATGTTGAAAAGGGCCATAATGCTGAACTAAACCAAGTATCTAATACATCCTTGTCTTGCTCTAAGTTACTTGAGTTACATTTAGTACAATTTGTAGGCTCTTCCATTGAAACTATAACTTCTCCACAATCTCTACAGTACCAAACTGGAATTCTGTGTCCCCACCATAACTGTCTTGAAATACACCAATCTTGAATATTCTCCATCCAATTAAAATAAGTTTTTTCAAATCTTTCTGGTACAAATTTAGTTTCTTTATTTCTAACTGTATCTATTGCAGGTTTTGCAAGGGTATCCATCTTAACATACCATTGTTTTGAAATCATTGGTTCTACAACAGAATTACATCTATCATGAGTCCCAACATTATGGCTATGTTCTTTAATACTTACTAATAAACCTTCTTTTTCTAAATCTGCAACTATTGCTTTTCTTGCTTCATATCTGTCCATACCTGAGTATCTTCCGTACCCCTCAGATATAGCCCCCTCTTTAGTCATAACTAATATCTGTGGTAGATTATGTCTCTTCCCTACTTCATAGTCGTTAGGATCATGTGCTGGTGTTATTTTAACAGCACCTGTTCCAAATTCTAAATCAACATATTCATCAGCTACTATTGGAATTTCTCTATTTACTAGTGGCAACATTAACTTTTGTCCAACTAAGTGAGTATATCTCTCATCCTTTGGATTAACTGCTACAGCAGTATCCCCAAGCATAGTTTCAGGTCTTGTTGTAGCTATTTCTAAGAACTCATCGGAACCTATCACTGGATATTTAATATGCCAGAAATGTCCTTCACTTTCTTCATGTTCTATTTCAGCATCTGATAAAGCTGTCATACACTTTGGACACCAGTTAGTAATTCTATTTCCTTGATATATTAAACCTTCTTTATGAAGTTTAACAAAAACTTCTCTAACAGCCTTATCTAAATTATCATCCATAGTAAAGCTTTCTCTTGTAAAGTCAGCTGAACATCCCATTTTCTTAATCTGTGTTCTTATCCTCTCCCTGTACTCATCAGTCCACTTCCATACTCTTTCTAAGAAAGCTTCTCTACCCATTTCTTTTTTGTCTAAGCCCTCTTTTATAAGCTCTTTTTCTACCCTAACTTCTGTTGCAATACTTGCATGATCTTGTCCTGGTAACCATAAAGTGCTGTACCCTTGCATTCTCTTAGTTCTTATTAAAATATCTTGTAATGTATTATCAAGAGCGTGACCTAAATGTAACTGTCCTGTAATATTAGGTGGTGGCATAACTATTGTAAATGGCTTTTTACTTTTATCTACCTCTGGTGTGAAAAATCCTTTTTCTTCCCAAAAAGCATATAATCTTTCTTCAAACTCCTTAGGATCATAGGTCTTTGCAATGTTATTTGTTTCTTCCATAACTTTTCCTCCTAAATGTTTTATTAATATCACATATGATAATTAGCTATTTTATTATATAAATACAAAAAACACTGCCATCCTAACAAAAGGACGACAGTGCGCGTTACCACCTTTATTCCCTTGGAAATATAATATATCTTCAAGGACTCTCAATACTTTTAACGATACATACCGTTTCTGACTACTATTAGTTCATCAGAAAAGCTCCAAAGCTACCTTCAAAATACTTTGTATAGAAGACCTTTCAGCCTACTGAGTCTTCTTCTCTAAATACTCTATATTTTTACTCCTCTTTTTCATAGCTAATATAATATTCACTTTTACTTTATTATGATATATATTTTATATATTATAACCTATATAGTTTCTTTGTCAAGCTATGATTATTTATCAACATGACAAAGGCATGAAAACTTTAAAATACATGAGTAAAATTATTCCATTTTTACATTCCCATAATTTCACTTATATGTTTAATAGGGTTTTCACTGGTATTTTGGCTTGGGACGAAAATCAAAGAAAACTTATTCATTAATAATTCACCATCCTTAATTATCATTTTTTCATAAAAAGGATGGATTATTATTAATTTTAATTCATGCATTTGTTATGATTTGTAAATTACTTTATTACTTTATTACTTTATTACTTAATTACTAAGACAAAACTTACTTTTACTTATTAAGATTCTAAACTTGAGGTACTATATTTAGCTTCATTAGGTTTTTCTTCAAAATCCTTAGGTTTAATATTTTTTCCTATGAAGTTTGAACTATATAGATCCTTCTTTTCATTAGCACGTCCTAAGTTTTTATTAGCTATGGCTAACATTAATTTTATTCTATTAACCTGATTAACTTCACTAGCACCTGGATCATAATCTATTGGAGCTATATTGATATCTTCATATCTTCTTTTTAATTCTTTTATAACCCCTTTACCTGTTACATGATTTGGTAAACATGCGAAGGGTTGAACACAAAGAATATTTTTAACACCCTCTTCAATTAACTCCACCATTTCTCCAGTTAAAAACCATCCTTCACCACTCTGATTACCTAAAGACAGTATAGGGCTTGCTCCCTTTGCTATCTCTTGAATATATTTAATATGTCCAAATTTCGCTGAAGTTGCCATGGCTTTTCTTATATGATTTCTATATCTCTCAATATACTTTATAGCTAATATACTTCCTATCATATCTACTCTTTTACCTGACAAATACTTATACTTAAATTCAGCGTCATAACCACAGTATAAAAAGAAATCCATTAACTCAGGAACCACCGCCTCTGCTCCTTCTGCTTCTATGACATCAATTAAATTATTATTAGCAGTTGGGTGAAACTTAACTAATATCTCTCCTACAATACCAATTCTTGGCTTTGATATATCTCTTAATGGAATAGAATCAAAATCCTTAACCATTTCATACACAGCATTTTTAAACTCTTTATAATCACCTTTAGAAACTATTTTCTTACTCTTATCCATCCATATATCATATATCTTATTGGTTTCACCTTTTTCTTCTTCATAAGGTCTTATTCTATAGGTACACCTCATAATTAAATCACCTAGAAGCAATGTCATAATCATCCTATGAATTAATTTGAAACTCAATTTAAATCCAGGGTTTGGTTCATAGCCACAGGTATTTAATGATATGATGGGGATTTCATTAAATCCAGCATCTCTTAAAGCCTTCTTCAAAAATGCTATATAGTTAGTAGCTCTACATCCACCACCAGTTTGACTTATCATTACAGTGGTATTATCCAAATCGTACTTTCCTGACTTTAATGCATGTATAATCTGACCTATTACTATAATAGATGGATAGCATGCATCATTATGAACATATCTTAATCCTTCCTCCACAGCTTTCTTATCCACAGATGGTAATACAACTAAATTATATCCACAAGAATTAAATGCACTTTCCAAAATTTCAAAATGTATAGGTGCCATTTGTGGGACTATAATTGTATTTGTTTTTTTCATTTCCTCTGTAAATAGTACACGTTTCTCACTTATCTCTTTAATTTCAACTTTATGATTATTTCTTTTTCTTTCATCTAATGCAGCATTTAATGAACGTATTCTTATTTTAGCCGCACCTAGATTAGTAACCTCATCTATCTTTAAAGTAGTGTATATCTTACCTAAAGATTCTAATATTTCCTGAACTTGATCCGTCGTTACCGCATCTAAACCGCATCCAAATGAGTTTAATTGTACAAGCTCAATATTAGGCTCCCTAGCTACAAAGCTGGCGGCTGAATATAATCTTGTATGATAAACCCATTGATCTACCGCTCTCATAGGTCTATTAATTTCTCCAAGATGACATATAGAATCCTCTGTTAAAACAGCAATACCAAAACCATTTATCATATCCGCAATACCATGATTTATTTCATTATCTAAATGATATGGTCTACCTGCTAAAACTATAGCTCTCCCACCATTTTCCCTTATATTATTTACTATCTCTTCACCCTTTTCTCTTATCTGTAGCTTTACAGTAACATCCTCATTCCAAGCCTTTTCTACAGCCTCATTAATCTCCTTTTGAGATACATTATACTCTTTGAAAACTTCTAATAATCTCTTAGAAAGCTTCTCTTTATTGTGTAATGCTAAAAATGGATTCATAAACTTTATATTTTTTTCTCTCAAAATCTCAACATTATTCTTTATAACCTCTGGATATGAAGTTACTATAGGACAATTGTAATGATTGGTTGCATTCTTGTCCTCTATCTTTTCGTAGAAAATGCACGGATAAAAAATCGTATCTATTCCCCTGCTAACTAAATTCATAACATGTCCATGGGCAAGCTTTGCAGGATAACAGACTGATTCTGATGGTATTGTCTCTATACCTAATTCATATATTTTCTTAGATGATACCGCGGAAAGTTCAACTCTAAAGCCTAGTTCTGTAAGAAATGTAAACCAAAACGGATAATTTTCATACATGTTTAAAACTCTTGGTATGCCAATTACTCCCCTTTTAGCCTCTTCCTTCTTAAGTGGTATATAGCTAAACATTCTCTTATTTTTATAGTTAAATAGGTTAGGCACCTTACTTTTTTTCGTGTTTTTCCCTTCTCCTCTTTCACATCTATTTCCTGAAATGAATTTAGCTTCACCATTAAATTTATTTATGGTTAACATACAATTATTTCCACACAATCCACATCTATTAACTTCTGTCTTGACCTTTAAATTGTTTAGTTCTTCTATGCTAAAAAATTTACTTTTATGATTTTCTTCATATCTCTCTTTAGCAATAAGTGCACATCCAAAAGCCCCCATAATCCCTGCTATATCTGGTCTTATAACTTCCCTCTCTGATATAATCTCAAAACTTCTAAGTACAGCATCATTATAGAATGTACCGCCCTGCACCATGATTTTTTTTCCCATTTCTTTAGGGTTTCTTATTCTAATTACCTTATTTAATACGTTTTTAATAACAGAATAAGAAAGTCCTGCGGAAATATCTCCCAAGGATGCACCTTCCTTTTGAGCTTGTTTAACTCTTGAGTTCATAAAAACAGTACATCTTGATCCTAAATCAACAGGAGCCTTAGATTTTAAAGCTTCTTCAACAAATTCTTCAATATTAACACCTAAAGACTTAGCAAAACTTTCTATAAAGGATCCACAGCCTGAGGAACAAGCCTCATTTAACATTATACTATCTATAGTGCCATTTCTTATTTTAAGACATTTCATATCTTGTCCACCAATATCTAAAATAAAATCTACACCTGGCAAAAAGAACTCTGCTGCTTTATAATGTGCTATTGTTTCGATTTCACCAATATCTATGTTAAGTGCAGCCTTAATTAATCCCTCACCATATCCCGTTACCGCTGTATTGACTATTTCAACCTTCTTAGGCAGCATTCCATATATATCCTTCAAGGTTCCTACAATCTTATTTAAAGGTTTCCCTTCATTGCCACCATAGTATGAGTATAAAATCTCTCCCTCTTCAGATAGAAGCACTACCTTAGTCGTGGTAGACCCTGCATCAATACCTAAGTATGCTTTCCCTTGGTATGAAGCTAAATCTCTTCTTTTACCTTTATTCTTATTATGTCTATCTTTGAATTCAGTAAGCTCAGCCTCATCCTTAAATAAAGGATTTAATCTAGCAACCTCTTCAAAAAATGATATATCTACCTTGTTTAACTTTTCATGTATGTCCCTTAAACTCCTTACCTTAGTATCCTTTGAACTTAAAGCCGCCCCTATAACCACAAATAACTGTGAATTTTCAGGAAATATAACCTCATCCTCTTTTAAATGTAAAACCTCTGTAAATCTTTTTCTAAGCTCGGATAAAAAGTATAATGGTCCACCTAGGAATGCCACTCTTCCCTTTATGGGCCTACCACAAGCTAAACCACTTATAGTTTGATTCACCACTGAAGAAAATATAGATACAGATATATCTTCCTTAGCTACCCCCTCATTCAACAACGGTTGAATATCACTTTTTGCAAAAACTCCACATCTAGCTGCAATTGGATATATAGTCTTATAATTTTTAGCAAACTCATTTAATCCTGTAGCGTCAGTTTCTAGTAATGAAGCCATCTGATCTATAAATGCTCCTGTTCCACCAGCACATGTTCCATTCATTCTTTGCTCTATACCATTTGTAAAATAAGTTATCTTAGCATCTTCTCCACCTAATTCTATGGCTACATCAGTTTCAGGTATTATTTCTTCTACAGCTTTTGTACAAGCTATAACTTCTTGTATAAACTCTATATCTAACCACTTAGATACAGATAAACCCCCGGACCCTGTAATCATAGCTGTCACCTCTATATCCCCAAAGGATTCATAAAGCTCTTTAACTAAGATTTCTATAGTGTTTTTTATTTGTGAAAAATGTCTAGTATATTTACTATACATTATATTATCTTTTTCATCTATTAGCACAATCTTAACAGTGGTTGAACCAACATCTAACCCCATATGCACAATATTTTTCATAGTTTAACCCACTTCCCAACTTTATTATCTATATTAGCTTTAATACTTATATAGTTATTATCATTATAAATAAAACATACCCTGCAAGTCAATTAGAATGTAATTATTGCAGAGAGTTAGTATCAAAATTCCAGTTTTAATGTTGAATTATATTTTTTCAAAAAGAAAGATACGTTCCAATTTATTGCAATTAGAATGTATAATCTAATTTCATGAATAATTCAGGCTTTACTTAAATGTCATATGACTAAATGTATAAAACTTAATATTTTCAATGAAATGTATAAATCATCGATTCATGGATAAAATTACAATTAGATATATAAATATTAAATTTATTAATGCTTTGGAGGATTTTATGAATTATTTTCAGCAAGCAAACGAATTTTACAATGCAAAGGACTATAAAAAAGCTATTTCAATGTATGAAAAAGCCTTGGAGTTAAATGAGCACGAGGCCAGTTCTCTATACAATACAGCAGTATGCCATATAAAGCTTAAAAATTTTGCTGAGGCAATAAATAAACTTATTTCTGCATTACGTCAACGTGAAGATAGCAAGTATTTTTTTAATCTAGCATACTGTTATGTAATGATGAACAATAATAAAAAAGCTTTAATATATTTCAATAAGGCATGGGCTTTAAATCCCAAGGATGAAGATTGTGAAAAAGCAATTCAATTAATATTAAAAAATTATATTTATAAAGCATAATTTAAGATTTAAAGTATATACTACTCTTATATGATTAAGAAGTTTATTATGAATTAAAAGACTTAGCTTTAGCCTAACTATTAAAATCACCTATTTGCCATAGGTGATTTTATTTATTTCATTACCATTGACCCGCTATACTTTCTTCTTTATGATCAATTTTAAATCTAAGATTATTAAAATAATTTCCAGATAATCCAAATGTACAATCCACATCTATCCAATAATCAATATCCTCTATATAAACTTGATTCCAAGAATGATTCACCCAACTTTCTCCATCAAATCCCTTCCCTGTTACCAATCTTACTGGAATATTATTAGTTTTGCACATGGTTACATATAATGTTGCATAATCAAAACATATTCCCTTTTTACTATTAAAGGCTTCAATTGTACCAGACTTCGATGAATAATTATTATCTGTTATCTCCTTAGCCTTATCATAATCATATGTCAAGTTTTCTGTTATCCATTTATATATTTTTTCTGCTTTATACATATCTGTAGATAGCTCTTTCACTAACTCTCTTGAAAATCCATCTATATTTTCATTTGATTTAATTGCCTCATCTAAGGTTACTCCATTATAATAAATAATGACATCCTTTGATTCTACATTGCCTTGCAATAATTTTTCATCTACATTAATTTTAAAGGAGTCTTTTAAGATCTTAGGTAAGCTACTAGCTACAGCTGATTTAGTTATAGGACTTATAATTTTACTATTAACATATCCATATACATGAGAGTTATCAATATAAGTACCAATTGAATTGACTCCGCCAAAAATATTTACAACACTAATTATAATACAACAAACTATTATATTAACAAAGGATTTAGGTATTTCAAAAATAAGCCCTAATATTCTTCCTCCTAATCCATTACCCATTAACTTATCTAATCCTTCTAGGATTGGATTAAATGATATCTTATTAATAATTAGAAATAATATTTGAAAAACCTTATATAAACTCAATGCTACTATGGGTATAAAAATAATGTATATTATAAATGGAGTGTTATTTACCAAACTTCTGATTATACTTGGAACCTTAGAATATATAAAGGAGTATATTTCAGAATCTTGATTTATAAAAATGCCTTTGTTTATATTTATAGAACATAGTATAGCGAGTAATAAGCTTATACTGCATTGAACACTAAATACTCTTTCCTTATGACTTTTAGAAGAAAACTTAAATATAAACCCCTTTAATAAAGGTACTAAAATAACACAGCATAATATAACATCTATTATATTTTTATTAAACACCTAATTTCCTCCATATCTATATCTATATCTCTATCTCTATCTCTATCTCTATCTCTATCTCTATCTATATCTAATTATAAGATTTCTTACCTTACAACCACATCCTTCTTTTGTAAGACTACACAGCTCCCTTAAAGAGTTTTATAAATACATCCTTACTATTTTAATATATCTATTAAAACTTTTTTAATTTCCTCGTATCCATATCCTCTTCTAATTAAAAAATCATGTAGTTTTTTATAAAGCTTCTGTGGATTTTGCTCTGATTTTTTTAGTATATCATATCTTTTTATAGCTAGTTCATATACTTTGTTTTCATCCACCTGAGTTTTTTCCTTTTCTTCTATGAAAATCTCAGCATTTTCTTCTAATAATCTATTTACAGAAGAACTTATAACTTGAAAGGCATAACCCTTCCTCATTAAAAAATCTCCTAGCTTTTTTTGAACCTTGATTTTATTATTCTCACTTTTAGATATTACTTTTAATCTTTTTTCTGCTAGAAGATATGCTGTATTCTCTTCTACATCACATTGTAAGTCATTAAAACACTCATAGATATACTCTTCACAAATTCCTTTTTTTAAAAGGTCCTGTTTTATCTTGTTTTTCCCTTGAACCTTTATTTTCGTATTTACATAAAGTTTAGAATAACTCTTATCATTTACAAATGCATAGTCTTTAAGGAATATTATGACTCTATTAATAGTTTTTTCTTCATACTCTAGCGCCTCTAGCTTGTCTCTAACTTCTTTTTCTGTCTTATATGATGATTCTAAATACTTTAAAGCTTTATTTTTTCCCTTTATATAATTATCTTCTTCAATTATTTCTTTTAAATAATCTAGTTCTATATTATTTCCCTTAGTTAAATTATGTACATACACTAACTCTGCGTTGCATGCAAATAAAAATTCATTGTTTACAAAGATATTTACTCTTTCTTTGTCTCTCTTTTGTGATTCTATCTTTGTTATTATATTTCCCATGATTACCTACTCTTTCCAATTATATCATACTTTTTATGCCTAACTAACTTTTTTTCAGATTTCATATTTATTATGACACCTTCATTCTTAGCTAACTCTTTTGAAATATCATCTTTCTATGATACTTTTCGTACTTAGCTACCCTTTTGAGATTGCAATATGTGAATGGTTGGATTTTTTAGAACTTTATTGGCTACGTTGTAAATATGCCCACCTTCCATATTTTCTATACTTTTCATTTCACTACTAAATTCATGGATATCTGCGTTTTCAAGGGATTGACATAGTACATAATGACATAAATCGCTAACATCCTCTAAGGTTGATGCTAATGCAGTCTTAAATACCTTCTTCATTAATTTTAATGTAACATCATTAAATATTATTTTCCCTGTTTTTATATCCTCAATAGATTGATTTATAACATCTATTGCCTCATTTACATTTTCTTCATCTACGGCTGTATAAATATACAGTGTTTTTACATTTTGGGAGCAATCAATATTACTATATACATCATATGCCAATCCACGTTTTTCTCTTAATTCTCTAAATAAAATAGAGTTGGAGCTATCTCCTAGTTTATGATTCAGTATTCTAAGTACTAATTCATCATATTTATTTAAACCATGAAATGTATATAAATAAATAATAGTATTTTGTTCTATATCTCTTTTATAGCTTATATGAGCACCTGGCTTATTATCTTCTATAGGAATTATTCCTCTTTTAAATTCCTTACTAATCCAATTTGCAAAATACTTCTCTACAAGTTTTACAACATCAGCATGATCATATTTTGACGCCACAGATATAGTGCAATTATTAGGTACATAATACTTATTAAAATACTTTATTAAATCATCTCTTTTAAATCCTCTTAAGTTTTTTTCCTCTCCTAAAACCTCATATCTAAGTGGACTGTTCTCAAAGGCTTCCTTATTAATCATTCTAAAACTCAAGTCTTCTACATCATCCTTACTAGTTTTTAACTCTGATAATATAACTCCTCTTTCTTTCTCTATTTCTTCTTCTGGAAAATTAGAATTTATTACCATATCAGCTAGAATTTCAAGAGCACCTTCCATTTCTTCAGCCATTGCAACCATACTATATACTGTACTCATATAATCTGTATAAGCATTACACTCTCCAGCCAATTCCTCAATATCTCCATTCAAACCTTCGTTAGTCCTTGTTTTAGTACCCTTAAATAGCATGTGCTCTATAAAATGAGAAATTCCCTTTTCATGTTTTGTTTCGTTTAAAGAGCCAACACCAATAGCTGCATATATAGTCATTAATTGTGTGCTTTTTTTAATAGTCACTAACTTTATGCCGTTACTTAAGGTACCTTCTCTGGCATTAAAAAACTTTTCCTTCATTCAATTCGCTCCTCTATATTACAATATATATTTCTCTTAATCTATAATCAACTTAATAGTTATTTTCTTACAATGCATATTACATAATACAAACACAATCTTTGGTGAACTTACGTTTCCTATTAAAAGTTATTATCAATTATAATAACATATTTTTAATTACTATACACTATTATTTAATAGATATTAATATCTATTAAATACAAAAGTCTTGCTATTATTATGCAAGACTCCTATAACTTTACATTAAATTTTAAACTTTTTCTTTTTAACCTTATTACCTGATTTTATTACTAACTCTAAAAATTCATAAGGTACAGTGTTATCTTTGTCCACTATTCCTCTTTCTGACTTTACAATCTCCCATTTACTACTTTCATACCTTGGAAAATAGGTATCTCCTATATATTCTTTATGGACTCTTGTTATATATAATTTACTTGCATAAGGTATAAGTTCTTTATATATTTCCCCTCCACCTATTACAAAGTTTTCAAATTCATCCTCTATATACGGTATTAGTTGCCCTATACTATTAACTACCTTAACACTGTTGTTTTCAACTTTGTAATCCACATCTCTTGTAATAACTATGTGGTATCTATTAGGAAGAATTCCTGGTAGAGATTCAAATGTTTTTCTTCCCATTATAATTATTTTATATGATGTTAATTCCTTGAATCGTTTCAAGTCCTCTGGCAAATTCCATAATAAGCTATCATCTTTTCCTATAACTAAATTTTCTCCAATAGCAGCTATTATACTTATCATAATACTTCTACGCTCCTTAATATTTCATAGTAAAACTATATTATCATTTTATTATTTCAAAGTCTCTTTGTTTTAAAACTAAAAATATCATAGTTCTAGTTATAAATATACTTATCCTCACCCTCACTACCCTTTAATAACCTTATATTATTAATTATGAGCCTTGGGTATAGCTCCCCTTTTTCATTTACTTCATAATCAATCTCCCCTTGAACTTCAACCCATTGTTCCTTAATAATATCTATCCCTGTATTGTTTTCACATATGAAACCAACAAATTGTGCGTCCGCAGCACAACAACTTAAAATCATTCTACCTAAAATAAATTCCTTATCCTTCATAGAATTATCCTTATAAATTACCCCTCTTAATTTTAATGTTTCTCCTTGAAGTGATAATTCCTTATATATTTTTTTTAATGCCTCTAGGAATTCACTTCCATCCTTGGTGTTTTCCTCATGAATATGGTGTTCTTCAGTTCCCATATTATATAGTGTTAATTCCTTATTATTATCATGTATGTCTATTAACCTACTATTTATAAAATTACTATTTACTCCATAAGGCCTTACCACATAAGCAAAAAATAATATAATTAAAAAGAGTAGAAATCCTAAGTATGATTCTTTTTTCCTCTTATTTTCAGTAAATAATGCACTCTGAAAAAAGCAAAGCACATATAAAATTATCATAGCTATAAATACATACTTAAACATTTTAGGGTGGATGAATAAATGTAACTTACTATTTATTAGCAATAATAAAAAATATGTTGCCAATAAAAACATTATTAAAAACCAAATAATATTCTTTAAATTTAATTTTTTTCTGTCCATACCAACACCTACCCTAAGATAATATTTGCTATGCAAGACATTATAAAGCATAGAGCAAATATTAGAAATATCAAGATTATACTAAACCTCTTCTTAAATCCACCAAAAAGCATTATAGCATTTTTAATATCAATCATTGGACCTAAAATTAAAAATCCTATTACAGATCCCTTAGTAAAAGTACTAATAAAGGTTTTTGCAATAAAAGCATCTGTTTCTGAACAAACTGACAGTATAAAAGCTATAAGCAACATCAAAATAATTGAAGAAACATTCCCTCCCCCAATAGACATAAGATAACTTCTAGGAACAAAGCACTGTAGTATTGCTGATAATAATGCTCCTACTGTAAATAAAGCTCCAACCTCATAAAACTCCACACTTAAATGATAGAAAACCTCTTTTACAACACTAAAAAAACTCTTTTCCCTTCTTTTCACCCTATGTATTTTAGTATCTGAGGTAGTTATCTTCTTTACTCTTTCAATTTTACATCTCCTATCACTTCTTATGTTTTTATGATATGAACAATTACAATTTGCTTCACATACCTTTGATTCTTTTAATGGATTTCCCTTATATAGTCCCTCTATTAGATACCCTACTATAATAGCTACTAGTACACCAAATATAATCCTTGCCAATACCATATATGGTTTATCTATAAAAGCATAGTAGGTAGACATTATGCTCACTGGATTCATAATAGGTACTGATAGCATAAATGTAATAGCTAAGCTAAGTGGTAATCCCTTTTTCATTAATCTTCTAGTGATAGGTATAATAGCACACTCACATATCGGAAAAACTATTCCCATAGAAGCCGCACATAATACCCCTAAGAACTTATTCTTAGGTAAAATTCTACTTATAGTTTCTCCCGATACAAAAACTTGAATTAAAGATGATACAAGAGTTCCTAATAAAATAAAAGGAAACCCCTCTAAAATTATACTTAAAAATATAGTTCCAAAACTATTCATAAACCTCTCCCCAAAATTACTCTATTTAATTTTATGGAATAAGCTCATAAAAAAGAACTTAATTAAAAAGTATACCTTATATATTACACCACTTCCGACATAGGTTTCAAAAGCTCTTTTAAGCTAGTTTGATATTTAAGTTTCCACCTAATAGATAGAACTTATAGTTTCTAGGTTTCATCAATTACTCCCTTAGTCTTTCTGAATTTCTAAAGCTCACATATATCCTTAATTACTTCTGATGCAATAATCATGCCTGCTACTGGAGGTACAAATGACATACTTCCCGGAGTTTGTCTCTTGGGTTTCATTGTACTTGTAGCATCTAGCTGCTCTCCATTTACTATATTATTATCTTCCTCAACAATGGGCTTTCTTGGAATCTCCTCAGAAAATAACACCTTAAGCTTTTTAACTCCTCTTTTTCTAAGTTCTACTCTCATAACCTTAGCTAACGGACAAACACTAGTCTTAGATATATCAGTGATTTTAAACTTAGTTGGATCAATTTTGTTTCCCGTCCCCATAGAACTTATAATATCTATATGTCTTTCCTTACAGTACTCTATAATAGCAATCTTTGATGTTACAGTATCAATAGCATCTATAACATAATCTACGTCCTCTGATATTATTTCACTCAAATTATCCTTTGTAGCAAAAATAATATGTGTTGTTACATTACAGCTAGGATTAATGTTTAATATTCTATGTCTCATAAGCTCAGCCTTATCCTTACCTACTGAATCAATGGTAGCATGTATCTGTCTGTTTAAATTACTTACACTAACACAGTCAGCATCAACTAAAATAAGACTCCCTACTCCACTTCTACACAGTGCTTCTACAACAAAGCTGCCTACTCCACCTATTCCAAAAATCACAATTTTACTTTCTCTTAAAGTTTTAACACATTTCTTTCCTATAACTAGTTCTGTTCTGGTATACATTGTTTCTTTCATATTGTACTACCTCTCGTATTTTTATATTTTTATCTTTTATCTCTTTGTCCCCGCATACTTCATACATTATACACTATAATTAAATCACTATTCTTATACAGCAATTAATAAATTTATCATCCTTTGTAGATTTCTAAAAACCTACTCTAGGGGTAAAAATATAGGGCAGTATCACTTGAAAAATGATACCGCCCATGTTTTATAAAATTATTCCCTTTTCCTTAGATTTTTCAGTTATTTCATTTATCTTAATAAGACTTTCATCTCTTACTCGCCTATTTTCCTCTTCTATGGCTCTAGTTTCATCAATGCCTTCCATTATTGTTTGCCATGTTTTTTCTAGTGTTTCCATTTTAATAGAACTTCCTGATGAAAGTTTAGCTATGCTAATACTTTGATTTTTAATGCTCTCTGAATTTTTAAGTAATAATTCATTAGTAGTTTTATCAAGCTCCTCTAAAGAATCTGATATTAAACTTTGTCTCTTTAATGCTATAGCCTGCAATATTCCATTTTTAAATACTGGTATAGTAATTATAAATGCTGAATGTATCTTCCCTATAAGCTTATAGTTAGATTGTTGTATAACTCTAATTTGAGGAGCTGTTTGTAGTGCTACGAGCTTTGCTAACTCTAAATTATATATCTTATTTTTTAGTAAATCTATACCTTCTTCGAATTTTTGAACTTGTATCATATCCATTTCATCCTTAGAAGCATCAGCCTTTGCTCTTATTTCTGGTAGTTCTACTTTTTGTATTTGTTCAATATATGAATTTCCTGCTGAAACATATTTTTGAAGCTCTCTATAATACTTAGTATTGTTATTGTACATTTCTTCCAACATAACGTTAGCGTCATTAATATCTAATTTATAATTTTGAAGTTCTGTATAAACTTGATCAATTTCACCACCCATAGTCTTGTATTTACTCATCATATTATCTATATTATTTGTAGTTTTCTTGAAAATTCTTTCGAAAAAACTTGGCTTTTCATCTTCAAAATCTTTTTTATCAAAGTTACCCATTATACTAGTTAAATGTTTTATCATCATACTAGATCCTTGAATTGAACTGGATTTCATACTACGTAATATACCATCAGCAAATTTTGTTATTTCCTCTGCTGGGCCATTACCATATGCCATAATAGATTGCGAATCTTTTAAATTAATATTAGAAACTATTTTTTTAAATTCTGGTGATATAAGAATTTCTTTTTCTACTGCCTCTTGTTTCACCTCAATATTTTCTTCTGGTATAACTAATATATTTTTTTCCAAACTATTATTCTCCATAAAATCTAGACCCTTAGGTCTTCCCCCTTTCTATACTCCAAATAATTTTTGAATAAAACTTTTCTTCTTAATAAATTTTTTATAATCTAACTTAAACCTCATTTTTTCCAAGTTGTGTATATCATATACACTATTATATATATATTTCTCTACATCACTATAACCAGATGGATTAAATATAAATATATCTACTCCCAGCTTATTCATAAATGCCAATAAAATGCAATCCTCAAAGGATAAATTTCCATTAGTTTCATTATTGTATATAACAATCTTAGGAACTTTCTGAGGATAATCAAAGGCTTGTAATAATTCCATAAATTTTTTATCTAAGTTTATAAGCACCGAAAATATTTCCACAGCAAAATCTCTAAACTCATCATTATTAATATTCTTAATCACTGGACTTAAACACATCTCTTTAATTGTTAAAGCTATGGAATCTTGAAGTCCTAATCTTAATTCCTTATAGTTCCACCAAGAAGAATTAATTAATTTTTTAAGATCAAATCCAATGTTGCTATTTTTAGGATAAACCTCTCCAAATTTACTATACTCTAAATGTGTATAATCTATAACTGGTAATTTGTTGTAGAATATAGTGTTTTCTTCATTTAAAACCTTATTAATATCTTCCCAGTACTTATCTAAATCCTCATGTGTACCTCTTATTTTAGCAAATATGTTGGGTACTGAAACCATTCCTTTAGAAGCTACCCAACCATCTCTTAAATAAGCCTCTTGTTTCAACCAAATAAAAAGCTCATCATATGTGGTCTTTAGAGTTATAGAACTTAACTCATATTCGCTAAGTTGCCAAGGCTTGTAAAATAAGGATTCATCTGAATGTAAATATTTCTTTAATTCTTCGTTAGCATTATAAGCTGTAGTCTCTTTTCTATCTGCCATTGCTATAGGAAATGGTGGTATATCTATATTCTTACCGTAACAAACTTCTTTAGAAAAAGCATTTGCCTTATCTACATGTTTAAAAACCTCTCCATCATGAGAATTAAAGTATAAAACATCACAACCTAGAGTAGCAAGCAATGTTAAAAACAAACATTCTTCTTCCGTTACCTCTCCATAATACAAGACTTTTGGATTAATATCCTTATAATCAAAGCCTTTAAATAGTTCATATAGATATATATTTATCCAATAAATATTATAGCCAATAATCCTTTTAACTTTCTCACTTCCTATATCTCTGTTATTAAAATAATAATAGTCCATAAGCCCTTTGAAGTTATTCTTAATTTGCCTATTTAAAATTGCATTAGGAAATTTCGGAAGAATCCCCATAGTTTCCATACAATCCATAACTAAAGTTGTATCTAAGAATCCATCTATATTAACCTTCGTCCATATATTATCTAACTTACTACTTATATCCAAAGATATTTTTCTCTCAAATCCCTTTGTAATCTTTAAATATAAAGCTGAAAAACATCTAAGCTCTAAATCTATTTTCGAAATATATTCAAAGTACTCAGATTCATTTTCCATCACCCCAATAAATCTATAAAAATATCTTGGAATGTATATTATATTGGAGTTTTCTTTAAATCCATCCCTAGCCCTTACAGGCTGCTTAACATCCGATAAAACCTCATTTTTAATTTCAGAGTTCACCTCTGCTATTTCAAACTTATTAAAACTCCATTTCTCCACAGTAAATAATCACCTTTCTTATGAATTATATTAGAATTGATTAATTATACCATAAATTATATTGTAATTTTACTCTTTATATTAAAATTCAAATAAATTTATCATTTGCTTATAACCTATAATGAAGAGATAAAAAATTAAATTCGTCATATATATTCCAATTAAATTTCTACATATAAAATATTATTTACTATAGCCTATATAATCTATATATACATCTTACTTTTGAAACGAATAATTTATTACTATATAAATAAATAAATCTTGGTCTAAGTAAATAGACCAAGACTTAAAATTCAGTTTATTTACCTTTTAACATCTCTGCAATAGCAGCTATACTACCTAAACTAGATAAGGTTTCATTTGGAAGTATAAGCTTATTAGCTGGATTCATAGACATTTCCTTAAGAGCTTCAACTTGTTTTAAAGCAATAACCACTTCATTAGTTCCTGAGGATATAATAGCTGTATTTATTTTTTCTATGGCAGCAGCTTCAGCCTCTGCAATAGTTTCAATAGCCCTAGCTTTACCTTGTGCTTCTAGAAGTTGAGATTCTTTTAACCCTTCTGCTCTTCTAATATTACCTTCTTTGTCAGCCTCCGCAGTAAGTATTGTAGCTCGTTTTATACCCTCTGCCTTAGCAATTTCACTTTGTTTCAAACCTTCTGCTTGAAGAATAAGCGCTCTCTTATCTCTTTCTGCTCTCATTTGCTTTTCCATAGCTTCTTGTATTTCACGTGGTGGAATAATATTCTTAATTTCCACTGAAAGTATTTTTATACCATAAGTATCTGTAATTTCATCTATAATACATAAAAGTTTTGAGTTAATTCTGTCTCTTCCTGACAAGACCTCATCCAAACTCATTTCACCAACAATATTTCTCATATTGGTTATTGTTGAGTACACTATACCAGATCTGAAGTCTTCGATATTATAAACTGTATCCCTAGCATTTACTACTTTATAAAATATAACATTATCTATTTGAATATTAACATTATCTTTAGTAATAACTGTTTGAGGCTCAACATCTAGTATTTGTTGTTTTGTTGAAACCTTCTTTTTAACAAAGTCTGCAAAAGGAATAGTAAAATACCAACCCGGTTGTAAAATTCTCTGAAACTGGCCAAATCTTTCTAAAAGATATACTGAACCTGTATGAACCACCTTAATTGATGATACTACTGTGATAAGTATTAGTACTGCGATGATAATATAAATCATTATTAATTCCTCCTTTTATTTTTCTAAAGCAACCAAGAATTTGGTTCCTCTAAGCTCAAGTATTTTAAATTTATTTCCCTTAGTTATTAATTCACCTTCATTGATAACTGTCCAATATGTGCCTCCAATCTTAATAGTCGCCTTTGATTCTATATCACACTCTGATGTGTAGATTTTACCTATATATCCCTGTTCCTGTGTCTTAGTAACAGTTACAGTCTTACTCATTTCCTTTTTTACTAAAGGATAAGCTACTATTATTAATATTGTACTCAAAACTACAAATAATACTATCTGCCATACAACACTGAGCCCTAATAACATAGCTATTATAGACACCACTGCAGCTAGTGTAAACCATATAAATAAAAAATTACTGCTTAGTGCATCTATTACAATACCTGCAATAGCTATAACTAACCAAACCATCATAATTGACCAATTCATATAATACACCCCCTACTTTTATTTTACTCTTCATAGTTTTATATTATGCTTTAAATCAGTTTTACCCACTAAAGTATAAAATTAAAAATATATTCTATACCTTTAAATATAACTTATTTAAACTACATTTACCATCTTAAATTAACTTGTTTTTAAATTTCATCTTCTTTTGTATAAATTTAGTTTATCATATTTCCAACCTTTAATAAAGGTCTTTTAAATCCTTTAAAGAGTTATATGTAACCGTTTAAAGGATTCTTCTTCATTTTCATCCTCTTTGCTTAGATTTTCTAGTTTTTGCACAACATCAATGCTATAATTACATTGAATATTCTCATAATAAAAGTATAAAAGTTTTATATAATTGGAATATCTATTTATATAATAATAATTCTAAGAAAGGTTGTGTAACAATTGAAAATGGGTTTTATAAAGGTTTCTACAGCGTGTCCTGTAACCAGTGTATCCGATGTGGAGTTTAACGTTAAAAAAATTAAGGATTGCATTTCTATTGCAATTAATGACAAATCAAAATTCATTCAATTTCCAGAGCTTGCAATTACTTCATATAGCTGCGGAGATTTATTTTTAAATAATAGGTTAATTGAAAAATCTAATGAGGCTATAAAAGAGCTTTGTGATTTTTCTAAAAATAAGGATATTCTTATTAGCGTAGGTGCACCCTTATTACATAACACCTCCCTATATAATTGCTTATTTCTTATTTTAAATGGAACTATCCTTGGAATTGTTCCTAAAAGCTATATACCAAATTATAGTGAATTCTACGAAAAAAGATGGTTTACACCTGGATTAAATCTTGAAAATCGATATATTAACTTTGATACATATAAGGATATTCCCTTTGGAACTAAATTTATTTTCTCAAGCGGTTTAGCTAAATTTGGCTTTGAGGTTTGTGAAGATCTATGGACTACAATTCCACCTAGTAGTTATTTATCCTTAGCAGGAGCCAATATTATCGGTAATGGTTCTGCATCTAACGAATTAGTTTCTAAGGCAGATTATAGAAGATCTATTGTAAATGGTCAAAGTGCAAGAGCCCTAAGTGCCTATGTATATTCCTCTGCTGGTGTATATGAATCTACTACTGATGTACTCTTTAGTGGACATTTAATAATATCTGAAAATGGCTCAACTGTTATTGAAAACAACAGATTTCAAAGAGAAAATGAAGTCCTATCTACAGTTATTGATTTAGATAGATTAAACTCCGAAAGATTAAAAAATATTAGTTTTAGAGATGCATCATTTAATCTACTGAATTTTAAAGAAATTAATTTTTCTTTCATCACTGAAGACATAGGGGAATTTAATAGAACAATTACTAAACACCCCTTTGTACCATACAATGAGAATAACAGAGATGTCACCTGTAAAGAAATATTCAATATTCAATCCGCTGCTCTTGCAAAACGTATTGAATATACCGGTGTAAAAAAAGTTGTACTAGGTATTTCTGGTGGACTTGATTCCACCTTAGCCTTACTAGTTGTAATTAAAACTTTTAAATTATTAAATTTCCCTATGAAAAACATAGTTACTATAACTATGCCAGGCTTTGGAACTACTGATAGAACCTATGATAATGCTCTAAATCTTTGTAAACTTTTAAAAACTGATTTAAGAGAAATAAATATAGTAGCCTCAGCACTACAACACTTTAAAGATATAGGTCATGATAAAAAAGTACATGATGTAACCTATGAAAATGTTCAAGCAAGAGAAAGAACTCAAATATTAATGGATATTGCAAACAAAGAAGGTGGCTTATCTATCGGTACTGGGGATTTATCAGAAATCGCCTTAGGTTGGAGTACTTATAATGGTGATCATATGTCTATGTATTCCGTTAATTGTTCTATACCTAAAACCCTTATACGCTACCTAGTTAAGTATGTGGCTGATAAAGAAGTGGATTCTAATGTGGCTCATATATTAATGGATATTTTAGATACACCTGTTAGCCCCGAACTATTACCAAAGGATTCCAATGGAAATATTACACAAATAACTGAGGATATTGTAGGACCTTATGAACTACATGATTTCTTCTTATATCACTTTATGAAACAAGGTGCCACTAAAGAGAAATTATTATACTTAACCAAAGTAGCCTTTAAAAATGATTATAGCGAAGAGGTTATTGCCAAATGGCTTGATAAATTTATTAAGAGATTTTTTACTCAACAATTTAAACGGTCTGCACTACCTGATGGACCTAAAGTTGGTACAATAGCTTTGTCACCTAGAGGGGATTTAAGAATGCCATCGGATGCTAGTTTTAACTCTTTTATTTAAATAAAATTAATCTTGCTACATTTTTTAATAGTTTACTGCATATACTTTAGTAATTATAAGAAGTTCTTAAGTTATAATTATATAAGATATTTATCCTTACTCTAAATTCAAATGAAAATTATACTTATATATAATTAAAAAGAGGTGTTAATATTGTGGTTTAGTAAAAAACCCGAAGATATTTTAAAAGAACTTAATACAAATCCAATTCTAGGACTAACTTCCTCAGAAGTGGATTCAAGAAAAGAAAAATACGGTTTAAACAAACTAACCTCTAAAAAGGGAAAAACTATTATTCAACTTTTTTTTGCTCAGCTTAATGATATCTTAATTTATGTGTTAATTGCAGCAGCTTTAATATCCGGTTTCTTAGGTGAAATTTCTGATGCCATAATAATCGCCATAGTTATAATTATTAATGCTATAGTAGGAATTGTTCAAGAATCTAAGGCTGAAAAGGCATTAGATGCCCTAAAAGAACTCTCAACCCCTAAAGCATTAGTAAAAAGAGATGGGGAACTCATTGAAATTCAATCAGAGGATGTTGTACCTGGAGATATTATAGTGATTGATGCTGGTAGGTATATACCCTGCGACATACGTTTACTAGAAACTGCTAACTTAAAAGTAGAGGAATCTGCTCTTACCGGTGAATCAGTTCCAGTTGATAAGAATGCTAACTTAGTTTTAGATCCCTCTGAAACTGCCTTAGGTGACCAAAAAAACATGGTCTTCTCCTCCACTCTAGCTACCTATGGTAGAGGTGTAGGTGTTGCTGTTTCTACAGGTATGAATACAGAAATAGGTAAAATAGCTAAAATGTTAAATGAAGATAAGGATAGTAAAACCCCTCTTCAACTTAAGCTTGCTGAACTTGGTAAAACACTAAGTATTGGTGCAATTATTATATGTGGTGTAATGTTTTTAGTTGGATTTCTTCAAAAAAGAAATTTACTAGATATGTTTATGTCCTCTATAAGCTTAGCTGTTGCTGCTATTCCTGAAGGTCTACCTGCTATAGTAACCATAGTTTTAGCTATGGGCGTTCAAAGAATGATAAAACAGAATGCAATTATACGAAAACTTCCAGCAGTTGAAACTCTGGGTTCTGTTAATGTTATATGTTCAGATAAAACTGGTACACTTACACAAAATAAAATGACAGTAACCAAGTTTTATGCAAATAATAAATTACAAACACTAGAAAATTTAAATGCAGATAATTCAACTGAAAAATTATTAATAGAAAATCTAGTTTTATGTAATGATGCAACTTACTCTAAGAACTCTAGAACTGGAGACCCTACAGAAATAGCTTTATTAGAGGCAGGAATCAAATTTAATATTTTTAAGGATGATTATGAAAAGTCACATAAAAGAGTTGATGAAGTTCCCTTTGATTCTGATAGAAAATTAATGACAACAATAAATACCTATGAGAATAAATTCCTTGTAATGACTAAGGGTGCCATAGATAATATGCTTACTATTTGTAACTATATATATGAAGATGGCGAGATCCTTCCTATGACTTCTGAAATAAGAGTTCATATATTAGAGGAATCTTACAAGATGTCAGATGATGCATTAAGAGTGCTTGGCTCTGCATTTAAAGAAATACCCGATACCAATATAGAGCTTTCTACCTTAGAGTCTGGTTTAGTTTTTATAGGCATGGTGGGGATGATCGACCCTCCTAGATTAGAAGTTAAGGATTCTATAGCCTTATGCAAAAATTCTGGTATAAAAACAATTATGATAACTGGTGATCATAAAAATACCGCCTTTGCCATAGCTAAAGAATTGGGCATTACAGAAAATATAGCTGAAGTTATCTCTGGTCAAGAGTTAGATAAATTAAGTAATGAAAGCTTAATTGAGAAGGTTAAGACCTTAAGAGTATTTGCAAGAGTTTCTCCAGAACATAAGGTGAATATTGTTAAGGCATTTAAATTTAATGGTAATACTGTGTCTATGACAGGTGATGGAGTTAATGATGCACCATCTCTTAAGGCCGCAGATATAGGTGTAGCTATGGGGATTACTGGTACAGATGTTGCTAAGGGTGCTTCTGATATGATATTAACTGATGACAATTTTTCAACCATAGTTTCTGCTATTAAAGAAGGTAGAAATATCTTTAATAACATTAAAAAATCAGTTATATTTTTACTTTCATGCAATATAGGAGAAATAATAGCTCTATTTTTAGCCGTTTTACTTGGCTGGGCTACTCCACTTAAACCTATTCATATCCTTTGGGTAAACTTAATTACAGATACATTGCCCGCTCTATCATTAGGCGTTGATCCAGGTGATTCTGACCTTATGAAGAACAAACCAAGGAGTCCTAAGGATAGTATATTTAAGGGTTCAATAAGCACTATGCTTTTCAATGGGTGCTTAATAGGTCTTTTAACTTTAGCTGCCTTTATAATAGGAATAAAAATCCATACAGGTTCAAGTGTATTATTCCCATTATTTCCTGAAAATCTAGCAGGAGAGACCCTTGTTTATGCTCAAACCATGGCCTTTATTGTATTAAGTGTATCTCAATTAATTCATTCACTTAATATGAGAAGTGAAACTAAATCTATATTCTCAATAGGTTTATTTACTAATAAATATTTAATTGGCTCTATCATACTAGGAATACTAGTTCAAGATATTATAATTACAGTGCCTTTCTTAGCTAATATATTTAATGTTATTAATCTAACCATGACAGATTGGATAGTGGTCATTACATTAAGTATAATGCCCCTAGTAGCTAATGAAATTATTAAATTTTTTAAACGGATGAAACTTTCTAAAAACTCCTTATCTTAAAATGTATTTCTAAAAATAAAAACTTGCAGTGAAAATATTAATCTTCACTGCAAGTTTTATTTTTAATCTTCCTTTAAATAAGTACCTTTTTCATTTTGACAGATTAGGCCCTTCTTCATAAGTCCACCCAAAGCTCTCTTAAATGAGTTCTTACTAGTTCTAAACATATCCTTTATATCTTCTGGATCACTTTTATCTCCATAAATCATTTTGCCTTGATTTTCTTTTAAGTACTCCATGATCTGCTCTTCTACATCGTTCATTTCCTCTAATTTTTCTTTTCTTGCACTTAATATTATTTTACCATCTTCTAGATAACCTGAAACTCTAGCTCCTATAGTTTCACCAGGTCTTACTGCTCTGTATATTTCGCCTTTAAAAATAATAGCTCTATATAGTCCATCTATAGCTAACATAAGATTACCCGTCTGTTGTATACCATAAACTAAAGCTTCTACCTCATCCCCTACTTTATACACATTAGTATGATGTAAATGTCTATCCACATAAGTAGTAGCAGCAAGTCTATCTGTTTTATCTAAATAAACGTAGAATAAATAAGACTTTCCAACTTCTAAGGTATATGTAATTTCTTTAAAAGGTACTAATATATCTTTTTCTAGTCCAAAATTTATAAAATAACCTATCTTAGTAGAGTCAACAACCTTTAATAAGGCAACTTCTCCAACCTTAGCTAAGGGCTCTTTAAGTGTAGCTACTAACCTATCCAATGAATCCTTGTAAATAAAAGCATTAACCTCTGCTCCAACCTCTACCTGTTGATCTAAAGTATTTCTATTAGGTAACAAGATATCATCACTTGTACTACCTGTACCAAGGTCTAGATAATATCCAAAATCTGATTTTCTAGCTACTTTTAATATGTTAAATTCTCCTATATTTATCATTCTGTTCTCCTCACTAGCTTTAAATAAATTTATATAATTTATTAAAAAGCTCATATAATTTTATTATTTAAACCACTATGGCTATATTTTAAAGTTATGTGTTTTTACTTAATATATAACTTCTACTATATTACACTAATATTACACTAAAATTCACTCCATGTGAATACTATATATTTACACTTTGCTTTCTAAGATATTTATTACTAGTATTACCCACTTAAATAAAAAACTTGCAAGTAGCCTATACTTCTTATTTTATAACATTTTTAAAATTAATGTATTTAAGCAATTCTTCTACAAACTTAACTAAATATTTTTCCTCTAATTCTGAAAATCTAGATATTTTAGGACTATCAATATCTAATACCCCATAAACTACTCCCTCTTGAATTATAGGAATTACAATTTCAGAATTAGAAGCAGAATCACAGGCTATATGACCCGGGAAATCATGAACATTATCTATTCTATATATCTTTTGTTCTAGTGCCGCAGAACCGCATACACCTTTTCCAATTTCTATGCGATTACAAGCAGGTAGTCCTTGAAATGGACCTAAAACTAATTCATCCTCTCTTAGTAAATAAAAGCCAACCCAATTTATATCATGAAAAATCACCTTTATAATAGCTGAAGCATTACTTAAATTAGCTACGGCATCACTTTCAGATGAAAGTTGTCCCTGTATCAAATTATTCATATACCTATATTTCTGTTCAATAGTCATTTTTTCTATTCCATTAAGTTTAAACATATTTTATTACCTCCATCTATAAATTGTACATAATATTGTTTATATTATATTGCTTTTCCAAGTCTTTTTCTACAGTTTCTGTATTCCCACCCCAAATATATTGACTTTCATTTATTTCATCTATTCTTTTATTTATTAAGAAATCATAGTGATAAATTATTCATAGAAAAATTACACTACCCTTCTTATGGAGAATACCTTACTTACTTTTATTTCAACTTTATATTTAATAGTTATTATGTTAAAATAAAGATTATATATAGATAATAATACTTATTTTTAAGTTCTTTTGGAGGAATTTTTTATGAAAATAACAAAAAAGTTTTTGCCTATTTGTAAAGAAGACTTAGAAAAATCTGGTATTGATCAACTTGATTTTATAATAGTTACTGGCGATGCTTATGTTGACCATCCCTCTTTTGGAACGGCTATAATAGGAAGAGTCTTAGAAAGTGAAGGATTCACAGTAGGTATTATTGCACAACCAAATTGGAAAACCACAGATGATTTTAAGAAGTTAGGTAAACCTAAATATGGATTTCTTGTAAATTCAGGTAATATAGATTCTATGGTAAACCATTATACTGCTGCTAGAAAAAAAAGAAGTGATGACTTCTATTCTCCTGGTGGAAAATCTGGTTATAGACCTGATAGAGCTATATTAATGTATTGCAATAAAGTTAGAGAAGCTTATAAGGATGTACCTGTGATTATAGGTGGAATCGAAGCTAGCTTAAGACGTTTCGCTCATTATGATTATTGGAGTGATAAGATTCGAAGAAGTATATTGCTTGATTCTAAAGCTGATTTATTAATATACGGCATGGGTGAGAAACCTATAATTGAAATAGCTAATTTAATGTCCTATGGAATGAATATAAAGGATATTAAAAGTGTTAAAGGTACTGTTTACTTAAGCAATAGTATTGAGAATATATCTAAATATGTAACCTCTCCCTCTTATGAAGAAGTTATTTCTGATAAAATGCTTTATGCTGAAAGCTTTAAAGTTCAGTCCCAGGAACAAGATTCTATATACGGGAAAATTATAGTTCAAAAACATGACCACCGATACATAATTCAAAACCCTCCTCAATCACCATTAACAGATGGCGAAATGGATAAAATTTATAATTTACCATATGCCAGGAATTATCACCCTATATATGAAAAAGATGGAGGTATTCCAGCTATAAAAGAAGTGAAATATTCTATAACAAGTCATAGGGGCTGTTATGGTTCATGTTCCTTTTGTGCTTTAACATTCCATCAAGGTAGAGTGATTCAGAAGAGGAGCGAAGATTCTATAGTAAATGAAGCTAAGTTATTAACTACTTTTGATGATTTCAAAGGTTATATCCACGACGTTGGTGGTCCTACAGCAAACTTTAGAAGTAAGGCTTGTAAAGTACAAGAAAAAGCAGGCGTATGTAAACATAAACAATGTATGCATCCCGCTCCATGTAAAAATCTTATAATTGACCATAGTGAATATTTAAATGTACTTAGAAAAATAAGAAAGTTACCTGGTATAAAAAAGGTATTTATACGTTCTGGTATAAGATATGATTATTTAATTTATGATAAAAATACAGAATTTATGGATGAACTTTGTGAACACCATATAAGTGGTCAGTTAAAGGTTGCTCCGGAACATATTAGCGATAAAGTTCTCGCACAGATGGGTAAACCAACAAGAGAAGTCTATGACAAATTCGCTAAGAGATATTTTGAAGTAAATAATAAGTTGGATATGAAACAATTTCTAGTTCCATACCTTATGTCAAGTCATCCTGGAAGTGATATTGACGCAGCAATTGAACTAGCCGAATACATACGCGACATGGGTTACAATCCTGAACAAGTTCAAGATTTCTACCCTACTCCAGGTAGTTTATCTACTACTATATATTATACTGGTATAAACCCTATAACTAAGGAAACTGTATATACACCTACAAAGCAACATGAGAAGAATCTTCAAAGAGCTTTATTACAATACAGAAATCCTAAAAATCACGCTGCAGTAAAAGAAGCTTTATTATCAGCGGGTAGAGAAGATCTTATAGGCAATGGTAGAAAATGTTTAATACCTCAACATCAACCTAGAGTTAATTCTAAGCCTAATGGACATAGAGCTACTAAGTCTTACCTATCATCAACTACTAGCTCCTCTGATACTACTAGTGTTTCTAATTCTAAAAGCACTATAATCTCAGAAACTAAAGTAGTAGCTAGGGAAGGATCACGTACGCAAAGTAAACCATTGAGATCTACTAAATTACCAAAAAGAACTAGAGTATAAATAAACAGGATGGCTAACTGCCATCCTGTTTATTTATTCAACTAATTTATTTCGCTAATATACTCTTATCTTTAAAATCTACTAATTTCCCTGACTAATATCCACCTATCTTTAAAAGCATACTTCAAATTAACTTTAAAATTCATTTATTATACCAATGATTTTCATTATAATCTCTTATAGCAATTTCTTAAACTTTAGTAAGCTATAAAACATTGTTATTGACCATAATAGCTCACTTAAATATATAATAATCATACCTTCGCTACTATAGAATAAGAAACTACTGACCATACTAATCACTGCTGATATTAATATAAATATTCCACCTATTTTATTAGAAGCCTTCCTTTTAATTACTCCCACAGAAAGTGCTGCTATAAAGCCATAGACTATGATTCCGTACACCTTCATAAACTTAAGATTACTAGAAACAAATATATATCCTAATGAATCTATTAACTTTATATCTGCCTGATTTAAGTACACATTAGCTACATAGGAAATAAAAATCATTCCTATTATCATTAAAATCTTATTAAAGTTAAACTTATTATTCCTTAAGAAGATATAATAACATATGAATGCTCCAGCTGGAAAACATAACAAATTCAAATAAACTATTCCCTTAATCATATATAAATTATTAAGGTTATTACTACAAAAAGTATAGAAAAAAACTATATTTCTTATGAAAATCAGCTCAAATAAAATCATATAGATAATTTTTATTTTATTTGCTGCATATCTTTTAGCATATATAATACTAAAATACGTTAGTATAAATACAAGCCCTAAGTAACTTAAGTATAAGTAAGATTTCATATTTCACCTCATTATAATTAATCTTACTTATAATTATTAAAAAAAACCATTTATTATTACTTATATTCAACTAATTTTATATTCAACTAATTTTATATTAAAACCCTAAAATTTTAATTTCTTTTGGTATACACTCTATGGTTACTGGAAAATCTGGACCTCTTTCTCCATCAATATCAGTTACAATATCTTCTTCACAATTTATCCTTAACTTGTTAGTTTTAAAATAAATTACTCCAGGAACACCTTCTAGATGCTCCCCTCTTATAATACTAAAAAATATAGATATTATATCTTTCATATGTCCCGCTTTAATAATTATTACATCTAATAACCCATCATCTATTTCAGATTTATACCCTAATTTAAAGTTTCCAGCAGTTTTCCCATTAAATACAAGTATTAAATACATGTATCCTTCATAATTGAATTCCTTAGAAGTTACCTCTATTTTTAATTTATTAAAGCTTGGTAATGCTTCAATTCCCTTTAGATAATATGCCAGTTTTCCCATAGTGTTTTTCAAATTAACATCTGTTTTCTGAGATATATCTGTAAATAAACCCGCACTTGCAACATTGATAAAGTATTTATCATTTATCTTTCCAATGTCAATTTTTCTAGGCTTACTATTTATTATTTTCTCGCATATATCCTCTATATCCTCACCTAAGTTCATTAATTTACTAAAATCATTAGCGGTACCTGTTGGTATTATTCCTAAAGGCTTTTTTATCTTCAACTTCATCATTATGTTTAAAATTCTATCAACAGTTCCATCTCCTCCAGCTACTAATACATATTCATAATTATTATGAATATCCTTAAAAGCCTCTTCCATATTACATTCAAAGGATATTCTAAATGGTATTATTGTATATCCATATTTCTGATGAACTTTTATTACCTTATCAAGTTGAGATAATATAGTATTTTCACCTGAATAAGGATTGTATATAAATTTTACTTTTTTCACCGTAACTCCCCCTAAAACCTTCTTCTTTAAGTGTTTCGGATTACTGAAAAAATCTCCATCACTTGTTATTGCAAATTCCTTAATACCTAAGTCTACACCAATTTTCTTATCTGTTTTATATAGTTCAACAATCTCCGTATCAACTAATATTGATATGAAATACTTGCCACTAGGCACTTGAGATATAGTGCAAGACTTTATTACACTCTATCTTATACATGAACATTATAATATAAAACCAGAAAATTTTATATGACAAATAAAATAATCCATGGCTATACCATGGATTTATCTTAATTCTCTGAAGAACTGTACTGTGATATTTTACTTAATGCTTCACCAACATTAATTTTTTCCTCTTCTTCCTGAGAAATATCACCTAAGGATATCATACCAATAACCCCACTTTTATCTATAACAGGAAGTCTTCTTATTCTTTTTCTTGCCATTACATCTGTAGCTTCTTTTAATGTAATGTCTCTACTTATAAGAGTTGGATTAGATGTCATTATGTTTCTAACTACCTGTTGCTTATTATTTTCATCCTCGGCTACATATCTCAAAACTATATCTCTATCTGTAATAACACCTATAACATTATTACCTTCGTCACATACAGGAACTAATCCTATATGATTATCTCTCATTATCTTTGCTACAGATTGTATAGGACTATCTGCATCTACGCTAATTATATTAATAGTCATAATATCTTTAACATACATTTACATCACCTCAAGTTTATTTTGTCCATAAAACAAAAAAATATGATGTAAATATATTAATACTACATTAAATTATATTTAAGTAATTATTCTGCTGTAAACTCACTCTGAATTTCTGATGATATATGTTTTTCTACAATATGTGGTTTCATTGCACTAGCTTTTACCCTGCAATAAGTACTATAGTTACAAACACTAGAATCTAAAGCTTTTATCACTTCATCCACGACATAACCCAAATCCTCTACCCTATCCAAAGCTCTATTTATCTCACTTTTACCACTTAAAGCAATTTTATTAAGTTCATCTGCTGCCCCAACTAATGTTCTATATGAGTTAACAAGTTTACCTAGTAAATCGCTAAGATTACTTATATCACAATAGCATGTATCTATGACTTTCCTATAAGTCAACTCCTCACATCCTCTGCTCTTTATCATATATATTATATTTTCATAAATATAAAAATATTACCTTATATTCCACTTAATACAAGGTAATATTTTGAGATTATTGTTTTGAAATCAAATTTGAACTAAATAAATTTTTTATAAACATAACTACACTATTAAGCTACATAATAATATGCTAGGGTTATTATTGTATATATGCTCAACAATATGGCACCTTCAAACCAGTAGGTTTTGCCATCTTGAAATACTATATAAGACATTATAACTGCTATAACAGTCATTATCACTTCAAATCCAGAATAAATCATATCCATACTTACTCCCATAAAGGAAGATGCTATAATCATTATAGGTAATACAAACATGCACATTTGTATACAAGATCCTATAGATGTTTCTATACTTAAGTTAATTTTATTATTAGCAGCACTAATTATAGCAGATGCCATTTCCCCCATATTCCCTAATAAAGGTATTAAGACTATACCTAAAAACTCTTCAGATATTCCATAGTAATGACTAAAAATTTGTAAATTGAATATTAACTTTTCAGCAATGAAATTCAAAGAAATTACTAAAACAAAGAGACTTATTAATATATAAATGAATTTTTTATCCTTATTTTTTTTACTTTTTACTTCTTCTGAGCTTTCAAATATCCTTTTATGTGTAACTAATGAAAATATTAAACCTAGTACATATATAATCATTAAAACTACTGATATTTCTAAACATATACTATTACTTACATCAAAAGAAAGATTTTTATATACATCCAATGCTGCAAGCACAATCATAGCACTTAAGGATAAAACAAGCATTTGAAAGTTGGTTCTCGCTATATTCCTATTAAAATTTTGCTCCCCATACTTTACTCCACCCCAAATTACAGCTATGCCTACACCCAAAAGCATATTGCATAATATGCTTCCTATAATGGAAGCCTTCACCATAGCAATCATCCCATATTTTAGAGACCAAAGCCCCATTATTAATTCTGGTAAGTTCCCTAAGGTAGCACTTAATAGCCCACCTTGCTTTTCCCCTATATAATCTGATATATTTTCTGTATTTTTACCTAGTAAAAAAGCAAGTGGAACCATACATAAAGAATATAGAATTACAGGAATTAAGTTTTCCATTATTTTTTAATTAATTCTTCAATAAACTCTTCATCAATAATATGAAGAATCTCATCTAAATTATACTTATCACTTTCTTTTTTATTAGTTTCTTTGTTTTCATCTGTATATTTCTTCTTATCCATGTCCTTCTTTTTATCTATTTCTTTCTTCTCAGAAATTTCTTCTTTTTTATAAGAGGGTGTTTTGATATAGTTAACATTCTTACATCCACTACACTTTGTTATATTCAATCTATCTTCATTCTCAGATCTATATAACTCTATATCTAACTGCATAAAATCAGGGTATCTTATAAACATTCTATTCACCCCTAACCCCACAATATTGTCTGAAATATGATATTGGATACTTACATAAAGGGCATACTAATGGAGCCTCTTTTCCTATGTGAATGTAACCACAATTCATACACTGCCATTTTATAGGATTATCATTTTTAAATATCATTCCTCCTTCAATCTTGTTTGCTAAATCTTCATATCTCTTTTGATGATGCTCCTCAACTTCTCTTAATTCTTTATAAAAATCCGCTATCTCATTGAATCCTTCTCTTCTGGCTACCTCTTCGAAATCCTTATATATGCTCTTATTTTCAGATGATTCTCCCATTATAGCATCCTTTAAATTTTCTAAAGTAGTACCATTTATTTTCAAATATCTATTAAAGACCTCTCTACAATGTGCATACTCATTATTTGCTGTTTCCTCAAAAACATTAGCTATATCTTCATAGCCTTCTTTTCTAGCAACCTCTGCATATAAATAATATTTGTTTCTTGCTCTACACTCCCCAGAAAATGTCCTTAAAAGATTTTTTAATGTTTGTGACTCTTTTATTTTTAAGTTCATCATTTCCTCCAAAATAAATTTCTTTACATTAGCATTTTATTCCATCTATTGTTTTGTGTTACACGTCTATTTTGAAGATTATCACTGATGGTAAAGTTCAGTTTTAACTCATACCTAGAAATTGTTATACAAAAAAACCTATACAAGTAGACTCTTCTATTAGTCTGCTAATATAGGTTATTTCTCAAAATAATTAAAGTTATTTCTAATTCTCAAAAATAGTGAGTAGCTAAATAGATTTTATGTTAAAATCTTACCTACCACATCTTTTCCCCATGATTTTTTCTTCTAATCTTAATCCTGTAGGTGTAACAGCTAACCCACCCTTAGCCGTCTCTCTTAATTCGCTTGGCAGTCCCTTACCTATTTTATACATGGCATCTACAACCTCATCGAAAGGAATTGCACTCCTTACACCAGCCATGGCTAAATCTGCAGTTGTTAATGCACTAACTGCCCCTGCAATATTTCTCTTAGCACAGGGTACCTCAACTAATCCAGCAATAGGATCACATACTAACCCTAAAATATTTTTAAAGACTATTGCCCCTGCATGCAATGCCATCTCTGGTGTTCCACCCATCATTTCAACCGCTGCGGCTGCACCCATAGCTGCTGCTGAGCCACACTCTGCTTGACATCCTCCAGCTGCTCCAGCTAAAGTAGCATTTTGTGCTATTATATTACCAACTCCAGCTGCTGTGAATAAGCCTTTTATCATATCCTCATCACAAGAATTCAGTTGTTCTCCTGCTGTTATAATCACTGAAGGTAGTATTCCACAAGAACCAGCAGTTGGTGCCGCTACTATTCTTCCCATTGCAGCATTAACTTCTGAACTTGAGGATGCACGAGCCATTGCTTTAATCATAACTTCACCAGTTAAAGATTTTTTGCTCTCAGCATATTTTTTTATTTTCTTAGCATCTCCACCTATTAATCCACTAACAGATTTAATATCATTATTTAATGCAAAGCTTGCGGATTCCTTCATTACATTTAAATTTTGATTCATTGCACTCATAACCTGTTCTCTATTTAGACCTGAATTTTCAATTTCATATCTTATGCAGTACTCTGCAATAGAAATATTTTCTCTATTACAAATTTCAATTAATTCTTTTCCTCTATTTGCGAACATTCTTTTTTCTTCCTCCATAGTCTTTAGTTTATTAGTAAATCCGTATATCTAAAGCATATTGTTTTATTATTTTATTGTTTTATATTATATAATATACAAAAAACATACCTTCTTAAATATATTATACATTATTTTTGTAACATAAGAATATATTTTGTAGTTTTTTTCTTTTCCTATTTGTAAAAATAGCTACCTCCTATAAATTCTCTAAGCAATGAATCATCTGGAACTATATTTTCATCTACATCTTTAAATAAATGTAGAAAGCTCATTAATCTCTTTGCCTCATAGTATACAGGACTTTCCTTTTTTACAGTGGATAATTCCTTTAATGCATATTTCTTTAGAACACAGAGCTCATATATTAAATTAGAATTAAACATAACATCTGCTTCCTCTTGAAAGACAAATATATTTTTTTCTTCCCCTCTTTTAATAGAAGGCCACATACTTAAAGTTGCTTCTGCACTATATCCCCTAGTAATACTATCTCTTACTATTCTTCTTACTATTCTTACATCTGTTGTAGATATTCTATTATGATCATCAATATTTAATTGAGTTAGACAACTAATATATATTTTGAACTTTTGATTTTTGGGTATATCTCTACTTAAAGATTCATTTAAACCGTGTATTCCTTCTATGAGTATTATACCATTATTCTCTAAATTTACTCTTTCTCCTTCCCACAGCTTTTTTCCCACTATAAAATCATACCGTGGTATTTCAACTTCTTCTTCATTTAATATTCTCTTCAACTGATTATTAAATAACTCTATATCAATAGCATCTAAAGACTCAAAATCCCGTTGTCCATTTTCATCTAAAGGGGTAAATTCCCTATCAACAAAATAGTTATCCATTGATATTTGTATTGCCTTCTTTCCATTAGCTCTTAAGTGTATTGCTAACTTCTTGGTAAATGTAGTTTTCCCTGAGGATGAAGGACCTGATATAAATACTAATTTCACCTCTTTATTACTACACACCTTATCTGCTATATATGCTATCTTTTTTTCTTGCAACCCTTCATTAACTCTTATTATATCTTCAATCTTTTCCTCATAAACAAGTTCATTCAAGGAACCCACATCTGGAATACCCATTATATGTCCCCATTCTTCTGCCTCTTTAAAAATTTTATTTAACTTTTCATAATAACATAACTTAGGTATAGCTAATGAATCCTTTTGATTCGGATACATAAGTAAAAACCCTGGTTTATAGCTTATTAGATCAAATGATTTTAAAACTCCTGTAGAGTAGGCCATTGGTCCATAAAAATAATTATACCTTCCATCTAATTCGTATAATTTTACTTCATCTGTCTTTATTGATTTTAATATTTTAACCTTGTCCATCATATTGTAACTTTTAAATAAATCAATAGCTTCTTCCTTAGAAAACATACCTTTATTTATAATAATATCTCTATCAATTATAGTTTTCATCCTATTTTTTATTGCTAATATATCATCTGCTCCTAGCGGTATTTGCTTTTTTATTTCTCCAAATATACCTTTGCTTATGGAATGTTCAATTGTAATCTTAGCCTTTGGAAATATATCTACTACAGCCTTAGTAAGAACAAATAACAGAGTTCTAACATAGGTTCTTTTTCCTAAATCATTATTTATATCTATTGGTTTAAAATCCCCATTGCATTGTACTTTTTCCCTTAATTCTAATATTCGTCCATTAAATTCTCCTAAAACAATAGGAAGTTTACTCTCATTTTCCAATTCACTTTCTATTAAAATATCATTTAAAATAGCTTCGCTATTTAATTCTAAAGTTCTATCTTTATACAAATTAATCTCAAACATAAAAATCCTCCTACTTGAATCTATTATTTATATTAAATCTTATATCTATATATTAAATATTAAATATTAAATATTAAATATTAAGTTTATACTTATATCTTATAATAGTAACAACCTTAATTAAAGCTATTTATCATTACTTAGCTTTAATTAATGCCAAAGTTTTATATTCCCACTTATATAAATTGAATTTTGGGGCATATTAAGAGAGATAATTTACAATTAATATACAAGGTGATGAATATATGTCTATATTAGTAATTAGAACTGTTATTCTATATTTTATGGCCTTAGTGGCCATTAGGTTAATGGGTAAACGTCAAATCGGTCAATTACAACCCTTTGAAATTGTAATAACTGTTATGATTTCCGATCTTGCAGCCATGCCTATGCAAGATAATAGAATACCACTATCTTTTAGTTTAATTCCTATGATAGTACTTGTAATACTTCAGATTTTTTCTTCTATAGCCCAGCTTAAAAGCGAAAAAACCAGAGAATTATTATGTGGGAAACCAACTATTATTATTGAACATGGTAAAATTATTATCCAGGCTTTAAAAGAAGAACGTATTAACATCAATGATTTATTGGAGGAATTACGACTTAAAAATTTTTACAACATAAAAGAAATTGAATATGCTATTTTAGAAACAAGTGGTCAACTATCAATTATACCCAAGACAAGATTGACTGTTCCTACAAAGGATGACCTAAACATAGCCACAACCCAAGATAAATTACCAGTTACTCTAATACTTGATGGTAAAATCAATATATTTAATCTTACTATTATTAATAAAGATACTGAATGGTTAATGGTTCAACTAAATAATAATAATATTAATAATCCTAAAAATGTATTTTTAGCTATACTTGATAACAATGGTGAATTCTATTGTCAAAACAAATATGAAAGAGGAGATTGCAATTGAAAAATATATTTATTTCTACATTACTATTTATCTCAATGATTATTTTAATAATCTTCTCAAGTTCATATTGTAATGATATTTGTAAAGAATTAGATATATTATCTATGAATATCATATCATTAATAGAATCCAATAATTGGGATGAAGCATATTCTCAATCTATGACTCTTTCTGATAAATGGCACTGCTACTCAAAATTTTTTTCACTATTCACCAATGATACGGAGCTTGATATTATTAATGATGATATTATCCATTGTTCTCAATACATTAAAAATAATGATATTATCGAAAGCACTGCCTCACTTCATGTGATTATACATAGATTTAAACATATTGAAGACTTTCAAAAGCTTACTTTTGAAAATTTATTATAAACTATAAAGTCCTTATTTATAGTTTATTTACTCTATTACTTTAAATACTAACTGTAGTATATTATAATTAATATACTATACTTTATAAATCACGGATTTAGTATAACTCTTTTGTCTTATTATACATCATTATATGAACTAATTATTTAAACTTTAATTTTAAGGATGGATTTATTAATTATTAGTTCTTTTATAATAAACTTATAGAAATATACTTCATTTTCATTTATAATATAAGTATAACAAAAATGTCCCATCGGGGCAAATTCGTTCCAACGATGAAAGGTGGTATTGTTATGGCATTAGTAACAACTAAAAAAATGTTTGAAAAGGCTTACGAAGGCGGATATGCTATAGGTGCTTTTAATATTAATAATATGGAAATAGTTCAAGCAATTGCAGATGCTGCAAAAAGCAAACAAGCTCCTGTTATTTTACAAGTATCCTCTAGTGCAATGAAGTATATGAGAATCCCATACCTAGTAAAATTAGTAGAGGCAGCTATTGAAGACACTGGTGTAGATATGGCTCTTCATTTAGATCATGGTGCTAATTTTGAAGATTGTAAAACTTGCATAAATGCTGGTTTCACCTCTGTAATGATAGATGGATCTCACTTTAATATTGAAGAAAACATAGAAGTTACTAAGAAGGTTGTTGAATATGCACACTCTAAAGGTGTTGTAGTTGAAGCTGAACTTGGTAAACTTGCAGGCATTGAGGATGAGGTTAATATTAATAGTGCTGATGCTACTTATACTGATCCAGATGAAGCTGTTGAATTCATAAAAAGAACTGGAGTTGATTCTCTAGCTATAGCTATAGGTACAAGCCACGGTGCTTACAAATTTGCTGGTGAAGCTAAATTAGATTTTGCTAGACTAGAAAAGATAACTGAAAAATTAGAAGCTGAAGGTATTCATAATTTCCCAATAGTTCTACACGGTGCTTCTGCCGTTGATCCTATATATGTTGAAATGTGTAACAATTACGGTGGATCAATGAAAGGTGCTAAGGGTGTTCCTAAAGAAATGTTAAGAAAGGCATCTTCTATGGCTGTATGTAAAATTAATATGGATACAGATATTAGATTAGCTATGTCTGGATCAATAAGAAAGGTATTTGGAGACTCTCCAGAAATCTTTGATCCAAGAAAATACTTAGGATCTGCTAGAGAAAATATAACTAAATTAGTTGAAAGTAAAATCACAGATGTTTTAGGTTGTGAAAATACTCTTTAATCTTAAATTAATGTATGTCCACGGGATTTCGCTAGATTGCGACTTGAATAAACCCCTCCATATAGCCTAATATTATTACTTATATAATTTAAGTTTTTCATAAATAATATTATGCACAAAATAGCGAATTCATTTTTGAATTCGCTATTTTCTCCTTATGCGTATAAATTAATTTTGATACGACGCCTTTTTAAATTTAATATTTTATTTTTCTATATAATTTCTAATATGCTTTACTATTATATTTATACTTCCATCACCATTTCTCTTAATCTCAAACCTTTCAAAATCTTTATAAGCTTCTCCACTTAAATATAAATCTATATCTCCATCTATTTTTAGTCTTACCCTCTTTAATTTCTTATCTACCCATTCCCTATCAACTTCAACCTTATCCGATACTCCGTTAACCTTACTAAAGCTTAAAAAGTCCTTAGTTATCTCTTCATTTTCCCCAAATATTTCTTGAGCAAAATCTAATACGTCAATATGCTCTTCCTCCTGCAATTTTTTCTTTGCAGTTCTTCTAAGCTTTTCTGCCTTATCTGCATTATCAGATAAATTATTTCTGGTCCATTGTTCTGTTGCATGCAGAAAATTTTTAGTCATGTCTCTTTCATTATTTATAATCTCACAACCTAAATAAGTATCAATAAAATAATTTGATCCATAATCATCATTATGCTTACCCTTCTTCTGTTTATCTAAAACCATTAAATCATATTTATTGTCACACTTTGAAGTTTTTATTATTGCACATTTCTGTATTTTTTGTCCGCTTCCAGGTAATCCAGTTACCTGGGGAATTATATTTATACCTAATTTATTATCCACAAATTCTATATTATGCATATAGTTTTTTACATAGTCCATTTTTAAAATACCCAGCATAGGTCCATATTCAGTGGATATAGAAACAGTTATCAAATCACATGATGGTATATTTCCATTTGACTTCATGGTTGTAAACATCTGCCTTGCTAGTTCTTTTGATGCATCTAATAAATTGCTATGTCCACTTAAATATTCATAGGAAACCTCTTTAATTATATTTCTCCCCTCTGTAAATATAGCGTACTTAAGTTCTTCATCACTTAAACACTTTTGAATATGTTTATATAAAAATGTATATATCTCCTCATTTAAATCTAATGCAAATTCATTCAATATTGGCTCAACTGCCGTGTTATCTAATATATGAATAACCCCGTCTATTATGTTAAGTTCCTTTATATACTCCATTTAAATCCGTTGCCAAAAATCTATAAAAATCTATAAATCTTGT
>JAVXGR010000007.1:0-51406 GCA_036657335.1 Clostridium sp. | reverse complement strand
ATTATCTTACTTAAGTTCTTTTAATACTTCTAATAGATATTGATACATTCTATCAGTAGATTCTATACTTATATGCTCATCAGGTGTATGGACATCATATATATTAGGTCCGAAAGAAATCATATCCATGTCACTTCCAAATTTACCACCAAATAATCCACATTCTAAACCAGCATGTATTGCACTAATTTCTGGTTTATTGCCAAATGTTTTTTCATAAACATCTACAAAGGTTTCTCTTAACTTAGAGTCTGGTCTATACTGCCATGCTGGATAGTCAGATATAAACTCAATCTCTGCTTCAGTACTCTTAGCTATTATAGTTCCAATTGCATTTATTTGCTCTTTAAGTGTTCTTACTGAGCTTCTTACGCAGTTTTCAAATTTAACATAATTTCCTTCTGTTACTATAACACCAAGGTTGTTAGAGCTTTCTACTAAACCTTTAATTGCCATACTCATTGTTTGGATACCATTTGGTGTTAACATAATTATATCTATAACCTTACCTGTTGTATCACAGTTAAACACCTCTGTTATTTCTTCATTACAATCTTCAACAGTTAAGTTTACATCAGGATCTTGAGCATTTAATTCTACTTTTAAAATCTCATTCCATTCTTTTATTTTTGAGTTTAAAGTCTCAATCTTGCTTTCCTCAATAAATATTACTGAATCAGATTCACGTGGAATAGCATTCATCTTTGATCCACCCATAATACTAGCTACGTTAAACTGTGCTGAACTTCTTAAGTCATTTAAGAATCTTCCCATTAACTTGTTAGAGTTCCCTCTTTCCTTGTTAATTTCCATCCCTGAATGTCCACCCTTAAGCCCTCTAATTCTAATAGTTTTCTTTACATATCCACTTGGTGCTGGTTCTTTAACTATTGGCAAAGAAATGATCTGTCTTACACCACCTGCACAACTTACTAAAAGAATTCCTTCCTCCTCTGAATCTATGTTAATTAATGTTCTTCCTGTTATGTCCTTAGGATCTAAGCTTTGAGCTCCACCCATACCAGCTTCTTCATCACTTGTAGCTAATAGTTCAATTGGAGCATGAGCTACATCCTTGGATGCTAATACAGCTAATCCAAAGGCTAATGCTATGCCATTGTCTGCTCCCAAAGTTGTGCCATCAGCTCTTAATGTGTCACCCTCAACAATAAATTTAATTATGTCTTTTTCAAAGTCATGAACTGTATCTGCGTTTTTTTCACAAACCATATCCATATGTCCTTGAAGTACTACCACTGGAGAATTTTCATAACCCTTAGTTCCTGGTTTTTTTATTATTACATTTAAAGCTTCGTCTTGAATGTATTCAAATCCATGACTTTTAGCAAAGTCTACTAACCAGTCACTAATTGCCTTTTCATTTCCAGAACCTCTTGGAATTTCATTCATTTCTTTAAAGTATTTAAATACCTCGTAGCTTTTTAAGTTTTTTAATTGTTCTAACATTAAATTAATCCTCCTTAAAACATAATTTTTATACCTAGTAATATAAGTATAATTCCTCCTATGTATGCAGCATACTCTTCAATCAACTCTATTTTATTAAGAATCTTTGATATATAGAATGCTATACAAGTCACTACCAATGTTACCATACCAATTAGTATAGTGTAATAAAATAGTGCTATATTGCTTGATAAATTTCCTGCTATACCAAACATTATTGCTCCTGCATCAATGCTAACTGATATACCTAATATTATACACATTGCAAACTTTAATACAAATTCTTTTTCTTTGTTTTCAAATTGTTCTTTCAATACTATTATACCAACTAAGGACACAATAAATCCAGATATTATTTTGGGTACATTTAAAAAATATGTATTAAAAACAATACCTATTGCTCCACCTATGAATGCCATTAAAAACTGAAAAAATGCAAAACTTATACAAATTTCAAGTTTAATCCTTCTATTAATTCTTTTATCAAGTCCTATTGAAAGTGCAACTGCGAAGGCATCTAGTGATACTGCAATTGCAATTAAAATTATATAATGTACCTTCATAACTTATCACCTCATTTTAATTAAGTCTCTACTATATTCTAAGTTATGAAAAAAAATATATAATATTACAAAACTTTTGGACTTTACCAAATTCACTTCAATCCAATAAACTTTTCTTCTCTTTGTATATTTTTATACTTGTGACACTAAAAAAGACTTAAATTTTTCAATTTAAGTCTTTAAAGATATATGTTATTTAATTATTTATATATATGTTTTGTTTAACTTTATTGATTTTCTTGTTCTAGCTTAACCTTTACACTATCTATTTCTTCTTTATCACTATTTAAAACTTTAACTTCTACAACGTCTCTAGGACCCTTACTAGGATATGTTGTTGTACCTTGTCCTAATTCACAAATTGCAGAGGCTAGATTACCATCTATAGCTACTTGAAAGTAATGTGCATCCTCATAGTTTTTAACTCCCTCATCACTTATTTTTACTCTAATAGAACATCCCAAATGAAGAGGTTTTACATATGCATTTATATTAGCTAAATTTTCACTCTTACTTCCATTTTCACTCTTTAAAAAGTATATACCAAAACCCACACTAATAATGATGATGAATAATATTACAACTCTTATTTTTTTGCTCTTCATAACACTATTTACTAATAACACTTGCTACGCAGCTATTAATTGTGCTTCCCCAGTTGTTATGAGTTTTCCATTATTATCAAAGAAATGAACTGTTATTTTTTCTCCTGCGGTTAAACCAGGATATACAGCACTTCCATTTTCATCACTAATTGATCTGATTTCTGATATTGCTTCATCATTCTTAAATACTTGGAACATATTATATTTATCTTTATATTTTTCATTAAGTTTAACTGTAGTTACTGAACCTATACTCATTTGTCTAACGTATATTTTAAATGACTCAGTATCTTCTGGTTCTTTATCTGGTTCCTTGTCTGGTTCTTTACCTGGTTCCTTGTCTGGCTCTTTACCTGGTTCCTTGTCTGGCTCTTTACCTGGTTCCTTGTCTGGCTCTTTATCTGCAACTATCGGATCTCTACCTGGTACACTTGGTCTTATAGGATATTTACCCGGTTTGTTTGGTTTTATTGCACTATTATTATTCCCTGGTTTTTTATCTTCTTTAGCTACTTCGTCTTTTTTATCTTCCTCTTTTTTATCCTCTTCTTTTTTATCTTCTTCTTTAGCTACTTCGTCTTTTTTGTCTGGATCTTTTTTGTCTGGATCTTTTTTATCTTCTTTTTTCTCTGGCTCTTTTTTACCCGTTGTAGGTACATCCTTATTTGCTAAGTAGTAAGCTCCAAAAGCTACTGCAATAACCACAATTAAGCCTATGGAAATTAAAGCCATCTTTTTCTTTTTGTCCATATTCATATCCATATCTTCACCCCTATTTTTTTTTAGCTATATAATAGTATATTAATATTATTGATTAAAATCTTTATATAATATTTCCACTAATTTATAACTCCCCTTATTTAAATAACCTTAGGACTACCCTAACTTAACTGAACATTTCTTTATATTCATATCTCTTTTTAAAATAAACTCATTTTCTAAATCAAATTTACAAACCTTTGCCTTATCTTTACTTATTCTTATATGGGAAAGATCAAATATCCCAGAAGCCACAACTTCATTGTTTTCATCTATAATAGATAGTGGCAGTTTACCTAAAGTAACATCCATACCTGAACCATTTCTAATAACTAATAGTACGAAAATATCATTTAAAGATAACTGACTTAGCCTAAATACATTTACATTTACATCACCATATTTTACAAATGGTAAAGCATTTAAGTAAACCTTTAAATCTTCTCTAATTCGTAAATCTGCTTCCTCTGGAAAATCTTCAAATTCTTTTACTTGACTAGTTTCAATTATCTCTATATCCTTAGTAACTACAATTCTCCAATCTTTATCACATATGTTTTTATCTAATATGCTTTCTTTTTCAAGATAAATTTTAAATGGTTTAGCCTTATGCGATAGTATTTCTCCAGCTTCTGTTAAATCTACAAATTGTTGAGCTAGTACATTGTTATTATGATCTAATATTCTTAATGGAACAGTTTGAATTATTATACTTCTTTCAAATGCATTTCTTATGAACACATTTAACTCGTATCTCTCCTCCTCCTCAAAGATATATACTCCATTTAAGGACATTTCACCATGAGTTAATGGTTTTAGTGCTTCAAGTTCCTCTTTCCATATTTGCTTTTGTAAATCTGATGTGAGAAGTTCCTCACCTTCTGTTAATTGTAAATCAAATTTTATTGATTCACTTTGTGTCTTTGTTTTCTTATCCATTTTCTACCCTCCTTCCACTTGCAACTCATCTAGTTATATAAATTCTATAAAATAGACTTGCTTTGCTAAGTATCTCTTAATTTTTTTCTATATAAACCTTGACTAATCTGCTTATTTTGAAAATTGTAAATATTTAATTAATTTCTTTTAATTTTATACAATTAAATAAAAATTTATTAGCTATTTATACTTTATTATATTCTTTAAGTAATTTATTCTAATCTTTTTCTCATCTTTATGCTAATAATTATTATAATCAAAAACATTATACCACCCGATGTGTCTATAAACACATCCTTAATCTGACCACTTCTGCCTGGTACAAATAATTGATGAATTTCATCAGTTAAGGCATAACAAAAAGTTCCTAATAGAGATAATAGATATAATTTTTTTTCCTGAAAGTCTATCTTAAGTGCTCTGTAAATTAATAAACATAAGATAAAATACTCTGATATATGTGCTGACTTCCTTACGAAAAATTCAGTGAATTCTCCAAATGTACTATTTAAATCTACCCCTATAAAATTCAAAATTATAATAACTCCATTACTTTTTTCACTAGATAAAGTAGCTGTATCACCGGAAAGTTTAAATATAATCACCATCCATATTACTACTAATATCCATCTAGTATACCTTTTCTTAAAGATTTCTCGTAAATGAATTATTTAAAACACTCCTTTGTTTTTCTTATATATATATATCTTACAATAAATCCATTGAAAATACCATAAATAACTTTTATTTTTATCTTATATATTGTATATTATATGAAAATCGATGTGAAATAAGTCCAATTTTGAAATATTATCCTTTTAACCTTACTATAGTTAGTTTATAATATAGTTAACTCAATTATTAAATGACTAAGGAAGTGGTGTAATGGCTAGCAATCGTAATATGCCCCCTAGAAAGAATAATAACTCCATGAAAAATACTGGGCATACTAAATCTACTAATCAAAGAAAGAAAAAATCTAAAAAACGTAAACGGAAAAATATACTTAAGATTTTTTTAGTTTGCTTTTTATTACTAATAATATTATTTATCTTTACTATTATATCTCTAGTTACTGCTATTAGTAGTGTTGATACTATTGATTTCCCTAAAAGTAATACCTCTCTAGGCATAGGAAGTTTAAGTACTGAACAACTTAATGATGATATAATTAATATAGCTCTCTTTGGATTAGACCGTCGTACTCCTGAAGAGCCTTGCCGTTCAGATTCTATGATAATAGTATCACTTGATACTGTTCACAAGAAGCTTAAACTCTCTTCATTAATGAGGGATACCTATGTTGATATTCCTGGTCATGGATATGATAAATTAACTCATGCATATTTTTATGGTGGACCAGAATTAGCTGTTAAAACTATTAATCAGAATTTTAATTTAAATATTAAAAATTATATTTCTATTGATTTTATTGGTATGCAAGACATAATAAATAAAATTGGTGGTATTGAACTAGAGTTAGCTGATAATGAGCTTGAATATATGAATGATTACATTACTGAGCAAAGTGAGCTAAGAGATGTAGCTCCTGAGTATCTAAAGTCTCCTGGTAGTCAACATGTTACAGGAATGCAAGCTTTAGCCTTTACTAGAGTTAGATATACTTCTAGTGGAGACTTTGGAAGATCCTCAAGACAAAGAATAGTTATGGATGCTATGATTACTAAAATCAAGAAAAATGGAATTTTAAAATTCCCTTCCACTGTAAACAAACTTATTCCCTCTGTTGCTACTAGTTTAAATGGTACTGATATTTTCAAACTTGCTTCTAAAGCATTTTTATCTGACTCTATACACTTACAACAGGCCCGTTTCCCAACAGATGGCAACTGGTACGATCTGGATGTGAATGGAGTATATTACATGGGCCATACTGAAGAAGATACTAAACGTGAAATTTTCAATTATATTTACAATGATTTTACCCCTGAGTTACAGTTAGAAGATATAAAAAAATAAAAACAGTGCTATTTTAATTTTATTAAAATAGCACTGTTTTTTTTTGTATCTTATATATTTAAAAGAACTTTTTCTTAAGTCTCTTAAGTACACCTTCCCTTTCTTTTTCTATAATCTGGTGCTTTGATATTTTGTAATTATTGGTGAATAAATTTTTCATATTCTTCTTCACCCTATTTTTAGTCTTATCATCTACTGAGTTTATCACATCTTTTATCATAGGTTTTTTAATTGTTTCATTATGACTATCTGATGCTATAAAGTCTACCAAATTACTTTTCATTAGAAACTCCACTGTATTTTTAATCTTTTTACCTAATTCCCCTCTAATACTCATAGCATTTACTTGAAATAAACATCCTTCTTCAATAAATTTATTTAAAATTGTTACATCCTTAATTACATAATCGTATCTTTCTGGGTGAGCAATAATTGGTGTTATACCTCTTATTCTAAGCTCATATATTATGTCTATGGCAAAGTCAGGTAATTTATCAAAGGGAAGTTCTATCAACATGTAACTTGTATTACCTATAGTAGAAATCTCTTTATCATCTAACCTTTTAATTAAATCCTTTCTTATATGAATTTCTTGTGCTGCTATTATATTAAGTTTCATGTTTTTTCTTTTTAAAAGTTTATTATATAGCTCTACCATAGCTCTTACATCCTCTATCTTATTATCATAAGTTCTAGAGTGATGTGGTGTAGCAATAATAGTACTTATACCATCTTCCATTGCTATTCTTGCCATTTCTAAAAAAACCTCATCATTTTTAGCCCCATCATCAATCCCCGGTATTATATGACAGTGTAAGTCAATCATAAATTAAATCCCCCTTCAAAATAGATATATTATAAATTATAATATATAATTCTAATTTATAATACTTAGTTTGAAATTGTTTACACCTCATATTTAATACTTCTCCATTATATTTTCTCTAAGTTTATTCCTCACATCCTTGATTATTATCTAACTCTTCATTTCTATGGATTAAAATATTTTCTTTATAGATTTTTATTACCATTATAATTGCCAACAAAATATTTAATACACTTGGTAATAAAAAATACATGTAGTTTCCTAATAACAATATAATGCTTGATGATATAAATAGTATAATAAGACCAACTTCATTTATCTTAATAGCACTTAAAGCTGTTGCCCATATACATGCCACTACTCCCACGGCTCCAATTGCCGCCTCAAGGAAGTACTCTCTAGTTCCTGATGTAAATGGTAGCTGAGTAAGTCCCTTTGAAATTAAGGCTACCATGGCTATAAGCGATAGTATTAAAGATATTATAGCTATCCATAGTTTAATATTTTTATTATTGATTTGAACCACCCCCTATTTAGATATATATATTAATCTTCCCTACCATTTATGAGTGAATTTTCATATAAAAATACTTATTTCCCTTGATTATAACTTTATGATTACTATGTACATTAAAAAAAGTCAGAGAATTTCTTCTCTGACTTTAATTTATTATATTATTTTTCTATAGTAAATTTCTTTGCATTTGATACTGGTTTAAATGAACCATCCTTAGAATCAACAACAAATACTTTTACCTTTTCCCCTGAATTCAATGGAACTTTTAGATCTAAAGTAACATCTTTATTTTCTCCGGCTTTAATATTGTATTGTGGTGATACAACCTTTTTAACTAATTTGTCATTTTGATTGTAAATACCAACATATACAGTTAAGTCTTGTTCTACCTTAGAACCATTTTTAATATTTAAGGAAACTTTAGAATCTTTACCTGCTTTAAATACATTTGTTCCATTAGCTTCATTAGCATCTGTATATTTAACAGATACGTCTCCTGATCCTGGAGCTGGATCTGTTATATCTGAATTACCAGCTTCGCCTAAATCTGTACCAAATACCTTATGAACACGAGAGTTGTATAATGCTTTAGCACTTCCCTCTGAGTCATGGAATATAATATGACTCATTTCTACAGGTTCTTTAGAAGTTTTAATAAAGTCTAAGTTAGCAGTGTACTTACCATCTTTGTCTAAAGTAAGTTCAACATCAAATCTTTTTCCACCTTCTGTTACGTAAGTAGCATAAGCTTTTTCTGCATAACTCTGATCAGCTTCTACAGTCAATTTTTCATTTTCAAGTTTAATTTCACTTAAGAAATTTTCTTGCTGAGTAAATTTCGCAGTATTCTCAGTAGATATATGAATTTTAGAAGAACTTCTATTTGCACTTTCTTCTGTTACAAATATTTTTAATCCATTATTTTCTAATACAAGACCAGCTTCTTCTAATCCTGTCTTAGCATAAGAATAATCTTTTTTGTCGTCAAACATAGGATTCATAAATTTATTAGTATCTTCACTTATGGCACCATTGTCCCAAACTTTCTTTAAATCTGATCCTTTGTTTAAACTAAATGCAGCATCATGCATTTGATAATTAATTGCATCAATTCCTGTATCCTTGCCTTGAACCCATTTATTTATATTTCTATCTGCATCGACAACACCTGCGTATAACTCTCCTGGATGTCCACCTTCACCTACAAATTGATCTGGCTTATTATGTCCATCTCCATATGTTTTGTTTATATACCACATAACCATACCTGGATCAAATTTAAATCCTTCGAAGGTACTGCTTATTTCATTAAGTCCTCTATCAGACAGTGCGTTATCACCATTTCTCCACTCAAGCAAATAGTAATTGTCATAATAAACTTTTCCATCAGTTTGAGTAAATCCATTTAGTGTGAATTTCGGTTCACCCTCTGCATCATCCTTAAAAATAATATCTTCACCATTATAAAGTTTAATATTATCTACATAAAAACCCTCTCCTGGAGTATTAGTATCTGTCCAGAATTTAAACTTAACCTCCATGTTTTTACCAGAAAATTTTGTAAAATCAAAATCTGCATTAACCCAAAAACCAATTGTACTACCTGTTATACCATGTCCAGGGTTTCTATCTGTTGGATCATTAGGAGTTTCATCATTGTAATTATCAGTAGTTGTAATATCACCCTCAACTGATTCCCATGTTTCCGTTCCAACTTCTCTAACTTGTACAGAAGCAAAGTCATATCCTGGGTCTATATCATACCAAGCCAAGAAATTAAATAGTAACTCTTCTGATTGTGGCATATCTATTGTTGTTGTCATTTCATTTGCAAGATTGTCACCTTTACCACTAAAGTAATATTTTGATTTCTTTGGCTTCGCAACCTGTTTTAATCTTTTAGGTAAATCTATTCTAACTAAGTCTAGATTATCACCTTTTATGTTAGATTGATTAAGATCTAATGTCATACCCTCTTCTTTTAAATCATCTAATGTTATGTCTAAATCATTTGCCCATCTAGCATCTAAGTTACATTTATCAAAATCTTTTTGTAATTGATCTCTTCCTATTGCCCCATAACTAGCAGCTCTAGAGCCTTGTACCTGTGCTCCTGTATAACTTCCACCCATTAATGACCAATTCTGTACAGGTGGTTCTGAATTTGATTCATATAAATCAGGAAGACCTAGTAAATGTCCAAATTCATGTCCTAGAAGATCCAGTGGAAGGTCTTGAGAAAATACACAGTAATCTTCTCCTTGCCACTTATTCCCTTTGGTATCTGTAATATCATATTTTTGAAAATTATTTACTGAATACCAACTTACTCCAGCTCTAAAAGGCCAAATTGCATCCTTACCAAGAGACCCACCGCCATGTTGTTCTCCTTGTCCAGGAGCCATAACGATTAAATTGTCTAAGATTCCATCAGGCTCATAGTAGTTTCCATCCTTATCCTTGTCCCATTTATCTTCAACATCAAATTCTGACAAATCAACATTTGGATCCTTAGCTACAGCTTCTAAAGCTTCAATAACTAACTTTGTTGCATTGTTTTGATCACTACCCCATTGTTCTGGATCTGCTCCACCATAATATGCAGCCTCATGTTCAGCTTCATACCATCCATAAGCCTTTCCATCAAAATCATAACTTCCCCCTGATTCTTCTTCATAGAATTTCTTCAATGTAGTATACTCTACTCCCTTTGGATCTGTGTAACTATCACTAAAGAATAATTTTTCATAGAATTCAGGTGTTGTATCATTTCCTGAAAAATTATTGATTTTCCAACTTTCTCTTTCATCTAAATCAGTATATTTATAATCCTTAAAGTTCATAAGTATAACCAATGGTTTTGATTTAAATTGTTTTCCTGTATATGCTGTTCCCTTAGCAGGTTCTATTTTGTCTGTAAATACCCCACCTACAGCCGCTTCAACAGGTACCATTGGAATAATTAAACTCGCAGTAAGCGTTAATGCAGCTATTTGACTTAATAATCTCTTACTTTTCAAAACATTCACCATCCCCATAATTATTTTTTCCCTTTTAGTAAACCTAACAATAAAATATAATATTAGATTAGATATTAATATATAATCTAATATTATAAATCAAATCCTACTTTACATAGTAATGCATATTACTGATAACTTCTTTAGTTTCACCCTCTAGTGTTGTATATCTAACCTTAGCCTTATACCATCCTTTTTTTGATAAAGTTATGGTTTGTTTAAATATACCTGAACCTTCTTTTTCTTCTACCCCTATAAGCTCACATTTTTTCTCAGTAAAATCTGTAAACTTAGCAATAACAGTAGCTTGTATATCTGTTGGTTTATTCTTTTCAACAGTTGGCATATCATTTATTTGACTAATATCATAACCTTGAACTATCACATTTAACTTACCCAAGGTAGTTCTAAATGATTTAGCTGTTTTAGTATTAAAATCTTCTAATGAATTAACCATATCTGAAACTAATCCTTCTAATTCTCTTCTAATTTCATAATCATCCCCGCCATCTGCAATTATCTTTTTCCACTCTTCAGTTTTAACTACAATTACCTCATCAATTTCTATTTGGAATTCCATAGCTTTAACTATATCTCGTTTACATTGAGCTAGATTATCTATAATAGTACTCTTTTCCTCTGAATCCAATGTATTTTTCAATCTATTGTTAGCAGTTTTTATCATACTTTCAATGTCTGAAAGAACTTCTTCTGATGATAAATCAAGTGATTCAATATTCTTAGTAATTGAATCTACATATTTTTTAACCTCAGCTGTAATTTCTAAAGTTGGTTTAACCTCAATAGAGATATCAACTGTCTTCGTTACATTCTCAACATCTCCTACAACAGTTCCTCTAACAGTATACATTCCTACTTTAGCCTGATCTACATTTGTAATGTCCCAATTAATTGGAAGTTTGCCTGTTCTTCCACTTTCATATTTAACATCAACTTCCTTAGGTAATTTTAATTCATCACCAATTCTCATTTCATATTTAGTATTTTCTAATATAATCTCTGAAAGCTTGTCTTCATTAACAATATTAACTTTTAACTTAGCAGTAATTTTGCTTCCTTCTACTTCTCCTATTAAATTGTAACTTCCAACTACTTTGATATCATCAGAACTATTTTCTAAATACCATAATACCTTGGCTTTTCCTGTAGAATTATCTTCATAAGTTACTGTAACTTCTTGAGGTATTTTTTCATTGAAATCTTCTGTTACATCAATTTTCAAATCTTCTATTGCAGAAACTTCTTTAATTACCTTTTCTTCACTGTTATAAGTAAATCTTTCTGTTATGATTTGCTCTGCTCCTGTTAATTTAACAGTATATTTTCCAGAATCTTCTCCTGCAAAACTAAAGTCATAACTGAAGCTTCCATCTTTTTCAGAATTAAATTCATTAAAGAAAACTACATCACCTTGTAAGTTTCTAACAGATATAAATATTTTTTCTTTCTTATCAAACTTACCTTTTACATTGATATCAGTTCCATTAATTTTAATATTTTCACTTTCAAATATTTCTAGTGCCTCATTTTGTGCAACCCAATTTTCTTCAGACTTAAAAGCATTTCCAGAAACATCAAAAATATTTTCGTTTTGAGTCACAACCGGATTCTTGCTAGCACCATCTTTCTTAGCTGTAATAGCTAATTTTACTATAGATGCATCTCCTTCTTTTAAGGAAACCTCATTTACATCATAACTATGTACTGAGAACATATCCTTAGATAATCCTTCACTTTTTAAATCTTCTGAAAAATTAATTTCAACTGTAGCCTTATCTCCGCTCACAATATTGTCTTGTATGTTTTTAACTGTTTCAAATCTAATATCCGCTTTAGATTCCTTAAGTTCTACTCTTGGTGCTATCTTATCAGAAATACTTTCTATAGCCTGGTTTTGTATTATTACGTTATTAATTCCTTTACTTTGTGGTTTTTCAACAATAACAACTTTTATATCTTTATTATATATTGTCTTACCTGAAGTACTTAAGTCCTCCCCTAATGTAAAAGTCATAACCCCTTTATTCCCTACATTCTCATGAGTAGCCTCTTTAACTTGTATCTTTCTTCCCTCTGAATCTTCAATACTAAAATCTTCTTTTACGAATTTTTCTATTTTATACTTCATTGTAACAACTAGTTTATTCGTTGCCTCTGCTGCAAAACTCTCAGCTGTAATTACTGCATCATCACCTGCAGTGTGTACAGTACCGTTTTCTGATTCACTGTAATAAGTAACTTCCGGCACTTCTTCCATAACAGACTCTACAGGTTCTCCAGTCGCATTTTTTACCCATTGGGCTTTCATCCCTTTAACCAATATCGGTTTACCTTCTGTAATATGTCTTTGAATGATTGGTTCTAATTCTTCTGAATGAGCATTAATGTAGTTAAGATTATATGCCTTATCCCCTATTACAGCTGTTAAGTTTGGTACATCTGCTAAAACTGTAAAAGTGGTTGTACCAGCTATTAACAGTGCAAGAAGCGCTGAGCCTTTTAGATTTTTGTTCATAAGATTACCCCCCCTATCAATATGAAATAAATTTTATATTTATATTAATTAAAATTAATATACTTTCTTTATTCTTAATAACCATAAGAATGACTAGTTATTAATCCCCCATTTTAATATCTTAGTTTATTCTCTTAATTTAAAATGTGCCTAAAGTTATTTTCTGTATTTTTTGAAGATTCTGTTTTTTTACTTTAATCTATTAATTACATACTAGCATTTATACCTTCAAATATATAATTGGCTATTATGTATTTATATCTATACTTTTTAAAAACAGAATTTTTTATTATATATCTTCATTTTATTTAAGTGTAACTTATATGTAACCTCCATGTAATATTTACACCATTAAACCTATATTACCATGGAAAATGATTTTTTAAAAATGTTTTTTGAAAATAATTTAAAAAATAATTAAATATATACATAATTATTAATAAAAACTTAATATTTCCTCTAATAATTATACATTTTATTTTTCTATATTTTCAAAAGACAGATTCTTAGTAACCTGTCTTTTAAAAATATTTTATTCTTGATTTCTATCTTTTTCTCTTAATCTAGTATTAACATAATATTAATCTATTATTACTATACCTATTAAACCAGGACCACTATGTACTCCAGATACGGGACTTATAGAGCCCTCTCTTTTAACTGGTCCCCTTCCATTTGCATTGCACCAATTGTTTAGTTCATCACAGAGTTTATCAGCTTCTTCTCTACCATTTCCATCATATATGGATATTTTTTTATCATTTTTTAAAAACTCTATAGCTAAATCCTGTATTTTCTTTAGAGCTTGTTTTCGTCCTCTTACTTTGTCATAAGTGAAGTACTTTCCATCTTTTCCTATGCAAATTATAGGTTTTAAATTTAATATTGTTCCTATAGCTCCTGTTATCTTACCAATTCTGCCGCCTTTAATAAGATACTCTAAAGTATCAACAATGAAAAATACTTTTATAGACTCTGTTATTTTAGGTAAGATTTCTACTATTTCATTGTAACTTTTTCCAGCCTGAATTAATTTATTTACCTCTTTTACTATATATCCTTCACCTTCAGATATAGACTTTGAGTCAAAAACACAGGTCTGTATATCCGCAAAATTATCTGATACCAGTTTTATAGCGTTATTAATTCCTGATAAACCTGTTGACAATGTGATTGCTATTGCATGGGTATATCCTTCTTTAATTAGCCTTTTAAATCCATCTTCTATATCTGACATAGATGGCAATGATGACGTTGGAATCTCTACCTTTATATTATCATATACTTCTTGAGCTGTTATGTCTATATTATCCCTATACTCTCTATCCTTATATATAATCCTAAAAGGCAAAACAGTTATATTATTATCTGCAACAAATTTTCTATCTAAATCCGATGTGCTATCTGTTATTATGGCTATTTTCTCCATTCGTATTCCTCCTTATAAATTCATACTATTTACAAATTAATATTATCATATTACTTACTTACTTACTTACTTACTTTGCATTATTATTTTATTTCATATATTAATGCTTCATTATTTTCAAAGACTTTTTCTACCCTATCCCAATCTATTAATAAATTAGGATTTCTTTGGGGTGATACCATTATAAATCTAATATTTGCCGCTATAAGTTCTGGTAACACAGTACTGTCATTGATGTAAATTCTCTCATTAATACTTTTATGCTCCAATACTGACTTAACATAATTATTATTGCTAATACTTTCTTTATATCCTTCTAAATACATTTGTCTTTCACTAAACACAGAATAATATTTATGATCAGCAACCTTATCAGAATTTGAGTCATCAGTATAATGCATGTCTGTTGCTATTACATCATCCTTTGTAGAATTCAAATTTATCCATTGTAATGCATGATATTCTCCCTTGGTAATTGAATCATAGCTTAATTCAGCCTCTTGTTTATCCCTTCCCATTACTCTTGAAAATTGAGCTAAGCCAAGATTTATACCATTAAACACCCCTAGAATTGTTGTAGTTAATGGTATAATCATTAAACTAATAAAAATATATTTTTTTACAGTACTTGTATTATATAATCCCTCTGATAGTGATTCTATAAACACTATTATAATAAATATTAATGTTATTGAAAGTAAATACTTTTCATCCAATTCTTTAAATCCTATTACATAGGATGCTATTACCAATATAACTGATAGTATGTATATATATATTTTACTTATAGCCTGTTCACTTATTGTCTTATACTTTCTTTTTATTATATATATATATATTAATGAAATTGGTGGTATAAATAATATATATCTCACAATAGCATAAATAATATCTATAATAAAACTCAACATTTTTCCTATAATTCCAAATCCTATAGGTGATATTTTATTCTTTGCATCCAAGAAAAGTTCCATTCCAAGCCATTGATTAGATTTAGACATTAATTTCATACTCAAAGATATACTTTCATCTGTAAATATAAAAAACAAACCTATTATAATCATAAAAATTATAATACCCTGTAAATTTTTAATATCCTTCTTTAAGTAATTGCTTTTTATTAATCTTTTAGGTAGTGCAATTACTGATAATAGTACTATAATAGCTAAATATATATTATTAGCTATTAGGGCTATAAATAAGCATATTATTATAATCTTAACCCTTACTTCTATTCCATTTTCTTCTATTCCATTTTCTTCTGTTGTGTTTTCTTCTAAAATTTTAACCATATAATATATAATTAAAAATAGATAAATCAAAGTAATCTCTGTTCCATTAGATGAAAACATCAAATCTTTAAATATAGTTTTAAATCTTAGGCTGCCTTCATTTGATATAACCCCATATATACCATTAGCTAGGAATATAGATAGTGATCCTATTGCAGCATATTTTCTACTATTAAAAAACTTTTTTAGCATTAAATATAATGAAAGTATCATGAAAAATATGTTACTAATATTAACTAAGTAAAACCCAACTTTCACAGTACTTATTCCTGTCATGGATGAAATCGATGCCATATATAAAGGTTTAAAGCTCTGTACATTTAATTCAACATTAGAAACCTGTGCACTCATAGCTGGTATAGCTCTTTCGTAACTTTGAGCTTTCGATATAACATCTAGTACTGCATTATCATAGGTCACTCTTCCAACTAAATCTGGTAATGGACTTGTCATGGAAGCTCCCCATAAATTCATCAATATAAAGCTAGTACATAATAAAATAATGCCTAAATTTCCTTTACTTATATGACTATTTTCTATGGCATCTTTAGAAAACTCTCTATACTTTAATCCATTTAAAACCCTTAAATATACTTCAATAACAGCAATTAAGTTACCCATAAAGAACATTATATCCTTAAAGAAAAATCTTTTAAATATATAATATTCAACTATACATACACCCATTCCTAAAGCATATGATGCTATAAATTTTTCTAATTTCCCACAGTTATAATTTATTACCCTACATGAAAATGCTCCCTGAAGTATTACAAAAACTATTACAAAATAAGTATACTTTAGAATCTCTAAAATAGATACTTTATAGAAATTTAGTAATATGACCCCTATAATTGCTTGTAGAAAAATAGCTATGATTATTATACCTTTATATATTATATTTTCATTTAACTCTTTTAAACTTATATTTCTAAGACTATCAAAATATTTTTGTATCATCTACTTTACCTCATTTATATTACTGACTACTTTTATTATATATTCTCAGCCTAGATAAATCTACTAATTAAGAAAACATATGTACATATTTATATTTCCTCCACTTTAGTTATGTAAAGCCACTTGCACTTTAAATAATAAGGGTTATCCATCTCCCACCTATAGAGGATGGGAGATGGATAGCCCTTTCTGTTAAAAGTTACCTAAAAAAAGCAAGCATATAATAGATAGCTGTCCTGCCATAATATAAAAATCTGCAATATTAAATATAGGAGAACATTTAAACTTAAAGATTATAAAATCTACTACAAAGCCCTTTGTTACTCTATCAATTAAGTTTCCAATTCCACCTGCTATAATCAACAACAATGAGAAGTTCTTCAAATAGTTTGTAGTTGTGTACATGGAATATAGACTATATATGCTTATAATTGCTACTATAATTGTGTTAACACTTATTATTAAGAGTCTTTTTCCCTCTAATATATTCAATGCAATGCCATAGTTTTCTGAATATGTTATTGTGCAAAACCTATTTTCCCTATAAACCTTATTCTTTTGAACTATATTCTTACTTCTTAAATCTATAAATAGTAACCCTATAAAAAACATACTATAAATAATCCCCATTTCACCACCCCCTAAAATATTATTTCCTATATACTATTATACAAAAATACCTATAGACCTAAACACTTTTTTTAATATGCTTAGTTATAGGCATTTTCTTCTTATTTGTATATTTTCTAATAATTGCCTTGTTTTTAAAATCTATCTTAATATTTCCTTCTTTTTATTTTAAAATTAATTTTAGCATTTTTCTCATTTTGGTTTTCCAATCACTTATAATCTCTTTTCTAATTCTTCTTTTAAATCCGCATATCCATCCTTACCTAATAAGGCAAACATGTTTTTCTTGTAAGCCTCTACACCTGGTTGATCAAATGGGTTAACCCCTAATAAGTATCCACTTATTGCACAAGCCTTTTCAAAGAAATATACTAGGTACCCAAAATAATATGGAGTTAATTCCGGAACATTTAATATTATATTTGGTACTCCACCATCATTATGAGCTAGTAATGTTCCCTTATATGCGTTCTTATTTACAAAATCCACTGTTTTACCTGCTAAATAGTTTAAGCCATCTAAATCACTAATTTCTTCTTTAAGCACTATTTCTTTAGTAGGCTTTTCTACATTAATTACAGTCTCAAAAATATTTCTCAATCCGTCTTGTATATACTGACCTAGAGAATGAAGGTCAGTAGATAAATTAACTGATGCTGGGAATATACCTTTTTGATCCTTTCCTTCACTTTCACCATATAATTGTTTCCACCACTCACCAAAATATTGTAACTTAGGCTCATAATTAGCTAATATTTCAACAGATTTATTTTTTCTATACAAAGCATTTCTTGCTGCTGCATATTGATAACAAATATTTTCTTTCATTTCTGGCTTCATATATTCAGTTCTTGCATCAGATGCACCTGCCATAATTTCATCAATATTTATTCCTGCTGCTGCTATTGGAAGTAATCCTACTGCTGTCAAAACTGAAAATCTTCCCCCAACATCATCTGGTATAATAAAGCTCTCATATCCTTCATTATCTGCCAATGTCTTCAATGCGCCTCTTTCCTTATCTGTTGTGGCAAATATTCTCTTTTTGCTTTCTTCAATTCCGTATTTTTTTTCTAGGGCTTCCTTAAAGATTCTAAAAGCTATAGCTGGTTCTGTAGTTGTACCAGATTTAGAAACTACATTAATAGAAAATTCTTGGCCATCTACTAAATCTAATAGCTCTTGAATATATGTTGAGCTTATATTATTTCCTACAAAAAATACCGCTGGGGTATTCCTCTTATTCTTTGGCAAAGCATTGTAAAAAGAGTGTGTCAACATCTCAATAGCCGCTCTAGCTCCTAAGTAAGAGCCTCCAATTCCTATAACTAATAATATATGGGAGTTCTCTTTTATTCTTTCTGCTGCTTCTTTTATCCTCTTAAATTCTTCTTTATCATAATTAATGGGCAGGTCTAACCATCCTAAGAAATCGTTTCCTACGCCACTTTTATTATGCAACATATTGTGTGCTTCCATTATCATTGGTTGAAAATTTTCAATTTCAGATTCCTTTAAATATGGTTTTGTTTTTAATAAATCTAATTTCAACATCAATATCCCTCCACCTTTTAATCTTATACCACTACATTAAATAATTAAAATGCATTAGTATCTTCTCCATGCATTAAATCATATTTTCTAAATTTTCATATAATACATTACCTATTATATTATCACATTATTTAAGTTACTTTAATATAATATTTTTAGTTCTTCTATTTTTTAGTTTCATGCGCTCTATCTAAATTTTAAATTATAAAAGCAACTTAAATCAAAATTCAAGATGCTTTTATAGTATTTTCTCTTTTAATCCATTTATCCTTTGCATTGTTTATTTATTTTATCCCTATCTATTTATCTATGATTAATACTTATCTGTTTTACCCTATTTGTTTTTATATATTTTTTTCATATATTTTTTCTATTATTTTTATCAATTCATTCTTTATAGATTGATCTATATATTTATTTACATCAAATTTGTAGTTTCTATTTTCTTTCCAACCGTAGTTAATATAATGATAAGATCCACTTTTAATATTACCTCCGTTTACAGCTTTTAATACATCTGGGTTATTAACTAAATACCCTGACTCACTCCAATCACTTGGTAATTGCATTTTGTATATTCTCCCTTCTTTGTATCCATATTTAATGAAGTGTTCCTCCCCATTCTTAAAACTTCCATTAGCTACAGCTTTAGCTACATCTGGATTAGCATATAAATAGTATCCTTCATTATAATCTGAAGCTGGATTTTTCATTTTTTCTACCCCCTCAGGTTCTTTTTTATTAAAATCTACTCTACAATCTATTCCATTTGCAATAGCTCTTGCTATAAGAGACTTATCCAAAGCATTATATAAATCAGTATCAGCCTTAGAATTAACAAAACACACCTCTATAATCATGGATGACATTTTAGTTGAATTTAACTCCCCTAAATCTGTCCTACACTTTATTCCCCTACTATTAAATCCTAGTAGCTGTAAATTACTTAATATTTTATTAGCCTTATTTTTTATTTCTTGATTTGCTGTTGGATGTATACATATCTCACTACCCAAGGCTTGAGCCACTGCCCCAGCTGAAGCATTGAAATGAACCGAAAAAAATACATCTACATTATTATTATTAGCAGTGTTAATTCCGTAATTAAGCTCTTTAGGAAAGCTTGTACTTTCAGCTGGCTGACAATCTATAATTGTATTATATGGTTTTAATTTTTCAATAACTAGTTTAATAATCTTTCTATCTTCTTGAAGCTCATTTATATAATAGGCAGCACCAGAACTCGCTTTAGTATGCCCACCTCTCAATCCTATTTTTGACATATTACCCCCTCCTTTTATTCAAAAATATATATATAATATAATATGACATAATTATGTAATATGGACACCTTATTATATTTATATTTAGTGAAGGTAGATATACCAAAGGAATCAAGTTTTGTCCCTGTAGTCAATTTACACTCAAATTCAAAAAAACAACCCCGAAAGCCCTGTATTTACAAGACTTTCGGGGTTTTTGTTTTTTATTCCCACTCGATAGTTGATGGTGGTTTAGAAGTTATATCGTAAACAATTCTGTTTACACCCTCTACCTCATTAACTATTCTACGAGATACTGTATCTAATACATCATATGGTATTCTTGACCAATCTGAAGTCATTCCATCTGAGGAGGATACAGCTCTTAAAGCTATTGTGTGACAATAAGTTCTCTCATCTCCCATGACTCCAACTGATTGGATGTTAGGTAAACAAGCAAAGTATTGCCATACGTTATATTGTAATCCTGCTAGGGCTATTTCTTCTCTGAATATAGCATCCGCGTCTCTTACAATAGCAAGTTTGTCCTCAGTAACCTCTCCTAGAACTCTTATAGCTAAACCTGGTCCTGGGAATGGCTGTCTCCATACTAAGTGATGAGGTATTCCTAACTCTTCTCCTACTGCTCTCACTTCGTCCTTAAATAATTCTCTTAATGGCTCTATTAATGAGAATTGAATATCTTCTGGAAGTCCACCTACATTATGATGACTTTTAATAGTAGCTGAGGTATCTGTTCCACTTTCTATAACATCAGCGTAAATAGTTCCTTGTACTAAGAAATCTATTTCGCCTAATTTATTAGCTTCATCTTCAAATACTCTAATAAATTCTTCACCAATAATTTTTCTCTTTCTTTCTGGGTCAGACACGCCTTTTAATTTACCTAGGAATCTTTCCTGAGCATTAACTCTTATTAAGTTCATATCAAATTGTTTTTTAAATATCTCTTCAACTTGATCTCCCTCATCTTTTCTAAGTAAACCGTGATCTACAAAAATACAAGTTAATTGTTTACCGATGGCTTTATGTACAAGTACAGCTGCTACAGACGAATCAACACCACCAGATAATGCACATATAACTTTTTTATCTCCAACCATTTCTTTCACTGCTTTAATTTGCGCTTGAGCAAAAGAAGACATTGACCAATCTCCTTTTACATTACATACATCAAATAAAAAATTGCGTATTAATTCTTTACCAAATAAAGTATGTTCAACTTCTGGATGAAATTGGACTCCGTATAATTTTCTTTCTTTACTCTCAAATGCGGCAACTGGACATTGAGGAGTCGTTGCTGTTATTTTAAATCCCTTTGGCACTGATGACATATAGTCAGTATGACTCATCCAACATTGTTTTTCATTACAGTTTTTAAATAATGTAGTATCTACATCTAAATCTACATTTGTTTTACCATATTCTCTTATTTCAGCTGTACTTACAGTACCACCTAGAGTATGAGACATTAATTGAGCACCATAGCAAATTCCTAATATAGGTATGTTTAATTCAAAAAGCTTTTCATCCATTCTTGGAGCTCCATCTTGATAAACACTATTCGGTCCACCTGTAAATATTATTCCAATAGGATTTTTTTCTTTTATCATTTCTATTGTATATGTATTAGGTATTATTTCACAATAAACATTATTTTCTCTAATTCTTCTAGCAATTAATTGTTTATATTGTCCCCCAAAGTCAATTACTAAAACCAATTCTCTATTATCCACTGGTATACCTCCCTAAAATGTATTCATTAATTATTGTAATATTATATCATGTTTTGCTACTGCATATATGTTCTAAAAACAGTCTCCATCTATAAATCTTATATAGTCTATAGTAAAGAGTTATTTAGATATAGAAACTTAATTAAAATATATATTTATCTTTTAATTAAGTTTTAAATTTTACATCATTAAATTTTATATAACTATAGGTTCAGAGTTACAAAATTTCTAATCAAGACAAATCATAGGGTTTCGTAATATTGGTCTAAACCTATAGATATTTTCAAATTTTTGTCTCTTAAAATTAGTGTCCAACACTATAGTTAGGTGCTTCTTTAGTTATATTAATGTCATGTGGATGACTCTCTCTTAAACCAGCTGAAGTTTGAACAACAAATCTAGATGTTTCAAATAATATAGGAAGACTTTTAGATCCTAAATATCCCATTCCTGAACGTATACCACCTAATAATTGATATATTGTATCTGTCACACTTCCTTTAAAAGGTGTTCTTCCTTCAACTCCTTCAGGAACAAGTTTTCTGTTGCCTTCTTGGAAATATCTATCCTTACTTCCACAAGCCATAGCTCCTAATGAGCCCATTCCTCTATAAACCTTATAACTTCTACCTTGGTACATCTCTATTTCTCCTGGAGCTTCTTCACATCCAGCAAATAATGAACCCATCATACATATCTTAGCACCTGCTGCTAAAGCTTTAACTATATCTCCTGAGAATTTTATTCCACCATCTGCAATTACAGGAACACCAAATTTATTAGCTTCCTCTACACAATCCATCACTGCTGTTAATTGAGGTACCCCTACTCCTGCAACAACTCTTGTTGTACATATTGAACCAGGTCCTATACCCACCTTAACACAATCTGCTCCTGCTTCTATTAAATCTCTAGTAGCCTCTGCTGTAGCAATATTGCCAGCTATAACTTGAAGATCTGGATATTTAGTTTTTATTGATTTAACACCTTCTATTACACCCTTTGAATGTCCATGAGCTGTATCTAAAACTACAATATCTACTCCTGCATGAACTAATGCATCTATTCTCTCCATCATATCAGCTGTTATACCAATAGCAGCTCCACATAAAAGTCTACCTCTCTCGTCCTTGGCAGCATTTGGGAACATTATTGTTTTTTGGATATCTTTTATTGTTATTAAACCAACTAAATTATTATCCTCATCTACTAATGGAAGCTTTTCTATTTTATACTTTTGTAAAATTAACTTAGCTTCTCCAATTGATGTGCCACCCTTAGCTGTTATTAATCCATCACTAGTCATTACTTCTTTAATTAACTTAGAATAATCTGTTTCATAAGCTATATCTCTATTAGTTATAATCCCCACTAATTTATTATTAATAGTAACAGGAACACCTGATATTCTATACTTTCTCATAAGTGATAGTGCATCTTCAACAGTATTATCTGGTGCAAGAGAGAAAGGATTAGTAATTACTCCATTTTCTTGTCTTTTAACTGTGTCTACCTCTATAGCTTGTCTTTCGATACTCATGTTTTTATGAATTATGCCTATTCCACCTTCTCTTGCTATAGATATAGCCATCTTAGATTCTGTTACTGTATCCATACCAGCACTCATAAGTGGAATATTTAATTTTATCTTCTTGGTCAAATTAGTTTTTAATGAAACCTCTCTTGGTAGAATCTCTGATTTATTAGGCATTAATAAGACATCATCAAATGTATAAGCTTGTTTAAGTATTGTTGCCATAGTTGTTACCTTCCTTTCTTCTATAATATATTAATTTGAAACTTTAAATTTTATATTGTTATTTACATATTTACTTTATGAATACTAGTATACCCTTTATATTATTTTATTTATGATGTGTATTTAATATATAAATTTATATAAAAAAACACCCAAGTATAGCATTTCAATTCTAAGAAAAAGCTAAATAGGTGCAAAAATGCATATATTAAAGCTTTTCATAGATAGAAATTTAAGGTTTCTAGTAGATACTCCCTGCCATATTCAAGGATTATATGAAAATATAATAATGTTTCTTTTATTACTTTGTGGTTTTAATTATTAATAATTATGATAGTTAAATTTTCGTCTTTTGTCAATCTAATTTTATAAGTTTTTTGTAAAGTTTTTTGATTTTTAAAAATCACATTCCTATTAAAATGATTTTTAATATTCATTTTGTATTCGTTTGCAATAACTTTTATTCATATTCTACTATAACCTCATTAACAATAGTATTGTTTCTATAGATTTTCTCCTTACCTAATTTAAAATATTCTATTCTGATTTTAATATTTTATATTTACTTTTATTAAATATTATTTCGAAAATGAATGTAAAAATTCATTTTCGAAATTTATTTTCAGATATTTGAATCTTTTTAATTCATTTTGTGGATGCATATCTTAATCCTACTTTAAGCTTTCATAAGCTTTTATACTCTCTATACTTTTATATTTAATAAAACTTCTTTAAAAATAAGGTACTCATATAAATATGAGTACCTTATAAGATAACTATTCAAGTAGTTTTTAGTAATTCTTAGTACATTCCACCCATTCCATCCATGCCTGGAGTAGGAGAAGATTTTTCTGGAATATCCACAACTGCCGCTTCTGTTGTTAAGAATGTTGCCGCTACAGATGCTGCATTTTGAAGTGCGAATCTAGTAACCTTAGTTGGATCAACTATTCCTGTTTTCAACATATCCACATATTCTTCATTGCAAGCATCAAAACCAATGCCTACTTTACTATTCTTAATTCTTTCTATTATTACTGAACCTTCTAAACCACAATTTTTAGCAATTTGTCTAACTGGTTCTTCTAAAGCTCTAACTATTATGTTTATACCAACTTGAACATCAGCATTTTCATGAGTTAGTTTGCTAACACTGCTTATAGCATTAATATATGCAGTTCCACCACCTGGTACTATACCTTCTTCAACTGCAGCTTTTGTAGCAGCTAAGGCATCTTCTATTCTTAATTTTCTTTCTTTTAATTCTGTTTCTGTAGGCGCTCCCACCTTTATTACAGCTACACCCCCTGCTAACTTAGCAAGTCTTTCCTGTAACTTCTCTTTATCAAATTCTGATGTAGTTTCTACTATTTGAACTTTTATTTGGTGAATTCTGCCTTCTATCTCTGATTTATTCCCTCTACCATTTACTATAGTAGTAGTTTCTTTTGATACTCTAACACTTTCTGCTCTTCCTAACATATCAATTGTAACTTCTTTTAAATCTCTTCCTAATTCTTCTGATATAACTTCTCCACCTGTTAGTGCAGCTATATCTGCTAACATGTCTTTTCTTCTATCTCCAAATCCTGGAGCTTTAACCGCAACACATGTAAATGTTCCTCTTAATTTATTAACTATTAATGTTGATAAAGCTTCACCTTCCATATCTTCAGCAACTATTAATAACTTTCTTCCCTGTTGTACTATTTGTTCTAAAATAGGAAGTAAGTCTTGTATATTTGATATTTTTTTATCTGTAATCAAAATGAAAGGATCTTCTAAAATAGCTTCCATTTTTTCTGGGTCTGTTGACATATATGCACTTAAGTATCCTCTGTCAAATTGCATACCTTCAACTACATTTAGCTCTGTACCCATTGATTTTGATTCTTCTATTGTAATAACGCCCTCATTACCAACTCTCTCCATAGCATCTGCTATTAGCTTACCAATTTCTTCATCTGAAGCAGATATAGCCGCAACTCTAGCTATATCTTCCTTGCCATTTATAGGCTTAGAAATAGCCTTTATTTCTTCTACAGCTTTGTCTACAGCCATTTTAATCCCATTTCTTATTAACATAGGATTAGCACCAGCTGTAACATTTTTCAATCCTTCTCTAATTATTGCTTGAGCAAGTAATGTAGCCGTAGTTGTACCGTCACCAGCAACATCATTGGTTCTAGTTGCAACTTCTTTAACTAATTGAGCTCCCATATTTTCAAAAGGATCTTCTAACTCTATTTCTCTAGCAATTGTAACACCATCATTAGTAATTAATGGTGAACCAAACTTTTTGTCAAGTACAAATAGTGATAGGTAAGCCTTTGATATAATCTCCAACTTTTCCCCCACTTCACACCGTACATGAGACTTTCGCACTCATACGGCGTTCCAACGAGTATTTATTACTTTTAATTATTTCATATAACCCGTCTAATGCCTATCCCTCCACTGCTTATTATCACAGTTTCACCGGTACATTGGCATCACTCTCACCTAGATTAAAATGAGTTATAACATTATGTTTTTCCTCATTAATACTTCACAGATAGTAAACTCTCCATATTCTAGGCTTTCCTTGTTCCATTGCCGTTATCATAATAATTATCCTTAGGTCATCAGTTTGAGCCTGTAAGCTAGATAGTGCCTTTAACACTATATGGACTTTCATAGAAACGAGTTTTACCCATCCACACTTACCACGCATATACGCCATTTACATTTCTGTAAGTTAGGTTTTAGACCCTTACATTCCCGATTTCGTCAGTTGCCAATGCAACATCCTAACCATAGATAACTTGACTCCCGATCTATCATACTCTCGACCACCTCTGGTTCGCATTTCGTAGATTTAATTTTTAAAAAAATCCTTACGGAGTACTCTCAACCGACTTCACCGAGCTTATAACCTTAGACTGTTTACTCAGTTTAACGCTATTCGGAGTATCAGAGGAAGCGTTTTAAGATGTTACCCTATCATTCCACTTCTTACAGCAATAGTTCTAATCAACTGTTTTGTTGACTAGGTTAGACTTTTAATCTAACAACAAGTCGCACCATTTCTTCCCTTTGGTCCTAAAGTAACCTTAACTGTATCAGCAAGTTTATCTACACCTCTTTGCATGCTTCTTCTTGCTTCCTCGTTAAATAAAATAGTTTTAGCCATTATAAAAACCTCCTAATTATCTATTGTAAATCTGAATAATCAATTTTATTACTTATCTATCACAGCTAATATTTCCTCTTGTTTAACCACAATATATTCTGCACCTTCTACCTTTATTTCTGTTCCTGCATATTTAGAGAACAATACTTTTTCTCCAACTTTAACCTGCATAGCAACCTCTTTACCTTCAATGACTGCCCCTGGTCCAACAGCCATAACCTCAGCTTCTTGTGGTTTTTCTTTAGATGTTGAAGATAAAATTATTCCTCCCTTAGTTGTTTCCTCAGCCTCTAACCTCTTAAGTACAACTCTATCTCCAAGTGGCCTTATATTCATAATGTAATCCTCCTTAATATTTTACTACTATAAAATTTACTTATTAGCACTGTTACCTTATGAGTGCTAACTCTACTATATATAGTAATTAATTTACTACCCTTAATCAACTACTACTATACAAGTTATACAAGCATTTTCACCGAATAAATTCAATTACTAAGACTTATTTCCTGTTTTCTTAGTTTCTTAGTTTCTTAGTTTCTTAATTTCTTAATTTCTTAATTTCTTAATTTCTTAGTTTCTTAGTTTCTTAGTTTCTTAGTTTCTTAGTTTCTTAGTTTCTTTTATATTATCTTGTACAGGGTAATATGTACAAGCAATTGACAAACTTTTATTTTCACAATATTCCTATGATGAAGTTTACTTTTATATTTATAGTATATAATATATATGTTAACTTAACATATTATATACTATACATCCATCTTGTAACATTATCTACATAATAGAGAAAGGACACTATATACTATGAATAAAAATATTTTCTCAAAGATTTTTTCTAGCATCAATGTATCTCTAACTATAATATTATTGATAATAAATTTAGTGATATTATGTAAGCCTCTTTATTACAATAAAATAGAGTCTTTAAACCTAACTGCCTTTAATAATAAAGGTGCTATTATTGAAGATTATGACTATATGATCAAATATATTTATGAATTACCATTAAATTCAAATAGCCCAGATTTTGCTCTTCCTAATTTACACTCTTCACAGGAGGGTAAGTCACATTTTAAGGATGTTCAAAAGATTGTATTTTCCATGAATGTTTTATTTTTGGTGAACTGTATAATTTCAGTATTTATTGCTATAAAATCCTATAAGAAAAGGTCCCATGTACTTCTTAGAAATACATCCATTACCTTACTTATAATTCCTTTAACAATTATACTACCAATTATACTTGATTTTAATTCAACATTTACTATTTTTCATAAATTATTGTTTAGTAATGACAATTGGTTATTTGACCCTTTATTTGATCCAATTATTAATATACTTCCTCAAGAATTCTTTATGTCTATGAGTATTTATATTATAACATCTATTGTAATTACTAGTGTATTTTTATATTTATTATATCTAAGATTAAACTTTATAAACCACAGTAAAAAAAAATATTTACTTACTTATAAATAATGATTATTTAACAGTTAAGTTAGTTTTTTACTTATATGCTTATGAATAATTATTGTCATCAAAATACTTATTTATATAATACTTATATGATGCATGTTTATTTTTCTTTGTTTCCTATTTTTATGCTTATTTTTTATGTTTATTAATAAAATTCATTATCTTTTCCTTATATATTATTGAGGCTATAACTATAATGATTACAATTATACACATTATAGTTATGCTTTTAATATCCCTTTGAATTATATTCTCCCCAAAATATGATGATAAAAACAAAGCTGGAACCCTGGCAACAGTGGATATAATGATAAAATCCCATAGAGGAATATTAGAAATACCAGCTATATATGCTAACAGATCCTTAGGAACTCCTGGTATTAAATATAATATAAAAAGAGCTTTTCTATAACTCTTTTTATTTAATTTTTCTTCATAATATAATAAATTTTCTTTAGATATTATTTTTCCAACAAACCTCTTCCCTAAGGTTCTTGCCAAATAAAAACATATATAACTTCCTATGGTTATACCCGTAATTGAATATATAAAGCCTCTTAATGTACCAAATAAATACCCACCAGATATTTGCACAACTTCACCTGGGATAATAAATATAACTACCTGTAACACGTGGAGTACTATAAATACTACTATACTATGCTTCTCATATTTAGTTATAAAATTTCTTACATATTCAAAATCACTAAATCGCTGTACTAATGGATATAAATACTCTCTTGAAATATAGAATACTACTATTGAAACTAATAATACAATAATACATCTCTTCCAATATTTTTTTACATAGGCCATAGCTTTATAAAACATATTTATGATAATCACCCATTTCCATATTTATTATACTTCAATATTGATATTGTTTTCTCTAGCATTATAAAATAAGTACTGTTGAGCAAATCCTGATAAATCTCCAAATTTACTTCTCCCAAACTCTCTTATTTTAGGTAATGACACATCTGGTGCAACATAGAAAAATTGCATAGCCCTTTTTACCCAAACATCTACAGGAAAAGCTGAATATTTTTGCATTGAAAATAACATTATGCAATCTGCTACCTTTGGACCAACACCGCTAAATTCTTTTAAGGCCTTATGGCAGTCATCATCACTTAAGTCTTTAATGCCTCTCAAATCAGTATTGTTTTGTAAAATTTTCTCCACAGCATTAACAATGTACTTTGCTCTAAATCCCGCACTGCATTCTTCAATTTCTTCTACAGTAACACCTCTTAGTTCTTCAACTGTGGGAAATGTATAATATTCTTTATCCTTATATATTAATCTTTGCCCCCATCTACTACTAATATTCCATATAACTCTCTTTATCATAGGTATTCTATTGTTAGCTGAAATTATAAATGTAATTAGCATTTCAAATGGATCTTGTTGCAATAATCTTATTCCATAACCAAACTCCACAGATTCTTTTAATATAGGATCTTGCCCTAGGCAATCTTTTATTTTTCCATAATCTCTATCTAAATCAAAGTATTCCATCCATATATTATTGAAATCCTCTTTATTTGTATTATATATTATTAAGTCACCATAGCTCTCTTCAATTTCAATTACTCTGTTAAATGCAACACATATATAATTACCATTATCCTCTACCTGCCATCTAAATGCTTGACCACACTGAAATACATGTTCAGTCTTGAAGTTTTTTATACCTTTTACCCTAACACCACTTCCAAAGTCTTCTAAAGATAAAAAATCCATAATACATCCTCTCTTTCTTTTTTAGTAAAATTATCATTTACATAACATGCTTAATTTATTCAAAACAGCATGCTATTACACATTTCTTTTAGAATAACGAATTATTAATTAATAGTTTATATGCTTATACTATCATAAACCCTTCATTAATTAAATTCTATATTACAGTTTTTCTTCCAAATAAAAATACTAAATCAGCCTTAATTAATATCAAGACTGATTTAGTATTTTTATTTTAATTTTTGTTTTTATACTATATTAACATATACAAACTGTACAGTAGGTTGGCTGCTACACCTGAAACCAAACCACCAATAAATTGAGCTCCTATAGCTTGTTTAACTAATTCTCTTTCTCCTATAGCTTCCATCATACCAACGATAACTGTAATAAAACCAGCATTACAAATACCCATTGCTGTAAATACTGCTATATCTTTAGCCCCTGCTGTTCCTGAAGCTATCATTTCTGGAATTACTCCTAATGAAGCTCCTACTGAAGCTAATGAAGTAACTGGGAATGCAACACCTGATGGATCAGTAAATCCAAATAAAGGTGTTAATATAAAGGATAATTTTTCTCCTATCCATGGGAAGAATCCAACTCCCTCATAAGCAGCTCCTGTGTAAACTCCACCTACTGGTGCAGTTTTAGCTAAGATCATTACAAATGTACAAATTACAACAACCCCTGGAATAATTGTCATTGCAGTTTCTACCCCTGTTTTACCACCGTCAAGTAGTGATTGAAGTACTCTTTCTGAAATAGTACCTTTTCTTATTTCTCTAAATTTTAATATATCATATCCTTCAGCATCACCATTTAATGCTTCTGCATCCGGTCCATATACTTTTTTACTAGCTCTAAGCATTAATCTAACACTTATAACCCCACCTATAAGTGCTGCTACATTACCAATAAGCACTGCCATTCCTAATGGCATATCTGGCTTTGATTGTGCAAGCATAAATGTTGTAACTATAAGTCCCATACCAAATACTGTTCCTAGGTTAACTAAGGCTGGTACTTGATATCTTTTTAAATACTTTAAAAATCCTTTATCACATGCTAATGGTACAATTGATGGGTTATCTGATAAATAAGTAGTAACTGCACCTACTGAAACAACCCCCGGTAAGTTAAATAAAGGTTTCATCAATGGATAAAATATTTTATTAAGTATGGCCGCAACTCCAAATTCTGATAATAATGCTGTAATGGCACCAGCTAAAACTATAACCGCCATTAAAAACCATATAGTATTCAACACTATATCATGCGCCGTTCCAGTCATTGTCTTGAACATAAATGCTAGACCCATTTTAGATGCAAGCAATCCAAAAAAACCTATAATTACTACTAATGCAACATATGACTCAGTATTAATTATTTTGCTTAGCTTTTTTTCTTCAACACCCTCATTTACTTTTACCTCTTCCGTCACTATAAATCCCCCTTAAAATTTGATTATTCTAATTAGAATAGATTAACTTAAATTCATTCTAACTAGTGCTCCCTTAAAATAAATTACAATTCCACAAAACTAAATTTTTTCTAAGAAAATTACTTTCAACGGTATTTTAACATCATTTTTCAATTGTTTCAATATATTCTGTTAATTACACTTACATTTTTATTCTTTTATCGTCAATTTTATTACTTTATCGTCAAATTTCTAAATAATTTTAAAGTTTAATTGTATTCTTTATTATCTTTATATTCAAAAAATACAGCTTTTTCGAAAAATTCAAAATTTTAAATTCTATATGTATATAACTCCTAATAAATCAAAATTAATTGATATGCCATAAATAAAAAATACCACATTGAAAAATAAAAGGCTGTACATAATAAAGTTTAAAACTTCATTATGTACAGCCTTTTTAATATATTTATACTTGCTTTTATATTTACTTATAAATTAAATTTATTTACTTAAGAATTCATGTATAGCTGCTGCTGCACTTTTACCTGCACCCATTGCTAATATAACTGTTGCCGCACCTGTTACAGCATCTCCACCAGCATAAACTGCTGTTTTAGAAGTTAAGCCTGTAACATCTTCTGCAACGATACATTTTCTTTTATTCATGTCTAATCCTTTAGTTGTACTTGGAATTAATGGATTAGGAGATGTTCCTAATGACATTATTACAGTATCTACATCTAAAGTAAATTCTGAACCTTCAATGATAACAGGTTTTCTTCTTCCTGATTCATCTGGTTCTCCTAATTGCATTCTTACACACTTCATACCGCAAACATTACCTTTTTCATCACCAATTATTTCAGTAGGATTTACTAATAAATCTAGTATAACCCCTTCTTCTTTAGCATGATGAATTTCTTCAATTCTTGCTGGTAATTCAGCTTCTGATCTTCTGTAAACTATACGAGCTTCTTCAGCGCCTAATCTTAATGCTGTTCTTACAGCATCCATAGCAACGTTTCCGCCACCAACTACCGCTACCTTACTACCAACTCTTATTGGAGTACTGTAATCCTCTTTAAAAGCTTTCATTAAGTTTGTTCTAGTTAAATATTCATTAGCTGAGCATACTCCATTTAAGTTCTCGCCTGGAATACCCATAAACTTAGGAAGACCTGCACCAGAACCAACGAATACAGCATCAAAGCCTTCTTCTTCTAATAATGCATCTACTGTAATCGTTCTACCAATAACTACATTAGTTTCTATCTTAACGCCTAATTTTTTAACGTTTTCAACTTCATGTTTAACAACTGTTTCTTTTGGTAATCTAAATTCTGGTATACCATAAACTAATACTCCACCAGCTTTATGTAAAGCTTCGAATATAGTTACGTCATAGCCTTTTTTAGCTAATTCACCAGCACAAGTTAATCCAGCAGGACCACTTCCTATAACTGCAACATTTTTACCTTTACTTTCTTCTTTTTCTGTTAAGTCAACGTTGTTTTCTCTTGACCAGTCAGCAACAAATCTTTCTAATTTACCTATAGCAACTGCTTCACCCTTGTTTCCAAGTACACATTTGCTCTCACATTGTGATTCTTGAGGACATACTCTACCACAAACAGCTGGTAGTGCACTGTATTTGTTTATTGATTTAGCCGCTTCAACAAACTCTTTATTTTTAACGCATTGTATGAATTCTGGAATATTTATTGAAACTGGACACATACCTACACATAGAGGTTTTTTACAGTTTAAACATCTTGATGCTTCTGCAACTGCCTCTTCTTCAGTATATCCTAAACATACTTCTTTAAAGTTTCTAGCTCTTTCTTTTGCATTTTGCTCACTAATTGGTACTCTAACTAAATTTAATGCCATTATTTTGTACCCCCTAATTTACTATCTTTCGCTACTTCTTCACACTTGTACATTCCTGATCTTCTCATTGCTTCATCAAAATTAACCTTATGTCCGTCAAATTCTGGACCTTCAACACATGCAAATCTTGTTTTCCCATCAACAGTTACTCTACAAGCACCACACATGCCTGTACCATCAACCATTATTGGATTTAAACTTACTATTGTATTTATTCCTAATTTTTCTGTAGTCTTACAAACGAACTTCATCATTATCATAGGCCCAATTGCTACTACTACATCATATTTTTTACCTTGGTTTACAACTAAATCTTCTATTAAATTAGTAACTAAGCCTTTAGCTCCATAAGAACCATCATCTGTAGTTACATAAGTATTTCCTGAAACTGATTTCATTTCTTCTTCTAAGATAACTAATTCTTTATTTTTAGCACCGATTATAACATCTGCTTTTATGCCATGTTCATGTAACCATTTAACTTGTGGATATACAGGTGCTGTACCAACACCACCAGCTACAAATAATATTTTTTTCTTTTTTAACTCTTCTAAATCTTCATGAACGAATTCTGATGGTTGTCCTAATGGTCCAACGAAATCTGCAAATGAATCTCCAACTTCATAGTTCATCATTGCCTTAGTAGAGCAACCCATTGCTTGTGCAACTATTGTGATTGTCCCTCTTTCTAAGTCATAGTCACATATGGTTAATGGTACTCTTTCACCCTTTTCATCCATTTTAACTATGATAAACTGACCTGGTAAAGCTGATTTAGCTACTCTTGGAGCCTCAATATCCATTAAAAATATTTGAGCCGCTAGTTGTTTTTTCGCAACAATTTTATACATTATTATTCCTCCATATCTACTATTAAAATTTTATCAATTTAATAAACTAAAGCAATATGTAAATGTTATTTTTAATATTGTAGAAGATTTGTTTATCACTCTATAATCTACTATAAAAAGACAGGGAATAGATAGTATTATCGCGTAATGCTATCTATTCCCTGTCCTTTTATCTGAAAGCTTCCTTATTATGTATTATTTATTACCTAATAAGTTTCTCCTTCGATGTCCATAGTTAAACGAATCTCTCCAGGGATGTGTCTGAATGTTGTATCTAACCTGAAAGTTTCTGAATTAAGTATTAGCATAACTTATTCATTTCTTCTCCGGTTATTAATTTAAAAATTAATATCTCCAACCATTCTTCATCCACACTTTATTTTATTATATTGCATTATAATCACTCAATTATAAAAGTTTATCTACATCTCTATACAATTTTATAATTTTATCATACTTTAGTCAAGTGCAAATTGTTTAAATTTTTAAATAATTTCCCCGACCTCAAATAGCATTACAAATTAGCCCATATAATTTATTGTTTTTTTATAAATAATTACAATAAAAGAAATGAACTTGCCATATAAATAAATATAAATACCCCTTCTGAACTCTTACCTACCTTGAATAAATATAAACTATATGGTTTTATGTTTTATTACTTTGTTTTTGTAATTATTAGAACCATTTAACAAGCAACTAAGTGTAAGTAAACTTTCACTTAAATGTACATTTTCTACTATCACATCACCCTTAACCTCTAAATCTACAGGTGCAAAATTCCATATACCTCTTACATGATTGTCTACAAGTACACTACATACATCCTGCGCATTTTCTTTTGGTACGCAAATAATACCTATATCTATATTGTTTTCTTGTAAAAATATTTCTAATAAATCTATATCTTTTATTTCAATATCGCGTATCCTTAATCCTATTAATTTAGGATTTCTATCAAATATACCAGATATTTTAAATCCTATTTTCTCGAAATAAATATAATTGGCAACTGCCTGACCAATGTTACCCGATCCCACTAATACCATATTATATTCTTCAGTAAGCCCTAATATATTTCCTATCTGCTCATATAAATCCTTTATATTATACCCATATCCCTGTTGTCCGAAATCACCAAAACAATTAAGATCTTGTCTAATTTGAGATGCAGTAAACCCTATTCTCTCACTTAATTCTTTAGAAGAAATTCTAGATACTCCACTTTTTAATAACTCTTTTAAATATCTATAATATTTAGGTAATCTTTTTATAACTGCCATCGAGATATTTTTTTTTCTCTCCATGACTACACCCCCCTCAACTGTTTTATTTTCATAAAATTAAAACAACGCACTATATATAACTCTAACAAGTAATTCCCCATGGTTTTTTAATAAACATTCACATGGTTATATGATATTATTCCTCTATATTTCTGTCAAGTCGTTATTTTTTTAACTATGATTTTTTTATATATTTATAAGATTTTCATTTTTATGAATATTCTAATTAATTCCTTATATTAATTAACTTCATCTAACCTCACTTATATTAACATTATTTATAGTTCTTTTGTTATATTCCTTACTTAAAATCATTTTTTTTTTCATTAATTAAAATTTCTTTTCATTAATTTCAAAAAAACTTTTCCTAATTAATCTTGCATTACTATATTTTTATCAAAGATTTTCATTGCCTTTAACAACGCTATTTTTCCCTAATTATACACCTCCAATATTTTCCTGTAACTTTTCAAACAATTCTGATATAATTACTAAAAAAGCTTTAAGGGGATGATTTTATTGCTTACTGATACTTTACTCAATGAAATTAATAAATCTATGCCAGAACATATTAGTAAATTTCAAGCATCCTTTGATCAGGATAAGTTTGGGCAATTTTTAATTAAAACTTTACTTCCTTGTCTTAAATTGAAGGTTATAGAGGCACATATACCTGTAACTATACTTTATACTTGGAATTATTATTTTTTTAAATTATACAGAATAAACCCTGAAGTCGCTGCTCATTGTTTAAAAGATATGATTAACAATTTTCAATATTTAATAGATAATAAAGCTATTATTAAAAATCAAACTATAGAAAGTACCAATGAAGTAATATTAACACCAGGATTTTGCATTGTATGGTTGAAATCTAATCTACTTATAATTCTAGCTACTTTATTGAAAAACAATGAAATGGCAAAAGAAGTTGGCATTTACTTAGAAGAAAATTATTTTGAAACTAGCGACGATTTAAAAGTGTATACCTTTAAATAAAAGTGTATACTTTAATTTAATCATATTCTTAAAATGGACATGGAGTTTTATATTCTCTATGTCCTTTTATATTTTATATTCTTATATATATTTTCCTTTTCACTAATATAAGGTAAAATATCTTATGGAGATAATAATTTATATAATTAAAATATCTTACTAGCATAATTACATAAATTTTATAAATTCAATGTGTATTTTAATTTTTATAATAATTAATAAGTTAACATCTTAATATGTAACTTATTAACTTTAATCCCGAAATTTTATAGTACTAGATAAATAAAGGTAGGTGCATTATACATGACTGTTTTAAGTTGTAAAGACATAAACAAGAGCTATGGTATAGATCTTGTTTTAAATAAGATTACCTTTAGTGTAAACGAAGGCGATAAAGTTGGATTTGTTGGTGCTAATGGGGCTGGAAAGTCTACACTATTTAAAATTTTAACCAGCGAACTAACTCAAGATTCAGGAGAACTATATTTTGAAAAAGGTAAACGTGTGGGATATTTATCCCAAAATTTATCCTTACAAAACAAGACAATATACGCAGAAATGCTTTCTGTTTTTAGTGAGCTTTTAAATCTTGAAAAAAAGATGGTTGACTTAGAATTAAAAATGAAGGAACCTTACGATGAAAATAATGAGTCTTATCACAATAAACTAATAAAAGACTACACAAGTGCTTGCGATATGTATGATATTAAGGGTGGCTATACCTACAAAGGTGAAATCTCGCGTATTTTAAATGGTCTAGGATTTATGGAAAATGATTTTTACAGAGATATAAATATATTAAGTGGTGGTCAGAAAACTAGAGTAGCACTTTGTAAACTATTACTTATTCACCCTGATATTCTTCTTATGGATGAGCCTACCAACCACTTAGATTTAGATGCAATAGAGTGGCTGGAAGATTATCTTAAATCTTATAAGGGCACTGTTATTATAATTTCCCATGATAGGTTTTTCCTTGATGCCATAACAAATAAAACCATAGAACTTTTAAATGGTTTGGTATATACGTACAACGGAAACTATACACAGTTTATAGATTTAAAAAAGACAAATATGGCCTTGCTTCAAAAGTCCTATGGCCTTCAACAGGTTGAAATAAAGCGACAAGAAGATATTATTAAAAAATACAAATCATTTAACAGAGAAAAAAGTGTTAGAGCTGCTGAAAGTAGACAGAAGGCCTTAGATAAAGTTGAAAGAATTGATGCCCCTACAATTGAACATGCAATATCTCATTTTAATTTCCATCCAGAAATTAAAAGTGGAAATGATGTTTTATATATTAAAAACCTATCAAAGAGCTTTGGTGATAAATTGTTATTTTCCACCTTAAATATGGATATAAAGCGTGAGAATAAAATAGCTATTATCGGTGAAAATGGACGCGGTAAAACCACTCTCTTTAAAATTATCATGGATAAAATAAAGGCAGATAGTGGTATTAAGGTATTAGGTAAAAATGTTGAGATAGGATATTATGATCAGGAACAATCTAATCTTAGCCCTGAAAAAACAATCCTAGATGAAGTTTGGGATGCCTTTCCTGATTTAACCGTTACCAGGGTTAGAACTGCTCTTGGAGCCTTCTTATTTCACGGAGATGATGTTTTTAAAGAAGTATCTGCTTTAAGTGGTGGTGAAAAATGTAGAATTAATCTATTAAAGTTAATGCTTTCAAATAGCAATTTCCTTTTATTAGATGAGCCCACTAACCATTTAGACATAATGTCCAGAGAGGCTTTAGAAGATGCTCTTATAGGCTATGACGGCACTGTTTTAGTAATATCTCATGATAGATATTTCCTAAATAAAATAATAACTAGAATATTTGAATTAAATATCTCTGGTATAAATGATTACCTTGGAAATTATTCATACTACATAGAAAAAAAGAAAAATCCTACAAGATTTCAAGTTATTGATGAAAATTCTCATGGTAGGACAAGAACACAAGTACAACAAGAAAAAAAGAAAAAAAGAGATGTAGAAAAAGAAGAAAAGCAGAAAAAGTTAGAACTTAAAAACCTTGAAAAAGAAATAGCCTTAATGGAAGAAGAAATAGAAAATCTACAAAGCCAACTTTGCCTTGAAGAAATATATTCCAATCCTACTAAAGGCCTTGAGGTAAATAGCTTACTATCTAAAACTAATGATACTCTAGCCACCTTATATGAGCAGTGGGAGGATTTAGTTTAGGAATGAATCTTTTTATATTCTAAATAAAAAAAGATATCAATGAATAGTTTTATTAATATAATTACTCTTGATATCTTTTCTATTTATCAACTAATATTTTTTGACTTATTGGCTAATATCTTTTTCACTTATTAAATAATATTTTTAGTTCCTTCTTAAATTTATTTCTTATGTTCAGGAATATATTTATATATTATCCAATATGATAATCCAATTATTACTCCTCCACCTATTAAGTTACCCAATGTAACAGGAATCAAATTAGCTACTATATGTTTAGCATCTATTTTATTTAATTGGTCAAAATTTAAATTACTAGCTTTGTAATAAACATCTCCACCCTTAGCTAAAACTCCTGCTGTTAAATAATACATATTAGCAACACAGTGTTCAAATCCAGTTACCACAAAAGCCATTATTGGGAAAAAAGCCATAAATACCTTCCCCACTACATCTTTTGATGCATATGTTCCCCATACAGATAAGCAAACTAGTATATTACATACAATACCGCTTGAAAAAGCTTGTATAAAGCTCATTGTAGATTTCTTATAAGCAACTTTAAGTATATATCCTCCCAGTGCAGCGTCATTTAAAGAAAAAGCTCCACTAAAATACACTAATACAGCTATAAGTGTTGCACCTATATAATTTCCAATAAAAACAATAGTTAAATTTCTCAAAAGATCCTTAGGTTTAATTCTTTTTTGTGCACAAGCTACAGAAAGCAAACAATTTCCAGTAAATAATTCTGCACCACATATAACAACAAACATAAGACCTACTGGAAATATCACCCCTGCAATTAACTTACTTAGTCCAAAATTCGCAACTGAATGCGATGCAACTTGAGATGCAAAAGCTCCTGATGCAATAAATATACCTGCAAGTATTGCTAAAATAAGTGTTTGTAAAAATGAATTGCTTGTCTTTTTCACACCAATGTCCTCTACATATTGACATACCTCTCCTGGACTTAACATTCCCTTCTCCATAAATAAATTCCTCCTAAATATATTTTATATTTGTATATATTCTCATATGTTTATAGCATTACATGGCAATCTTATAATTTTCGAAAATTCTCATGTTGAGCTCAACGATAACATCATAAAGCCCTAGATATTTTTTGTTAAATATCTACGGCTTTATCTTTATAAAATATTCTCTTAACTATATGGCTAAGAGAATATACTTATATATGTGCCTTTGTTAACTATAAATTTTTAAAGTACTGAGTATACTTTTCATATATATAGCTTGTTATATTTTTGTTTTTATCATCATATAGTTCCAATGCTGGAAGTATTGCATACCCCTTACTTCTCTCTATTGGCTCAAATATAATAAAAGCTTCTTTATTATTAGGTATTTTTATCTTATACTCTTTTCCTTCTAATAATACCTTTCTATAACTTATTTCATTTCCATAATTATAACCACAAATAATAAAATAATCTTTTTTGTCTGTTTTTATTAATGACTCTAAAAACAATCTTGAAGTCCCTATTATCCTCTCATATTTATATTTATTATTTACACCCTTTGTAAATTCACAAAGCCATATCTGTTTATCCACTTTTAAAAATACCAACTTCTTATTGTCCACATCCATTATTTCCTTAATATCTTCATGTACAACTTTATCATATCCTAAACTTTTACTTATAATTTCATTACTGTTAATAAAATTAACAATTTCATCTTGCTTAACATTATATTTATGGTTTATATTTAAATATACTGATGATATTATTATTATTAATATCATCAGTATAAAACAGATTAACTTTTTCATCTACCTTTCCCCCGTGACTGATTACCTTAATTTTTATCCCTTAACTATTATATGACCATATATTACTATATTTCAATAAATTTTTACTTTATTTCTTATTTTCTTTTGCTTTCTTAATTTTATTGCATTACTAAATGTATTTTTTCTTATTATTTAATGAAATTATATACTTTTATAGATTTTACAGTTATATATGTATTTATTAACCTTATTTTTTTCTTATAATTATTAATTTTATATTTTAAATTATATAAGTTAATTTCTCCATATTTTTAAATTTAAGTTTTTCTATGAAAAACGCAAAAAATAATATGAACTTTATATCTTTAACAAAACCTTCATAAAGTATAAAGTTCATATGAATTTATTAAATTATCGCTGTCCTAACTTTAAGTTAGGAACTGCATTTAACTTTAAGTCTGCTATATTACCATTTAAATACTCAAAATACGCAGCACTGCCTATCATCGCTGCATTATCCGTGCATAAAATAGGTGTTGGAAATAAAACTTTAATACATTTCTTATTTCCTTCTTTTATTAAAGTTTCTCTTAAACATGAATTAGATGCAACGCCCCCAGCTATAACAATCTTATCTACATTCTTAAGTTTACATGCCTTCATAGAATTATCTACTAAAACTCCAACAACTGCTTTTTGAAATGAAGCTGCTACATCTGCCTGTACTATCTTTTCCCCCTTCATGGAAGCTTGATTTAAATAGTTTAAAACAGAGGATTTAACCCCGCTAAATGAAAAATCCAGTGTATCTCCATCAAACTTAGCTCTTGGAAATTTAATTGCATCTGGATTTCCTTCCTTTGAAATTTTATCCACCTTTGGTCCACCTGGATATCCAAGCCCTATAGCCCTAGCAATCTTATCAAAGGCTTCTCCTGCTGCATCATCCCTAGTCTGAGCTATAACCTCAAAATCCCCGTAATCCTTCATATATACAATCAATGTATGTCCTCCAGAAACTATTAGACAAAGAAAAGGTGGTTTAAGTTCCTTATGCTCAATAAAATTAGCACACAGGTGCCCTTCTATATGATTGACTCCTATTAATGGTTTCTTTGTAGCATATGCCAAGGCCTTAGCATATTGAATTCCTACCAACAATGCCCCAACTAAACCAGGTCCATATGTAACTGCTATTGCATCTATATCTTCAATTGTCTGCTTAGCTTCTTGCAATGCTTCCTCTACAACTGCACTAATTGCTTCTATGTGTTTTCTTGATGCTACCTCTGGTACAACTCCTCCAAATTTTTCATGTATATCAATCTGCGATGAAATAATATTTGATAAAACATCTCTTCCATTTACCACTACCGCTGCTGAAGTTTCATCACAGCTAGATTCTATGGCAAGTATTTTTATATCTTTTTCCATAATCTGCGCCTCACTTTATCCCTAAAATATATATTATAAGTTTATTATACTTTATAAAAAAATCTACTTCAAGTAAAGTGGTTTATTCCTAAGTTAATCTACACTATTCAATAAATTTACAATGTACTTATAAACTGTTATACTTATAAAAATAATGATGTATATATAATCAAATTATTAAATATCATAACCATTTATACAAAGGGGGGGTACAAATGAATTCTTCCTATGCGAAAGTTATAGTAAAAGGATCACCAATTTCAAAATCCAATTTCAAATTATTCAATAAAGAAGGAAGAGCTATACTTCCCTATAATTCTGGTAAATATCACGATAGATATGCATTATATGAAGAAGAAATAGCCTTAGAAGCTAGAGCACAGAATCCTAGTGTACTTATAGAAGAAGCTTGTATTGCTATATTAAAAGTATACTACAAAAGCGAAAAACGACATCCCGATACGAATAATATAACTAAAAGTATTTTAGATGGAATAGAGAAAAGCGGTCTGATTGTAAATGATGCTCAAATAAGAAGATTAGTTATTGAAGAGTTTTATGATAAAACAAACCCTAGGTTTGAATTAGAACTTCTGGGTGAAAGTGCCTACTCTCTAGACTATAATGTTATAAAAAGAGATTTTATTCAAGAAAAAATTATATACTCTCCTCCATCTAATAAAAAATCTTTGAAATCTACCTCAAATAAAATATCATCTTCCTCCCTAAGTTCTAAAGAGTATCTTTCTCTTTTAGAAAGTAAAAGAAAACCTGAAAAAACATTGACTAAGAATTCTATTATACACAAAGAAATAGAAAATATTTTGAAATGTGATATTTGTCAGAGTATACTTCAAAACAAAAATTACATATCAGCTAACAAAGGTAAAACCTTGATATGTACTAAGTGCTTTAATAAAAATTTCAAATAAGGTGACGCATTAATTTAGTTTATGCTTCACCTTATTTTCACCATATATATTTTCAAATTAAGTTTTTACACATAATTTATCTATACTATAAAGTGTATTATGCTCTGAAATAAGTAATAAGCCTAAGGCCTATTAGTCCACTAAGTGTATTTAATATTAAATCTACTATATCAAATGCTCTTGGAACATATATAATTTAAAAATATGATTCTAAGTACTGAGCACACTCAATTAATAATGATAATAAAATAGTTGAAATTTCTTTTTAAACAGCTATACAGTTCCAATTTAATTTTTGCTACAATAAAATAGGATTTTCATATATATTTATCTTCTTATATACTATGTAACTACTTATTAATCTTATTAATAGGTCTACATCAATGGCAATCCATACCCATATAATATCAAGCTTCATAATGCTACCAAACACAAGGGCACCTAAAACCCTAACACCCCATATACCAAGAGCAGATACCACCATTGGTGACTTTGAATACCCCGCTCCTCTTATAGCACCTATTATTACTATACCAATATTTTGAGGAATCTGAATTAGACCTGTTACAATCAAATATAATGCTCCTATTTCTATTAACTCTTTTTTATCAGTAAGTAAGCCCATTAGATTTTCAGGAAATAAGACCAAAACAACTACAGAAATAGATGTAACTAGTACTGTTTCCAAGCAAATTTCCTTCATATAAGCCTTTGCTAACTTAGTATTATTAGCCCCTAGTGATTGTCCTATAAATGCTGTGGCTGCTACTCCAAAACCCATTGCTGGTGTGAAAAACATCCCCTCTGCCTGAACACCTAACTGATAGGCTGCTAATTGATTTTCTCCATATCCCAGTACAACATTTGTTACTATTATGACTGCTATTTGCAAAAAAACTGCCTCCACAGAGGCTGGTAATGCCACCTTATAAATTTGCTTTAGTACACTAAGATCCAGTTTAAATTTTCTGATTTTTGAACTTCCTATTAATCCTCTTTTCCTAAAAAAGATATATAAGTACATTATGGCTGCCATTGTTTGAGAAATGGCTAACCCTATTGCTGCACCTTTAACTCCCATAGAACTTATACCCATTCCACCAAATATAAATAAATAACTGAATATAACATTTATTATATTCATAATAAATGCAACTATTAAAGGCGTTAGTGCATCTCCTGTTGCCTGCATAATTCCGCCTGCTATCAACATTATAACTAAAAATGGTAATCCAAATGATACCGTTCTCAAGTGAGTAACTGTAGTTTGAACTAATATATCCTCTGCACTAAAAATTGAACTAACTATAAAAGGTGCGAACCAAAATAAAATCTGCTGTACTACTATAACAATTACAACACTTGATACTAATGTTTGCATTGTTATGTTCCTTAGTTTCTTTCTATCATTTGCTCCATAGGCTTGGGCTACAAATATAGTAGCTCCAATAGCTATGCCTTTAAAGAATGCCCATATTATTTGAGTTATCCTTACACTTAATCCTAGTGCAGCTATTGAGGTTGCATTTAACTTTCCTGTCATAGCCATAGATATAAATCCTGCTGACATTTGTAGGACACCCTCTAAAATAATTGGAATTATCATCTTCAATATTTTTTTTCTTATCTTCCATATTGATATATCACAGAGATCCTCTACTTGTAATTCTTTAGTACCCATTATTCCCCCTATTTTTCAACAATATTCTTTATTTTTTATTTTTATTTTTAAATAAATTGTAACATTAATTCTGCTTTTTTTCATCTATTCTTTTAACTATATATTCTTTAATTGAGTTTCTATGGATATATAGAACTTATAAAAGTTATAAAACCACTTTTATGTTTATTTTTATAGTAATACTTATTTTTACCCAATAAATTAAGTTGATAATATTTCATAGGACACTGAAAATACTTAGATTTTATATTAAGACTTGGTGCACAGAAAAATATATTCTTAAGTTATTAAAATACATATTTATACTTATAAAATCTACTTTTAACTTCTACATTTATTTTTAATATTTAAAGTAAATATATGGTATTTATTTCAAAAGTTTGGTATAATTGTTTTGTATTTGCTTATTTCCTTTTGTCTTATTGTTTTTTCCAAAATACAATTATATTAAATGTTTTTTTCTATTTGTAAAGTTTTTCTACACAATAAATCTTAAATAACAGATTTATTTAAGATTTTCTTCATAATTCCTTAAAATTTATATGATATAATAAGATTGTTGGTCAAATAGCCTTATTATATATATTAAATTTTTATAAAACTAAGTAAATATATTGTTAATATTGCACTTAAAAAACTATATATTAACTTAAAACTTGAAAATATAATTGTATTTTATAAAATAAGTGCTATAATAGAAATGCTATAATACCTTAACTAAGTACATGTATTATATACATTGTTCAAATTGGCTAAATTAAAATAGAAGTAAAAGTTATTTGCTATTTTTTAATATTGCTCTTACTTTTAGGAGGGAAAATTTTGTTATCATTTATTAACAAGTTTAACTTTATAATATTTATATTGTTCACAGTCTTCTATTCATATCAAATTGTTTATGCATTTGTTGCTCTCTTTTATAAACAAAAGGAAGTACAGCATAAAAAACTACATAGATATGCTGTAATTACCGCTGCTAGAAATGAAGGCACCGTAATAGAAGAATTAATAAAGAGTATAAAGAACCAAAAATATCCATCAGATCTTATTGACATATATGTGATTGCTGATAATTGTACCGATAATACAGCAGATGTAGCACGAGCAGCAGGGGCAATTGTATATGAACGTAATAACACTGAATTTATAGGTAAAGGATATGCTCTAGATTTTTTATTTAAAATCATTGCAAATTCACATAGCGACAAAAATTATGAAGGCTACTTTATATTTGATGCTGATAATTTACTTGATGAAAATTATGTTGCTGAAATGAATAAGATGTTCAATAACGGTTATAGAATCTTAACTAGCTATAGAAACTCTAAAAACTATGATTCCAATTGGATTTCTGCTGGATATTCACTATGGTTTTTACGTGAAGCTAAGTATCTTAATAACCCTAGAATGCTCTTAAAAACTAGTTGTGCCGTTTCTGGTACAGGGTTTTTAGTTCATAGTGACATTATAAACAAAAATCAAGGTTGGAAGTACCACCTTCTTACTGAAGATATTGAATTTTCTATCGACAGTGTTATCAACGGTGAAATAATAGGCTACTGTGGTAATGCAAAAATTTACGATGAACAACCTTGTACTTTTCAACAGTCTTGGAATCAAAGACTACGTTGGTCAAAGGGTTTTTATCAGGTATTTGCAAAGTATGGTACCTCATTGATTAAGTCAACATTCCAAAAACGTTGTTTTTCGGCATACGATATGTTTATGACAATAACACCTGCTATTTTTATTACATTATCAAGTGTTATCTTTAACTTATCTTGCCTTGCATATGGATTATTGGCAATAACAGCTTCACCAAAAATAATTCCAGCTACTGTAGCTGCTATACTTGCCTCATTTATTAACTTTTATGTGGTATTGTACATATTTGGATTACTTACCACTATTACAGAGTGGAAGGAAATAAATAGTACAACCTTCAAAAAGATTTTATACACTTTTACCTTTCCAATTTTCATCTTTACTTACATACCAATATCAATAGTGGCATTGTTTAAGAAGATTGAATGGACACCGATAACCCATAGTGTTGTAAAATCTATAGAAGAAGTACGTTAAATTTATACTCTTTATCTAATTTTAGAAAAAACATTTTGAATATATAAAATTATAATAAGAAAACAAATAAAGGATAGATACTATAAATTACATAGTATCTATCCTTTATTATATTCCTAAACTATATAGTCTCTTTAATTCGTCTATAATAATTCACCATATCTTTTTATAAATATTTTTTTCAAAATAGTAACTAATATCATATATAGTACTACTGTTATACCCAACCATGTAAAGTATGATAATGGCATAGATGATAAGCCTATAATTCTACCAAATGCTGTATATGGTAGAATAGTTCCTACTCCAATTGCAACTGTTGTTAAAGATAGTACTATTTTAGATGCTCTACTTTGTATAAATGGAATCTTCTGAGTTCTTATCATATGAATTACTAGTGTTTGAGACCATAGAGATTCTACAAACCACCCTGCATTAAATAAAGATGCAAACAATTCATTATTTACGCCTTCTCCACCATACATTCCTCCACACACTGATGGACATATAATAAAGAACATTATTATATAAGTTGTAATATCAAATACTGAACTTGTTGGTCCAATCCAAACCATAAAGCTTCCAATTGAAGAAGAATTCCATTTGCGTGGTTTTTTAAGATATTCTTCATCTACATTGTCCCATGGAATTGATATACAAGATATATCATAAATAAGATTTAATATTAGTAATTGTATAGGTAGCATTGGTAAGAACGGCAAGAACATACTTGATACCAATACACTAAACATATTCCCAAAATTAGAACTAGCAGTCATCTTAATATACTTAATAATATTGCCAAAAGTCTTACGTCCTTCTATTACTCCTTTTTCTAGTATCATTAAATCTTTTTCTAGTAAAATAATATCTGCTGATTCCTTTGCAATATCTACAGCTGTATCAACAGAAATCCCTACATCAGCTTTTCTCATTGCAGGTGCATCATTAATTCCATCCCCCATAAATCCAACAACATGACCATTGCTTTTTAAGATTGATACTATCCTAGCTTTTTGTTGAGGCGATAGTTTTGCAAATATCTGAGTTTTTTCCACATATGATTTTAGCTTTCCATCAGTCATATCCTCGATATCAGAACCCAAAAGTATATTCCTATTATCTATACCAACCTTACTGCATACATATTGAGTTACTTTTTCATTGTCACCTGTAAGAACCTTAACTTCAACTCCATATTGATTCAAAGCTTTTATAGCCTCTAAAGCTGATTTTTTAGCCGGATCTAAAAATCCAATATACCCCATAAGCACCATATCAGATTCATCTTTAATTGAAAAAACATCCTCTGGTGATGGATTATTCTTTTGAGATACAGCGATAACTCTCATACCACTTTCATTAAGTTTATTTATGGTTTTCAATATTTTACTTTTAATTTTCCCTGTAAGCTCTACAACTTCCCCCTTATATTCAGCAAAGGTTGAAACAGATAAAATCTCCTCTACCGCTCCCTTTGTGATAAGCTGTGTTTTATTATTCTTATCCTTTAAAACTACAGACATTCTACGACGAGTAAAATCAAATGGAATTTCATCAACCTTTTCATAGCTTTCACTTAAAGATTTAAATCCTTGTTCATCACCATGTTGGAGTATCGCTACATCAAGTAAGTTCTTAAGTCCAGTTTGAAAATAACTTACTAAATATCCATGTCTTAATACTCTTATATCTTCGTTTCCTTGAATATCTAGATAACGTTCTAAAACAATCTTATCCTCAGTTAAAGTCCCTGTTTTATCCGTACATAAAACATCCATTGCTCCAAAGTTTTGTATTGAATTTAAATTTTTCACTATACTTTTGTTATTAGCCATTCTCAATGCACCTTTAGATAAGTTCGTAGTCACAATCATTGGAAGCATTTCAGGTGTAAGTCCAACAGCAATTGATAGAGCGAATAAAAAGGCTTCAACCCAATCTCCCTTTGTTATACCATTAATTAAAAACACAATTGGAACCATAATAGCCATAAATTTAATTAATAAAAAACTTACTGAATTTACTCCCTTATCAAAGCTAGTCAGCTCTCTTTTTTCTGTAATAACATCAGCCATTGTTCCAAGACACGTATGATTTCCTGTTGATATAACTATAGCTATTCCTATGCCACTTATTACATTCGTACCCATAAAGGCTAGATTTTCAAGCTCCAGATGAGTTATTACCTTTGTTTGTTTTTTATTTAATGATACTGCACTTGTCTTTTCTACTGGCTCAGATTCTCCAGTCATAGAAGATTGACTTATAAATAAATCCTTTGAAAAAATAATTCTTACATCGGCAGGAATCATATCTCCAGCTGCAAGCTTAATCACATCACCTGGTACAAGATTTGAAATAGCTGTGTCAAAACTATTACCATCTCTTACTACTGTAGCTGTTGTCTTAATCATTGCTTTAAGCTTTTCTCCAGCACTATTAGATTTACCCTCTTGAATAAAACGAATCAAACCACTTATAATTACCATAGTTGTTATTATTATAACTGAAGTTAAATTTCTATCTTCTGGTATTGAAATAATAAAATCTGTTATAAAACAAACTATTGAAAGTGATATAAGCACTATTGAAAATGGATTTATAAAAGCAACTAAGATTCTTTTATACAATGAGTTTTCTGCATTATAATGTATCTCATTATATCCATATGACTCAATTCTTTCCACTGCATCTTCATTTGTTATTCCTTCTATACTTGTTTTAAGCGTCTTAAATAAACTCTCTTCCTCTATTAATCCGAACTCTATTAATCTATCAAAAATTAAATTTACATTTTTGTTTTTTTCCTCTGCTACTTTCCTAGTTCTATTTTTAAATATTTTAAATTTCATATTCGTACCCTCCTAATATAATTTTAAAAATTACCTGTAGGGTATGAGATTTAAAAAACAAAAGCCTATAAACTATAATATCTATAGTTTACAGGCGATCCTTTATCCTTTTAAAGATATATATTCTTAGGCATAGCAAACAAGCCGTAAAACTGACCGTAGTTGAAAAATTCTGAATATATCAAATTCTACAGTTATGCTTATGCTTTTATTCTGCCTGTATAAATATAAACCTTCCGAATCAGGGTAATCGCCTTCTATTCTCATACAACTACTACCAGTCTCCACTTGTCCTCACCTCACTTATTCTTATAATAAAATTTCTGAAAGAATAACATATAATAGTCCTTAAATATTATTTGAAATGATTATAAATAGTCTAGTTTTCAAATACTACTCAAAATTATTATTGCAAACAAAAATCCTCGTTCAATTTATAACTGAACGAGGATTTAATATAGCAAAATATTATTATTTATGTATAAATATATTATTAACAGAACATATTATTTATAGAAAATATATTATTACACTTTTCTACACAAAACAATGTTTTATACATAAACTCGTTCAAGCTTCAGCTTCATAGGGCAATGAAATTGCATTAAAATACGCCTTGTTTTCGACGTATCCTGCTGACCTGCTCATAGTGTCTCCACTAATCCGCGGCAGCAACCCGTATCCCTATGGTAACCTCACCTACCGAGAACTATTAAGTTTTATTCTCTCTTATTCTTTCATTCTATTCACAAATATCAGATTTGTCAATAGACAAATTAATTATCTTTTTAATTCTATAATACTTTCAATCAAGGATTTATATCTTGCACATGAGGATCCAACCGAAGTAACTTCTTCAACCTTTTCTAATGTGCCAGCTCCATCTTTTACTGCATTAACAATAGTTTCCATAGAAACTTGTTTAAATCCATATTACTATCCTCAAAATGTATTTTCATCTTTCTATACATCTTAATTAGTGAATTTCAAATTTACTAATTAATCAAAGTTTCTTAATAAATTAGCCATTTCTATAGCAGTAACTGCTGCATCATATCCTTTGTTTCCTGATTTTGTTCCCGCCCTTTCAATAGCCTGTTCAATGTTATCAGTGGTTAAAACTCCAAATATAATGGGTTTTTCTGAACTTAATGATACATTTGCAACCCCCTTAGATACCTCTGCACATACATAGTCAAAATGGGGTGTAGCACCTTTAATCACTGCCCCTAAACAAATTATTGCATCATATTTATCACTTTGAGACATCTTTTTAGCCACTAAGGGAATCTCAAAAGCTCCTGGAACCCATGCAACATCTATGGCATCCTCTTCTACACCGTGTCTCTTTAATCCATCTATTGCCCCACCTAATAATTTTGAAACTATAAATTCATTAAATCTTCCTACTACTATGCCTATTCTTAATCCCTTTGCTATGAAATTTCCTTCAAATACCTTCATCTTAAATCCTCCAATTATTATTTAATATGCATTAATATAAATTAACATATTTAACCTTACTCCATATATTAAAATATAAATTCAATATCTTTACTTTAAATTGTTTTCAGTTCTTTAAATTTATCTTTATCTACTTCTAGTTACTTCTAGCTACTTCTAGTTACTTCTAGCTACTTCTAGTTACTTCTAGCTACTTCTAGCTACTTCTAGTTACTTCTAGTTACTTCTAGCTACTTCTAGTTACTTCTAGTTACTTCTAGTTACTTCTAGTTACTTCT
>JAVXGR010000006.1:0-51681 GCA_036657335.1 Clostridium sp. | reverse complement strand
TGCACTTGCTATTATGATAGCTATGAAAATAATTATTCCTCCAAGTGAAGGAACTTTAATAACAGAGCTAACTACTGGATCTTTTGTTTTATTATTTTTCTCAGGAATCATCGCTGCTGCAACCATGATTATTCCTGGAATCAGTGGTTCCTTCGTCTTATTATTAATCGGAGTTTATGATAGTATACTTGGTGCTGTTGCAGATTTAAATATTCTGATTTTAATCCCTGTTGCACTAGGAGTACTTATTGGTATACTTTTAGCTTCAAAAATGATTTCATTTTTATTAGAAAAAATACCAGAAACCACTTATTCAGCTATATTAGGTTTTGTAATGGGTTCTGTCCTTATTATATATCCTGGCTTTACATTTTCTATACAGGGTATTATCGCTATAGTTGCATTACTTATAGGTGGAGCTGCTAGTTATATATCATCTAAATAACAATATAAAAAATTATCAAAGTCATATTTGTTATAATATGACTTTTACCTATACTTTTGGGTTTTTAATATTTTATATCTTATGAAAAAGAACCTAGATACAGAGCATTATATCCTATATAGTTAATATAATTCAACTCTATAACCTTAATTAAAGTATCTTTAAATCAAATTTTAAATTGCAAAGTTTTTTAAAAAATGATATTATTTTAATACTTTTAATTTAATAATAGATTTGTTTATAAGGAGGTACTTATAGTGAAAAAAACTTTCGAATTATGGGAGACCACTGAAGATTTATGCAGTGTAGCAATGGGTATTAAATCTGCGGATTTAGTTATAAAAAACGGAAAACTTGTAAATGTTAACACTAAGGAAATACTTCCCAACACAGATGTAGCCATTGTCAATGGCAGAATATCTTTAGTTGGAGATGCTTCTCATTGTATAGGTGAGAATACTACAGTAATAGATGCATCTGACTTATATATTGCTCCTGGATTTATGGATGGTCATATACATGTTGAGAGTAGTATGATGTCTCTTCGTGAATATGCACGTACGGTTATGCCACATGGTACTACAAGTATTTATATGGATCCTCATGAAATTGCTAATGTACTTGGAATGAATGGTGTTAATTTAATGATTAATGATGGAAAAAAGGTTCCACTGAGAGTTTATACAACAATGCCATCTTGTGTACCTGCAACACCATTCTTCGATGATAATGGTGCTATTTTAACTCCTAAAGATATAGAATCTGCAATGTCACACTCTGAAATTGTAGGGCTTGGAGAAATGATGAATTTCCCTGGAGTTTTATCTAGTGATAAGGATGTTCATAGTGAACTTAAATCCACCTTAAAAGCTAATAAAGTTATCACAGGACATTACTCTATGCCTGAAACTGGTAAAGGTCTAAATGCATATATATCTTCTGGTGCACGATGCTGTCATGAAACTGTAAGGTGTGAAGATGCCTTAGCAAAGGCTCGACTTGGCATGTATGTTCAAATAAGAGAAGGATCTGCATGGCACGATTTAAAAGAAACTATAAAAGCTGTTACTGAGCATAATATAGATAGTCGTTTCATAACCTTAGTTAGTGATGACACTCATCCTGACACATTGCTTTTAGATGGTCACATGGATCATATAGTTAGAAGGGCTATAGAAGAGGGTGTAAATCCAATAACAGCTATTCAAATGGTTACTTTAAATGTAGCAGAATGTTTTAATATGACCAAGGATTTAGGTAGTGTATCTCCTGGTAAATATGCTGATATAGTTCTTTTAAGTGATTTGACAAAGGTTAAAGTAAAAAGTGTCATTATAAATGGAGAATTAGTAGCCGAAAATGGTTCTACTCTATGTACTATTCCAGAAGTCACCTATGAATCTTGGGCTAAAAATACTATGAATCTTTCTAAAATATTAGAAGCTAAGGATTTTAATATCCACCCTCCTAAAAAAGGTTTACTTGAAGCTAAAGCTCGAGTAATGGAAATAATAGAGGCAAAGGTTGGTACTTATCATAGACATTGTGATATATTTTTTAAGGATGATTTATCTCAGACTGATTTAGTCAATGATATAATAAAAGTAGCAGTTGTTGAACGTCACAAAAAAACTGGTACTATGGGTAAAGGCTTCGTAAAAGGTTTAAGATTAAAAGAAGGTTCTATTGCATCTACTGTAGCTCATGATTCCCATAATTTATTAATTGTCGGCACCAATGATGAAGATATGGCTATAGCTGGTAATAAATTAGCAGAGGTTGGTGGCGGAATGGTAGCTGTTCGAAATGGTAAAGTTTTAGCTATATTACCACTTCCTATAGCTGGATTAATCTCTGATGAAAGAGCTGAAGATATAGCTGAAAAGCTTCAAAGCATAGAAGAGGCTTGGAAGACTCTTGGTTGCGATTTAATATCACCATTTATGACTACAGCTCTAATATCCCTTGCTGTTATACCTGAATTAAGACTAACAAACAGAGGTCTTGTTGATACACTTAATTTTGAATTTGTTGATTTATTTATATAAAGACTTTGAGTATAACTAGAAATTAGTTAAATTTGTTATTATAATTCGCTGTTTTTACCCAAAATTTCTTCAAAGTCCTTAATCTCCATCTATAGAGATTAAGGACTTTGAAGTCAGTATTATTTTAGATATAGAAAATTAATTAAAATATATCTATTCTATAAATTCATAGCAATTAACAGAAGGTGCTGTTGCAAAACCAATTCTTTAGTTTCACAACAGCACCTTATAATTTAAGCTAGTTTTTTAAAACCTTCTCCTAATGTATCATATGCTTCTGTTACAGAAACAAATGCAGCAGGATCTACTTCTTTTATATAATTCTTTAACTTTATGAATTCATTCCTATCAAGTATGGCAAGTAATATTTCCATGTCTTTTTTGCTATATGAACCCATACCATAGTACCTAGTGGCACCTCTACCTAACTCATCTAAGATAAATTTCTCAATTTTCTCGATTTCTGGAGAGACCACCTTAATTTCCATACATACATTTAGTCCTTCTATAACCTTATCAATAACTAATCCATTTAGAATTACTGCAAATAATGAGTATAATCCTGACTTAAATCCGAAGGCAATTAATGCTAAAAGTACTACTACTAAATCAGCAAGAAGAATAGCTTTCCCAATATTAATTTTAGTGTACTTATTTATTATTTTTGCAATAATATCAGTGCCTCCTGTGGAAGCATCAGCGTTAAATACAAGTGCTAAACCCATTGCTTGAATTATGATACCGAATATTAATTCTATAAACATATCATTTGTTAATGTAGTTGTCATAGGCACAAGTTTTTCTAGTACAAGTATAGTTCCTGAAAGAGAAAAACTTGCAAATATAGTCTTTGCACCGAAATTGGCTCCTATAACAGTAAATGCCACTATAAAAAGCACTAAATCTATACCAAACATGACTGCCCCAACTGGTAATGCCGGTATAAACTTATTAACAACCATTGCTAATCCATTAATACCACCTGCTGCTATGTCGTTAGGCATTAAGAAAAAATAAACCCCTCCTGCTACTAACATAACGCCAATTAATATGACTATGTAATCTTTAATTTGTTTTTTCATGGTTTTCACCCCCTCTAAATTTGTTTTAAATTTTAACCTACCTTTAGCATTATATTACAATTTAATATATTATGTCAATTTTCTGTGAATAATATTTATTTTTACTGTATATCTCTCTTTTTTTGCCCTTATATGTTCATAATTGACATATACTCAGTTTCTTTAAACTTCCACTAAAATTTCTAGCTATATTATCATATTTAGTTGTCAATACCATTCATTTTCACCTTGCTAAGGACATGAAAATAAATTTCACTAATAAACTTAATGACATTTTAATTTACGAGGACAAAATTGCAGCAAATAAAAAACACTAAGTCCTACAACCTAGTGTTTTCAATGGTACGACTAAACCTATAAGCCGAGTTCTGTATTAGACAATCATCTATCTAGGCCTATTGTTTCCAATAAGCTCAAGCGATACACCCGAAGACGGGACGGGCCACCCCAAAATGTCTTCCTATTCGATCTTGCTCCAGATGGGGTTTACATAGCCGCAAAGTCGCCAATGCGCTGGTGAGCTCTTACCTCGCCTTTCCACCCTTACCAAGTAAAACTTGGCGGTATATCTCTGTTGCACTTTCCTTAGAGTCGCCTCCACTGGGAGTTACCCAGCACCCTGCCCTATGGAGCTCGGACTTTCCTCTCCTGTAGTAAACCACAGCAGCGATTGTCTGGCTTACTCGCAAAATCAATGTTATCACAACTTATATAAAATTACAACATAAAATTTTATATAAGTTATTATATGAACATATTTCCAAGGAAATATTTAAATTAAATATATTTATATGGATCTTCACATCTCTGTGATAAATATATTTTTCCATCATAGCCCTTCATTTCTAATTTTGCTCTTAAAACGTCCTTTAATTGCTTCATAGCAGGCCATTCTGTACCGAAATGTCCTGGATCTATAATACATATCTCCTCTTCCTTAAAATCGCTTACAAAGTGATATGTTGTGTCTCCTGTTATTATACACTGTGCTCCTAAGTTTTTTGCTTTATGAAATAAATCCTGCCCTGATCCATTTATAATTGCTACCTTTGATATTTCTCTATCTAAGTCACCAGTAATTCTTAAACATTCAATATTAAAAACTTCTTTAACTTTATTACATAACTCATTTAAAGATATATTTTCTTCTAGCCTACCAATTCTTCCTATACCATGTTTACCTTCTACAAAATTACTTTCTATTTTATTTATTATCTTAGGATTCTTAATTCCTATAGCTTCTGCAACATAATCATTTAATCCACCTTGTACAGAGTCTAAGTTTGTATGGGCAGAATATAGTGATATATTATTTTTAATAAGCTTTATTATTTTTTCCCCTTGAAGAGTTTCATTAGTTATAGATTTAGGTGTTATAAAGAGTAGTGGATGGTGTGTTAATATTAAATTACATCCCTTTTCCTCTGCTTCTTCTATAACCTCTAGTGTGCAATCTAATGCAACTAAAATTGATGTAACTTCCTGATTACTATAACCTACCATTAATCCTACATTGTCGTAATCTTCTTTTAGTATTGGGGGCGCTATAGATTCCATAATACCTCTAAAGTCTTTAACAGTTAATTTCATCTATATCACTTCCTTTAAACTATATATTTTTTCACCTAGTTCTGCTTTTCTACTTTTGCTATTCTCTGTGTCATCATTCAAAGAGTTATATATCCTTTCATATTTTGAAATTAAATACCTTGCATACTCCATTGCTATAGGATGTCTTTCTTTAACTAATGTTTCACTAATTTCATAAAACAATTTATTTTCTAAAGATATTTTTTTATTTTTATTGTATTTTATTTTTAATATTTGATAGAATTTTCCTTCTTCTATACACATTTCCTCTTTGATTATGTCATAACCTGAGCTTAAGACATATTCTCTAAATACTTCTGCATTTTGAACTGGTTGAACTATTACATAGTCTAAGGATTTAAAAATATCTAAATCTGCTTCTAAAATATCCCTAATTAAATTTCCACCCATGCCAGCTATTATAGCTACATCTACCTCACCTTTTTTAATCGTGGATAACCCGCCACCTAATCTACAATCTATTTTGTTGTTTAATCTCTTAATTCTTATATTATTTTTAGCACGCTGAATAGGTCCCTTATTAATATCTGATGCAATAGCCCTATTACACACTTGATTTTTAATTAAATATATGGGTATATATCCATGATCTGTACCTACATCCATGACACCCTCACAAGATTCCACTAAATCTGCAATCTTCTTTAATCTTAAACTCAACTCCATATTTCACTCTTCCTTTTGTTAATTAATTTCGTACTATAAAAATTTATATAATAGCTCTAGTTGAATCATTAATAATATAGCAACTACAGCTAAAGATACATATGTATATATATACGAAGATTTTTTATCAAATTTCGCTGTAAACTGTGCTGCATAATACATGCATATCAATAGTGTCATAGATCCTACACCATAGGCAATTTGCTTTGAAGCAAATTGTTTTGCAGTTCCCATTAATGATACCTGCAATAAGGAATTAAACTTTAATGGCATTGCCTTAGGTATAATGTCTAATACATATAGCACTAGTGGTATACCTGTATTTATTATACATAGTATACTAGCAACAATAAAAGGTATTATAAATTGCTTATCCTTATATAGTTCCACCTTGCCTTTAATTGACTGTTTCCTATACTGACCAACATCTTTACTTACGATATCTAATTCTGCTCTAAATTCATCTGTTTGCCTTGGTGAAAGTACATATGTTATATCCTTTGTTATAATATAAAAATTATTGCAATTAGATGTTAGAAACATTTTACATAATCCTATATTCTCCTCAAAACATTTCCCATAGTTTATATTGAATAAATTATATCCTGATAACCTTATCCCACTTATCTTATTATTCTTATATAAATACCCTATAATATCTTTTTTATCTATGAATGTTTTCTTTAATCCTAAAAATCTTATAATAGTTATGCCATTGCAATTAATACTATATTTTAGACTTTCAACGGCTATCATATAATATAATTGATATGCTATTATTGCTATAAATATAATATATAATATACTATCTAAGGCATATGAGTCTATTATATTTATGGAAAAATACATTCCAAATACACTAATTATAGATAAAAATGCAACGATAAAAATTTCTTTAGCCCTTTTAGCTTTAAACACCAAGTTACTCACCACCCTTACTTAAATATAATTATATCATATTTATAAATTCTGTAAATTGCCAAAAGAAACTTGTTAATTTTTAATCTTTTAGGTTTTTAAGTTCCTATGTTCTACTTTTTTACATTTTATTATTCATAGTAGGTACAAAATCTATTCATGTCTTAATTAAGTTATACACATAAACTATTTTTATTATCTTATTAAACCATAAAAAGTGATTTTAATAAGATTTTACAACCTTATGTTGAGAAAGATCAACCTTTGAAATACTACAACTATAGAATATATAGGTAAATTTCATTTACAGATTATTGTGGTTTAATCATTATATAGGATATATGACGAAAGATTATTTTAAGAATATGCACAGTTATTACTAATAATTTATTTATATTTTACAAAAGTAAAATAAATACCCCCTATGAATAGTTATGTATATATAATAAAATCAATATAGAAAAAGCACCCTTAAAGGGTGCCTTAAAATTAGTATAGTTGCAATAGTTATAGTTAACTTTTTATCTATTAATATTTCATAGTCTTATTAGAAATCAAGTTAACTTATAACTATTAATCCAAATAATCCTTTAGCTTCTTACTTCTACTTGGATGTCTAAGTTTTCTCAAAGCCTTAGCTTCTATTTGTCTTATTCGCTCTCTTGTAACATTAAATTCTTTTCCCACTTCTTCAAGAGTTCTAGCTCTACCATCATCTAATCCGAACCTTAATCTTAAAACTTTTTCTTCTCTTGGTGTTAATGTATCTAATACACTAATCAATTGCTCTTTCAACATAGTAAATGCTGCTGCTTCTGCTGGTGCCAATGCATCCTCATCAGGTATAAAATCACCTAAATGACTATCTTCTTCCTCTCCTATTGGAGTCTCTAAAGATACAGGCTCTTGAGCTATTTTCATAATTTCTCTAACCTTTTCCACAGGCATTTCCATGACTTTAGCAATTTCCTCTGGTTGTGGTTCTCTACCTAGTTCTTGAAGTAATTGTCTTGAAACCCTTATTAATTTATTAATAGTTTCCACCATATGAACTGGTATTCTTATAGTTCTAGCCTGATCAGCTATCGCTCTAGTTATCGCCTGTCTAATCCACCATGTAGCATATGTACTAAATTTGAAACCTTTTCTGTAGTCGAACTTTTCAACTGCCTTTATTAAGCCAAGATTACCCTCTTGAATTAAATCAAGGAATTGCATACCTCTTCCAACATATCTTTTAGCTATACTAACAACCAATCTAAGGTTTGCTTCTGCTAGTTTCTTTTTAGCAACATCATCACCTTGTTCTATTAGATTAGCAAGTTCTATTTCCTGCTGAGAGCTAAGTAGTGGCACTTTACCTATTTCCTTTAGGTACATTCTAACAGGATCATCAATAGCTATGCCATCTGGTATAGCTATTGCCACAGTTTCTTCGGCCACTTCTTCAATCTGACCTGTTACTTCTATATTCATAGATTCTAAAACTTCATATATTTTCTCAATTTGTTCCGGTGTAATATCTACCTCTTCTAATTCATCCATTATCTCTTGGTATGTTAAGGTACCTTGCTTCTTACCTTTATCCACAAGTTTCTTAACAATCTTCATTTTTTCTCCTTTGTCCTTCATAAATATGCCTCCCTTCTAATTTCACTATTTAGTCAATTGTTTTTCGATCTCCATTAATTTTTCTGCAAGCTTAATAGACTCCTCAAGCATTCCCTTAGATTCAAATTCTTTAATTTTACTCATAATGTCTTTTCTTGACTCCTCTATCTTATAATTGCCTATTTGTTTTTTACAATCATCTATTAATTTAACTAATTTTTCACTGTCATCCTGTTTTAGGATTTTCAGCTCAATTATATTAATCCATTCCTTGATAGTGTCAGCATCTACACATCTATTTTCTATCTTTTTAATATTATCCCCATAACCATTAAATTCTACTATCAAATTATATAATTCTTTAGATTCTTGTCTTATAAAATTTTCTTCAGAAAATTTTTCTCTTATATCCTGAAACATGTTCTCTACTAACATCATTCTAAGAATTAATCTCTCAGCTTTTACATAAGATGGCTCTACATATAATTTTTGTCTAAATTCCTGCGAAGTATTCATTTCCTCACTATTTTTCATCCTATTTTTTAACTCTTTATTAAATAAATCATATATAGCTTCTTCTTTTATCTTAGTTTCTTCTGAAATTCTCTTAATATAGACATCTTTTTCAATGGGATCTAAGTCAATTAGTATCTCAGTAATTCTTTTTATATATTCAATTAAACTAGCATTATCCTTAAGATTTAAGCCTTCTTTAGCTCTAGAAATTCTGTACTCAATTAAAGAAACTGCTGTTTCTACTAATCTCTCAAAGGCTTCTTTGCCATTACTTTTTATAAACTCATCGGGATCTTTACCTTGGGGTACCGTTAATACCTTCACTTCAAAGCCTTCTTTTCTTAAAACTTCTAATCCCCTTATGGTTGCTGCCTTACCTGCAAGGTCAGCATCATAGGAAATTATAACCTCATCCACGTACCTTTTCATAAGTTTAGCCTGCCCCTGAGTAAGTGCAGTACCTAAGGAAGCAACAACATTTGTTATTCCATATTGATGTAATGAAATACAATCCATATATCCTTCAACAATAATAAAGGTTCTTTTTTTAAGATTTTTAATAGCAAAATTTAATCCATATAAATTATATCCCTTGTTAAATAATACAGTTTCTGGTGAGTTAAGATATTTAGGTTTAGAATCATCTAGTACCCTACCACCAAATCCAATTACTTTACCATACTGATTAAAAACGGGAAACATAACTCTATTTCTAAATCTGTCATAGGTATTCTTGTCGCCTTTTGCTACCACTCCTAAAGATAACATATCTAACTCAGTGTATCCCTTTGATTTTAAATATTTCATAAGCGAATTCCAACTATCCAAAGAATATCCTAAGCCAAATCTTCTAATAGTTTGCTCAGTAATTCCTCTTCTTATGAAATAATCTTTAACCTCTTTTTTCTTTTGTAAATTTGAAAAGAAAAATCTTGCAACCTCTACGTTTAATTCATATAGTTTCTCATTCTTTTCATTTTTGCCTCTATCCTTACTAAGAATTTCTATGTTAGCCCTTTTAGCTAAGAGTTCACAAGCTTCTGGAAAATTCATGTTTTTTGTTTTCATTACAAAGGTTATTACATTTCCTACTTCACCACATCCAAAACATTTAAACATTTGTTTATCTGATGATACTGAAAATGATGGAGTTTTTTCACTATGGAAGGGACAGAGACCAGAATAATTTCTACCTACTCTCTTTAACCTTACCGTTTCTGATATTACATCTGCAATATCATTTTCATCCTTTATTCTTTCAAGAATATCTTCAGATATCATTTAAAACTAACACCCACCTTTTAAATGATTTTAATTCTAAGTATTGTATTCGACAATATTTACTAAATTCCTTCTTTTAAAAATAAAACTATAATTAAAATTTTATTTCTAATTATAATATCCATATATTGCAATCAAACTTCTATATTAAAGTTATTGCTTACTATAACTCATTTAATATGTATTATCCAAGCTTTTTTCTTATAATATGGATATATATATACTAATTCTACTTAATAATCAATAAACCTCTTTTACTTAAGTAGAATTCATTTTTTTTTTGAGAATTAGTTTTAAAGCTTTTAATTTAACTAGACTTAGTATATAATACAAAAGCCTTTATATTATACTATGATTTTATTACAAATACTACTTTTAAATAGTAAAAAAACATTGCTGAAAATTTATATATACTATATCCTTTGTTAAACTCTGTATAATTATCAATAATTTTTAAAAGTTCTAAAAAATATTTTTTTGAATATACATTAATGTATTCTACTATGCTTTTGAACTGTAAATTATTGATATAAAGGAAGTGTTTGAAATGTCTGAAAACTTTACTTCTATAAATGATCCAAGCTTACTCAGTGAAAAAAACGTTAAAAAGCATGTTCTCCCCAAATTTAATATTAACAACTGTACTGTGGAGCAAATTAAATTTAAAGATACTGTAAAGCAAAGAGCTGTTTATAAGGTAACAACACTTGAACAGTGTTTTTGCTTAAAAAAAATATATTATTCTCAGTCTACTCTTCTTTTTGTATATTCTGCAATAGAATGGTGGTATAGACATGAGATCAATGTACCAAAGTTGCTTAACACTAAAAGTAAAAATAGATATGTTCTATATAGGGATATGTTATTCATTTTAACTCCTTGGATTAATGGTGAAAGATGCGATTATAATAATCCTGTTCATTTGTATAAGATAGCTGTAAATCTCGGTAAAATGCATAAGCATGGAAAAAAATTCATTTCCATCGATGGTAGTACTGTTAATTATAAGTTTGATAAAATCCATATATCTATTAATAAGCACCTTAAAAACCTAACTGCTTATTCAAACTACGCCTTTGAATATAAGGATGATTTCTCCAAACTCTATTTGAAACATTTTAATTTAATGAATGAAATAGCTACTATTTCTTCAAAGTCTGCTGCCTCTATTAACTACAACAACCTAACTAAAACGCTGTGCCACGGAGATTATGTTAATAAAAATATTATATTTACTTCTGATGGGGAAACATGGGTAATCGATTTTGATAAAACTTCCATAGATTACTCAATGCATGATGTTGGTTATGCTCTTAGAAGGATACTTCGTCGTGATTCTACTAATTGGGATATTGAGCTTTTACTTAAATGGATATATGTTTATAATGAATACTCCGAAATTACTGTGGATGATTATAAGTACCTTTTATCTTATTTAGCATTTCCTCAAAAATATTGGAAAATAGCTAGAGACTACTACACCTATATAGATAAGTGTAATAAACCTGCTTTTCTTAGTTTACTATGTAAGTCTCTTAAATCTTCAAGGGAACATTATGATTTTGTTATTAGCTTCAAGGCTTATATAGAATATAAATTTAACATACTCCTTTAAGAAAGAGCCAACTAAATCAGTTGGCTCTTTCTTAAAGTATATAAACTATTTTCTTGGATTCTTTATTTGAGCTTGTGCTGCTGCCAATCTTGCAATTGGAACTCTGAATGGTGAACATGATACATAATCAAGGCTTATATTGTGAAAGAACTCTACTGATGATGGATCCCCACCATGTTCTCCACATATACCTAGCTTAATATTTGCTCTTGTTTCTCTACCCTTTTCAGCTGCCATCTTCACTAATTGTCCAACTCCATTTTGATCTAATCTTTGGAATGGATCTGATTCATAAATTGATTTATCATAATAATAATTTAAGAATTTTCCAGCGTCATCCCTTGAGAATCCAAATGTCATTTGAGTCAAATCGTTAGTACCAAAGGAGAAGAACTCTGCTTCTTCAGCTATTTTATCTGCTGTTAAGGCTGCTCTTGGTATCTCTATCATAGTACCAACTTGATATTTTAAATCACTATTTTTTTCTTTAATAATAGATTCTGCAGTTCTAACCACAATGTCCTTTACATATTTCAATTCTTTAACTTCACCTACTAAAGGTATCATTATTTCAGGAACTATACTAAACCCCTTACTATTATTCACCTCAATAGCTGCCTCTATAATAGCTCTAGTTTGCATCTCTGCAATTTCAGGATAAGATACTGATAATCTACATCCTCTATGACCCATCATAGGATTAACCTCATGTAAAGATTCTATTGTTAATTTTATTTCGTCAATACTTATATGCATTTCTTCAGCTAATGATTTTATATCTTCTTCATTACTTGGCAAGAACTCATGTAATGGTGGATCTAATAGTCTAACTGTGGCAGGTCTCCCTTCCAAAGCTTCATATATTCCCACGAAATCTTTTCGTTGCATTGGTAGTAACTTATCAAGTGCCTTTATTCTTTGAGCTTCATCTTTAGCAATTATCATCTCTCTTACAACTGCTATTCTCTCTTGATCAAAGAACATATGCTCTGTTCTACATAATCCTATTCCCTCTGCTCCAAACTCTATAGCTTGAACTGTGTCTTTAGGTGTATCTGCATTAGCTCTAACTTTTAGCTTTCTTATAGAATCTGCCCAAGCCATAAATACTTTAAAATCTCCTAGCATCTCTGGTTGTTCAGTCTTAATAATACCTTCGTAAACTTTTCCAGTACTTCCATCTAAAGATATATATTGTCCCTCTTTAAATACTCTACCTGAAATTTCAAAGGTCTTTGCAGATTCATTTACTCTTATACCTTCACACCCTGCAACACAACAAGTACCCATTCCCCTTGCAACCACTGCTGCGTGAGATGTCATGCCACCCCTAACAGTAAGTATCCCTTCTGCCGCAACCATACCTTCAATATCTTCTGGTGAAGTTTCTTGTCTTAGTAGAATCACCTTTTCACCTTTTTCATGTTGTAATTTTGCATCCTCCGCTGAGAAGTATACTTTACCACAAGCTGCTCCTGGTGAAGCTGGTAATCCCTTAGCTAGTACTATGCCCTTTTCTAAATCTTCTAAATTAAAAGTTTGATGTAACAATGAATCTAATTGCTTAGGCTCAACCTTTAATACAGCTTCTTCTTTACTTAACAATCCTTCACCTACTAGGTCAACAGCAATCTTCAAAGCAGCCTGAGCTGTTCTCTTGCCGTTTCTTGTTTGAAGGAAGTATAATTTTTCTTGCTCTATAGTAAACTCCATATCTTGCATATCTCTATAATGATTTTCTAAATTATTGGCTATTTCCATAAATTCCTTATAACACTTAGGTAAATCCTGTTGTAATTTAGCTATAGGCTGAGGTGTTCTAATACCAGCAACAACATCTTCCCCTTGTGCATTTATTAAATATTCACCATAAATCTTCTTTTCACCTGTAGATGGATCTCTTGTGAAGGCAACTCCTGTTCCAGAATTGTTACCCATATTTCCAAATACCATTCTTTGAATATTTACAGCTGTACCCCAATCCCCTGGAATATCATTTAATCTTCTATAAACTATTGCTCTTGGATTATTCCAAGATCTAAATACTGCTGTTACAGCCTCTATAAGCTGTTGAAGTGGTTCCTGTGGGAACTTATTTCCTAAGGATTTTTCATAGTAAGCCTTATACTTTAAGCTTATTTCTTTTAAATCATCAGCTTCTAATTCTGTATCGTACTGTACACCCTTTGATTTCTTTGCATCTTCTAGTATTTCTTCAAAGTGATTCTTATCTAATCCCATAACAACATCAGAAAACATTTGTATAAATCTTCTATAAGAGTCATAAGCAAATCTAGGGTTATTAGTTAAGATTGCTAAACCTTCTACAGTTTCGTCATTTAAACCGAGGTTTAAAACCGTATCCATCATACCCGGCATTGATACTCTAGCACCTGATCTAACTGATACTAATAAGGGATTTTGTTTGCATCCAAATCTTTTGTCACTAAGCTTTTCTATATGTGATAAAGATTCTTTTATTTGCTCTATTACCTCATCTGATAATTTTTCTCCATCAGTATAATATTTAATACACGCTTCTGTATTTACAGTGAAACCTTCTGGTACAGGCATTCCTAATCTTGTCATTTCTGCTAAGTTAGCACCCTTGCCCCCTAATAAATTTCTCATTGAAGCGTTCCCTTCGCTAAATAAGTAGACAAACTTTCCATTCCCCATTTTAAACAACTCCTCATTTATTTAGTGTTTTATATAAATTTAAACTGCTAATCTCAACCACAAACCTATACTGGCACCAAATTGTCCCGCATTGTAAAAAAATTACCCATTCTCACTCATTTTAATAAGCAAGTTCGTAAGATTAGTTTTAGAAACCTTTCCTACAACTCTTAATTGTTCACAATTTTCATCACAAAATGATTCCACTACTGGTAAACTGTCTATTTGATGATCTATTATTTTCTTTGCTGCATCATATACAGAATCCTGTGCTTTTAAACAAATAATATTAGGCATTCTTGTCATTATTATTCCAATTGGTACCTTATGAATATCAGTTCCACCTATTGCTGTCTTTAAAAAATCTTTTCTTGAAACTGCACCAACTAATTTTTCATTGTTTTGTATAAATAATGTACCTACATCATTTAGAAATAAATGCACTATACCATCGTATACTGTGCAATCTTCACTTACCATAACTGGTTTTGACATTATTTCTTCTACCTTAATGCCTTTTAAATAATCATATATAATACTATAGGAAGGTTTTTTAGAATACACATATCCAACTTTAGGCCTAGCTTCTAAAATTCCTGTCATAGTTAAAATTGCCAAATCAGGTCTTAATGCCGCCCTTGTTAATCCTAAACTCGCAGCAATTTTTTCACTTGTAACTGGCTGCTTCTCTTTTACTAATATTATAATTCGTTCTTGTCTATCTGTAAGTTTAATAATTTCCACCATCTTCCTAGCAATATCTCTATCACTGTTTTTATTATAATGTATCACATTTAATATTACAATACACTATTTCAGTCAAATTATCGATGAATTCCACCTTCACCACCATTTAACTGCGTTTTTTGTACATTATTTAAACATTTTTAACTTTTTCAGATTATTTAGTATATCACATTGAACTTTAATGTATCATATATCTTCTTTTATTACATTTAAAGACTAGTAATTTAAATATAGTTAATTACTAGTCTTTAAAACTAATTAATATTAATTCACTTAATTGCTAGTTCTTCCTTAAGAAGTATTGATAAGTTAGATTTATTTTATTCAATTTCCTTATCAATATTATCCTTAATTTCTATACTTTCATTTCCCATATCATCATATCTTACTGTATAGGTATAAATGGAATCATCATCTTGTGAAAATTCTGTTGACTCATTATTTATCTTTTCTCTTAATTCATCTGTCATATCTTTAAACTTATCTACAGTTTCATCTACAACATTTTTAATGATAGCATTGATAACCTCAACTGTACCATCTTCTCTAGTAATTTCTATGGTTAACTTAGCAACTACAGTTGTAGCTATTCCTATTAAAATAATTGGCGTCCAAATACAGGCTATTAAGCCTGCTGCAATCCCTGTGTTAACTGGAATATCAAGCATAACTTTATTATCTCTTTTAACCTTTATTCTGCTCAAATTCCCCTTTTTCACAAGTTCTTTAAACCATAGTTTAAATTCCTCAGCTGAAGTGTATATTTCTTCCTTTATTCTACATTCAACATTCCCTTTAGCCTCATGAAATTGCTCTTCTAAATAAATTAGTGCTTCAACAATGTCTCCATCTGCTTGCAGTAACGCATCCTTTGCTTCTGCGTAGGATACTCCCAGTCTTTCTCTTATAATATCAATCTTTTCTAAGGTTATTTCCATATAAATCACTCCTTATCAATAAAATAATTAAATATGTCTAAGCTTTTAGGTCGTCTAGAATAACTTTGCCCTATTAATTTAGATAATATATCATAAATTTCTTCCTTATTATTCTTAGTTAAAGAAAGTATATTTAATTTCTCAAAAGGAAGTTTACTTATGTACTTAAGTATATTGTATGTTGAATATGATATGTTAGCATTACCATTTGACTTACAATCTGAACAGCAAAATCCATAGGCACTTAAGTCTATATAATTAGATTTATCAATTGGTTTATTACACATAGTACATCGATCTAATATTAGACCATATCCCGTGCTTTTAAGTAATTCTATCTCAAATGCTCTTATTAAAATCTCTGTATTTATACCCTTATGTTTCAATAAATAATACGTGCTAACTAATAATTTAAATAACTCTCCGTTACTCTCTTCAGTTATTGTAGAAATATCAATAAGTTCACTTAGATAGGAGGCATAAGTTAATGTATCCAAGTCTCCTAAGAACTCTTGAAATGAATCTATAATTTCACATTCATTTATTATATATAAGCTTTTGCCTTTATACAAAACAAATTCTCCAAAACAGAATGGTAGGCTAGGTACCAGTAGTTTATTGCTGGTCTTTTGTGCACCTTTAGCAATTGTAGAAACCTTCCCTAGCTTCTCTGTATACAGCCAAACTAACTTATCATTTTCTTTGAACTCTTGTGTCTTTAAAACTACTGCTCTTGTTTTAAATGTCCCCAGAAGATCATCTCCTAATTTAATCTCTATACCCTAGCTCTTTTAATAGGAATTGACTATCTCTCCAATCCTCTTTAACCTTAACCCACACTCTTAAATATACTTTAGCATTTAAGAATTTCTCTATATCTCCTCTTGCATATTGAGATATCCTTTTTAACATAGCGCCATCCTTGCCTATTATAATTCCCTTATGGGAAGCCTTTTCACAAAGCATGTTAACTTCTATATGATATGTCCCTATCTTGCTTTGTTTCATAGATATTAATTCTATAGCTATTCCATGAGGCACTTCTTGATCTAATAATCTTAAAGCCTTTTCTCTTATTATTTCATTTATAATAAATCTCTCTTGTTTATCCGTAACCATATCTTCTGGATAATATTTTGGACCCTCTGGAAGATACTTTTTCATCTCACTCATTAGCGCCTCAACATTTTTTCCTTTTAAAGCTGACATAGGTATAACCTCTGCAAAGTCAAATATTGCTGCATATGCTTCTATTGTTTTAGCTACTTTTTCAGGTGTTGTTTGATCTATTTTATTAATTAACAAAAATACCGGAACCTTAGTATTCTTTAATTGTTCTAAAATATGTTCATCACCTTTTATAACTTCACCCTCAGCTGAAGTTATAAGTAATATAATATCAACCTCTGCCATAGAATCTGAAGCAAATTTAACCATCTGCTCACCTAATTTATTTTTAGGTTTGTGTACACCTGGCGTGTCTACAAATATTATTTGACAATCCTCTTTATTTAATATAGTTTGTATGTTATTTCTTGTTGTTTGTGGTTTATTAGATACAATGGTTAATTTCTCACCCATTATATAATTAGTTAATGTTGACTTACCTACATTAGGTCTTCCTATTATCGTTACAAATCCTGATTTAAACATAATTTCTCCTCTGTTTTTCCAATTTAATAAAACTAGTTTTATAGCTATCCTACATCTAGATCCTTTTTAGTAAAAGCTCCAGGTAGTATTTCCTCTACTTTTTTAATTATATAATCATCTTCATTTTTCACTATTATTACATCTGTATTTTCATTGCTAAACTCTACTATTACCTGTCTACATATTCCACAAGGATAGGTATAATTCTTAGTATCTCCAATTAAGGCTATAGCCTTTATGCTCCTGTTTCCATTAGATACTGCATTAAATATAGCAGTTCTTTCTGCACAATTAGTAGCTCCATAAGATGCATTTTCAACATTACATCCTAAATATATTTTATCATCCTCTCCAATAACTGCTGCTCCAACTTTAAAGTTAGAATATGGTGAATAGGAATTTTCTCTTGCTTGTATAGCCTTGTTTATCAATATCCGATAATCCATTTTCCCTCCTATATTTATCTTTGGTTAATAAAATAACACATTTCATCCACTTATGTAACTAATACTCTCTATTTTTATAGTATACATATGTTATTCCTTTACATTATACTATATTATACGAAATATATCTTATAAAACTACCTTAAAGAATATAACTGTAATCAATGTACCCAATATTGAACCCACTATAACTTCTAGCACAGAATGGACCTCTGAATCTACCCTGCTTTGAGCTACAATAAGTGCCAATACATATCCAAGTCCTTGAGCCACGGTCTCTTGAGCTAAAAAGGCTATTACTGTTGCTATAGAAAATGCTATTGCACTATGTCCACTAGGCATTCCACCTTTAAGCGGCGTCCCTTTACCAATTATAACCTTTATTATTATAGTAACTATACATACCAAAGCTAAAACCAAAACTACCATATGATTTTTAGAATTCTGTATTTTAATTAACATTTCAAAGGTGAGAGGCTTTAACCTATTCCAAAATACCATATACCCTACTAGCACTGAATTAGACGCAGCAACTAGTACAGCACCAGCTGCTGCGTCTTTTGAAAATTTCACCAGTGGATGTTTATAATCAATAACCGCATCTAAAGCCTTTTCAACAGCAGTATTTAGTAGTTCTGCAACTATTACTATTGCTATATTCGTTGTGATAATCATAATTTCAATTCTTGATAGATCATAGAGAAAACAGGCTGTTAGTACTATAAATGTGGCAAATATATGTATTCTTAAATTTTTTTCTTTTTTTATAGACTCAATAATGCCCTCTATTGCATAATTAAAACTTTGTACTAATTTCTTTTTCATCATATTACCACACCCTTTTATCAAATATTCTATATGTTATCTGATACATAGACGCATAACATATAATTTATCTGCTTATTTTGAATTTATTTAGTATATCCTCTTCTCTCTCTCTCATTATAATCTTATCATCTCCCATATGATCATATCCTAACAGGTGAAGTATGGAATGAATTGTAAGGTAACAAACTTCTCTTATGAAGCTATGACAATACTCTATGCTTTGTTCTTGTGCTCGTTCTAAGGATAATGCTATATCACCTAATACAAGATTTCCATCATCATAGTAGCTATCATCAAATTTGTAATCCTTGTATAACTTCTTATATACTTCACCACAGGAATATTCCAACATAGGAAATGATAATACATCTGTAACTTTATCTATATTTCTCTGTTCATTATTTATCTGTTTAATATTTTCGTTATCCACAAATATTACACTTATCTCGTATCCACAGTTCACACCTTCTTCTTTTAAGGCATAATCTATAATTTTTTCAATTGTACACATAATATCCTCTGTTACTTCAATTTTTTCCTGTCTATTGTCTATATAAATCATTTATTTTTTATTTTCCTTCCCTTTCTTTTCTTTTATATTATCTAGATCCTCTAATGTGTTTATATTTTCAATCTTAGAATCATCATCCTTATTTATAAGCTTTGGATACTCTATTCTCTCATGATAAATTCCTGATAAACCTTTTAGAAAGGCCTCTCTAATTTTATCTATATCCTTTAAGGTTAAGTCACAGTTATCTAAGTGACCTTCATTTAATCTTCCCTTAATTATATTATTAACCATTTCTTGTATTTTACCCGTAGTCGGCTCTGATATTGACCTAACTGCCGCTTCCACTCCATCAGCTAACATAATAATTCCTGCCTCTCTGCTTAATGGGTTAGGTCCTGGATATCTAAAGTCTTCCTCTCTAATTTCTTCTGGCTTGTCACTAGTATTTTTCATTGTAATATAAAAATATTTAACTAAGGATGTACCATGATGCTGTCTTATAATATCCTCTATAACCTCGGGTAATTTATATTCCTTAGCTAATTCAATTCCATCCTTAACATGACCAATTATAATCAAGGTACTTAGATTAGGTGTTAACTTATCATGTGGATTAGACATACCTACTTGGTTCTCCTTAAAGAAATATGCCCTCTTTAACTTACCTACATCATGATAATATGCCCCAACTCTAGCTAAAACAGCATTAGCTCCTATTGATTCAGCTGCCAATTCTGATAAATTAGCTACTAATACACTATGATGATAGGTGCCTGGAGCCTCCATTAACAACCTCTTAAGTAAGGGTTGATTAGGGTTTGATAATTCTAATAGTTTAACCGTGGTTACAATATCAAATAAGCTTTCCAAACTAGAAAGCACTCCTATTGTTAAAACTCCTGAGAGCAAACTAGCAATTAACACATATCCACATTTCATTAATAGAATTTTTATACTATGATCCATTTGCAGTAAACCCAGTGCTACAGTTAATACCACATTTATACCCGCTATATACAGTGATGAGAACAAGATATCATTTCTTGTATCCATATCTCTTAATAGAGAAGTTCCAACAATGGCATTCATAAGTGCTATTAATGTTATGCTTACATCTCCACCTGTTGCAATAGCTATAAATATACAGTTAATAATATTTACTATTATAGATAAGTTACCCTCAATAAGTAGAGCCATAAGCATAGGTGCACAAGCTAGTGGGATTAATAATGGCGAAATATATGATAAGATTCTAGCTAGCAATATTGAAAAGCACTGTAATAAACTTATCAAAATTAAAGTTTTGTTATTAAAAGATTTTCTATGATATTTATGTATGTAATATCCTTCTACAGAAAGTGTAAGTCCAATAAGTAGCATTAGGGCTATATATGCAAGTCCTGTGAAGTTATCCTCATCACCATAAAGCCCTAAAATCCTCAAGGTATCTATCTGATTATCCGTTACTGGCTCTCCCTCTTTAACTATAATCTGATTCTCCTTTATCATCTCTACCTGTACTGCCTTCATGGCTTCATCTTTTAATTGTTTTGTCTTTACCTCATCATATTTAACATTTGGTTTAACTAATTTATATCCTATAGATTTTCCTAATTCCCTTGTAGTAATACCAAAATCCGAAATATTAAATTTAGAATTAATAAAATCCTGTGCTTGCTTGTGATCAGTATTTATTTGATATCCCTCATAAAGATTATCCATAATTGACTCTAAATAAATTTTTAAACTTTCAAAATCATTAGCATTTAATGATAATAAAATCATAAAATTCTCGTCGGATAATCTAATATCCACGTCTTTTCTAAGCCTTTTAAGTTTTACTAACTTCTCTTTATGTTCTTTACTCTCCTCCATCAATTCTTTCTCACTATCAGAAATACTTAAATCCGAGGTCTGAATATCATCAACATTACTACTCTTTATCTCCAATGTTTTTGAGAATAAATGTTGGATATTCTTATATACTTCCTTGGTAACTTCCGTATCAATAGTTATTTGTTCTCCAACTTTTGATGCAGCTTCTTTACGTTTTTGCTCTGTAACTACAGTATTTTCAATATTGGTTGGAGATTTAATATCACTAGTAGCAATATCACCTACATTGAAAAAGTATTTTTCTGGAGTGACTGCTCCCACTAAAATAAAGAAAACAATTAAGAATGTTACGGAAAATATACTACCTTTAACAACCTTATCATGCTTCAAAATTCCAGCAATTTTATCTTTATACATGGCTATCCCACCTTTTTATCTTTAAAACGTAAATTTATACCCCATTGACTATGTTACTCTTCCATAGCTTTAGGTACTGATATATCTTCTTCTGCTATAATCAAAACCCTTACTTTATAAATTCCCTGGGCTTCTTCGCTACTTTCTCTAATTGTATTTATAACTTTTATCTTCTTATTGAAATTTATAATTATATCTGAATATAATTTATCATATATCTTCTTTATTTCACCCTCTATATTTTCATCAGTTATATTTATCTCTTCCACCTCATAAATACACTCTTTTTTTATAAATAAATATGTTTCTTCTATTTTATCATAATTTTCAAAGTTATTTAACCCACCTTTTAGGTAAATTTTCTTTCCAAATAAAATCACGTATTTATTTTCTACCATCTTGCCAGTTCTAATTCTTTTAGGATTGTTTGTATCTATAACTGTCTCCCTTTCATAATAGGTTTCCCCTATTACATCGCCCTCCGCACGCACCTCATAAGTAGCCTCTTCTTTTCCTTGTATTCCCTTAACTAGCACATCTCCCACCTTAACTATATCACCATCTTTAACAATAGCTGTACCTGATTTAGTATATACATTTTTTATTACCCCTTCTTTATTTGCAACCAAATCACATGGAGTAGTATCTACCTCTATATCCGGCGGTGTTTGTCTTTCTGCTATTTTTATTGTCAGCCTTGTTCCATCTACTCTAACCCTTGACCATATTACCTCTTTATTCTCCGCACATAATAGCTTCTCAAGAGAAAAAATGTCAATATCTGATTTCTTTATTCCTGGAACTATTCCCTTTGTTTTTAAAAGTTGTCTAATCTCATGAGGGGAAACTGCACTTTCTGTTACTATGCTTATGCTCCATAAATATGTAGACATGTAATATGTTAATGCTACAAGTATAACTATACCACTATAGAGTATTTTTCTCTTTTTAAATTTTTCATTATAATAGTTACGTCCTCTTTTTCCCACCTCATATAAACCTATAGATTCCTTTTCTCCTAATATCCTTACTTTGTCTAAATCCTTTGCTTCGATATCAATGTATATAGTGCTTACATTATCCTTCTTTACATTCTCAATATATATATCTTCCATCCATAACTTATTTATAAAATTTTCTGGATGTAAAGCTCGTATTTCCAACCTAATAATACTTTTATTAAACTTCTTAATTATTGACATAGTACACCCCCTTAAATTTACCACTTAAAGTCAAAGTATTCCCCCCAAGATATAATATCTCAAAGTCTGTACCGTCAATAATTAATTCTCCGTATTTTGTATCAATGTGAATATTATAATCACTAAAGGATATTATCCCCCTATGATTTTCTATGATTATCTCTTTATCACCTATAATAATTAATTTTGGATCACCACATATAATCTCCTTTGGTATATCAATTTTCCTTGCTATTGCAATTTTAACTGAATCAATCCTTCCATTCATACCATCACCCCATATTAATATTTCATAATTAATTTATGAGTGATGATGCTATTTAATTACTCTTTTATAAATGCAAAAAAGACCCAGTATAAACTGAGTCTTTATTATTAGCTTAAATATTCTTTTACTAGTTTACTCACAAGTTTACCATCTGCTTTTCCCTTAGTTTTAAGTACTATAGCAGACATCAGTTTACCCATATCCTTTGCACTACTTGCTCCTACTTCTATAGCTGTATCACTAATGATTTCAACTATCTCTTGTTGCGTCAACTGCTTAGGAAGGTATTCTAGTAATATTTGAATTTCTTTTTGGGTTGCTTCAATTAAATCCTGCCTATTACCTCTAGCAAACTCCTCTACGGACTCACGGCGTTGCTTAACCTCTCTTGTGATAATTTCTAAAACCGAGGCATCATCAGCCGTTTCGCAAGTACCACTTTTCTCAAGCTGAAGTATAGCTGCTCTGGCCATACTTAGAGTTGTAGCTCTGACTTTATCTTTAGCTTTATAAGCTGTCTTCCAATCATTTTGTAATAAATTTTTTAAGGACACTAAAACTTACCCTCTTTCACACTACTATTTTCTTTTTCTTCTCTTAGCAGCTTCTGATTTTTTCTTTCTCTTTACGCTTGGTTTTTCGTAGTGTTCTCTCTTTCTTACTTCAGCAAGAACACCTGACTTAGCGCACTCTCTTTTAAATCTTTTTAAAGCACTTTCTAATGTTTCATTATCTCTTACTTTTATCTCTGACATTCTATATCCCTCCCTCCGCTAGCCATTTTGACTTAATTTTATTCAAATAAACGTAGGAATAAATAGTACGTTATAAATTATATAATGTTTTACTAGCATGTGTCAAGATTTATTTAATCTTTCACTAACAAGGTGGCCAATTTAACTTCCTTCCACCTATCAAATGAAAATGAATATGAGCTACTGTTTGCCCCCCATCTTCTCCACAATTATTTACTATTCTATATCCAGTTTCTGATACTCCTAACCCCTCAGCAATTTTCTTAGCTGCGTAATAAACATCACCTATAATGTGCTTATTTTCCTTGGTTAAAAAGTTTACACTATTTATATGGACCTTAGGAATAATAAGTATGTGTACCGGTGCCTCAGGATGTATATCCTTAAAGGCGTATACTTTATCATCCTCATAAACCTTCTCTGAGGGGCTTTCGCCCTTTAATATCTTGCAAAATATACAGTCTTCCATTTTTTCCTCCTTTTTTTAATATATTTCTTTCTTATTAACTTTAATTGAAATATTTTATCTACTCACATTATAATATAATACCATTAAATAAGATTAATAAGCTTCATAATGTTAATAAACTTCCAAAAGAAACTCTTAATATATAAACCAACTTAAATACTGCTATATAAGCTCTCCTAAAATGTGTTCTTCCTCTACTACATTTAATTTTACCTTTAAGATTTTTCCCTTTAAATTTCCCTCTGATTTAACTATAACTTTAATATAATTTTGTGTATATCCTTCATAATATCCCTTTTGCAAAATGGTGCCTTCCTCAAATAAAACATACATTTCAGAACCTATAAACCTCTCCATAAACCTCACTTCATTAAGCTTATTCAATTCTATTAATAAGCCACTCCTAATGTCCTTAATGGACTTTTCTACCTGCATTGGCATCTCCGCAGCTTTAGTCCCCGTTCTAGGACTAAATTTAAATATGTGGGTTTTGGATAACCCTATATCTTTTAAGAAGTTATATGTAGTTCTAAATTCCTCCTCTGTTTCACCAGGAAACCCCACAATTACATCTGTTGTTATTGAAATATTCTTCATGTACTTTCTTAAGTTTTCCACAGATTCTCTATAGGTTTTTGAGTCATAACTTCTATTCATTCTTTTTAATGTTTCATCGGATCCACTTTGCATTGATAGATGGAAATGCGAACACATTTTTTCTATTAATGCAACTTTTCTTATTACTTCTTCTGTAAAAAATGTTGGATCTATAGATCCAATTCTTATTCTCTCTATGCCATCTATTTTATTAATTTCTTCTAATACCGTGATTAAATTTACATCTTTATCTAAATCCACCCCATAAGATGCCATATGTATTCCCGATAAAATTATTTCTTTAAAGTTATGCTGTGCTAGCTTTTTAACTTCTTCAATTATTTTTTCTGGTGTTTTACTACAGACTGCTCCCCTAGCAAAAGGAATTAAGCAGTATGAGCAAAATCTATTACATCCATCTTGAACCTTTAAAAACGCTCTAGTTTTGTTTTGATAATCATCTATATTAAGTTCATCAAAAACCTTATTTTTAAGTACATCATTAACCTTAACTATTTGTCTTTGTTCTTCTCGTGCCCTATTAACCCAGTATACTACTTCACTTTTATTCCTTGTACCTAGAACTACATCCACACCCTCTATCAAGCTGACTTCCTTAGATGCAACTTGAGAATAGCATCCTACCGCTGCAATAATAGCATTGGGATTCTTTCTTCTTGCTCTACCTATCATTTGTCTGGATTTTTTATCGCCCATATTGGTAACTGTACAAGTGTTTATTACATATACATCAGAAAAGTTATCAAAGTCTGTAATCTCATATCCTTCTTTTATAAATTTTTCTGACATAGCCTCTGATTCATAAACATTTACTCTACATCCTAGTGTTGCAAAGGCAACTTTCATTATATATTTCCTCCTAGATCTCCTATCTCATACATGATTAAACTTAAACATGTAAATCCGGCAGTTTCAGTTCTTAAAATTCTCGGTCCAAGAGTTACAATATGCGCACCCTTACCACTCAATTCTTCTATTTCACCTTCGCCGAAACCACCTTCTGGTCCTATTATTATGGCAACATTTTTAACCTTATTTTTATCTATATTATTGAATACTTTTTTCAATCCATATCCCTCTGCATTTTCATAGGGTACTATAATTAAGTCACAACCAGCGATTTCCCTTAGAAGTTCATGGAACTCTATAGGTACATTGATTTTAGGAATCAAGCTTCTTTTACTCTGTTTACAAGCTTCTAAAGCTATCCTATTCCATCTATCAATTTTATTGAACTCTTTTAGCTCGCTTTTTACAATAACTCTTTCAGTAATGATAGGGGTTATCGTACTTATTCCTAATTCTGTTGCCTTTTGAGAAATCAAATCCATCTTAGCAGACTTTGGGAGACCTTGATAAAGGTGAACCTTTACAGGACTTTCATTATTAAGCTCAATTTTATTAGATATACTCACTATAACTTCTTTTTTTGTTATGCTCTTAAGCACTCCTAGAAACTCTTCCCCTTGCCCATTGTTTATACTGACATTATCGCCCTCTACAAGCCTTAACACCTTATATATGTGCTTTACATCATCACCCTGTATAATGGCTTCATTAGATGTAAAGTTTTCTAATGGAACAAAAAACTTATGCATAAAATCCACCCCATTATTATTTTTCTACCTTAGCTATTATACAAACCCATTCACCTTCAATGTTAACTTCTTCAATGTTAAATCCACATTCAGTTAATTTGTTTATAACATCATCTTTTCTGTCTAATATTATTCCAGAAGATATGAATCTTCCACCCTCTTTAACAAAATTTTTAACATCCTCTGCCAGAAACATAATTATATCTGCAATTATGTTTGCTACTACTACATCAGCCTTACCTTGAACAACTTCCATAAGATTTCCGTATCTAATATCTATATTAGATACATTATTAAAGGAAACATTCTGCTTTGCTGAATCTACAGCAACAGGGTCTAAGTCAACACCTATAACTTCCTTAGCACCTAATTTAGCTGCTGTTATGGCTAATATACCTGAGCCAGTACCTATATCAAATACTGTAGAACTTTCCCTAACATGCTTTTCTAAACCTTTTATGCACATTCTTGTAGTTTCATGTGTCCCTGTACCAAATGCCATACCAGGATCTAGCTCTACTATCAATTCACCCTGCTTTTCTTCATACTCTTCCCATATAGGTTTTACAACTATTTTCTCTCCAACTTTTGTTGGCTTATAATACTGTTTCCAATTATTCTCCCAATCTTCTTCATTTACTTCACATGATGATACTAAACCATCACCCATTGCAATTCCAAAGCTCTCTAAAGATGCAACACTCTGCTTTATGTACTCTAAATACTCTTCAAATTTATCATCATATTTAAAGTATCCTTTAATAATTGCACCATCAGTTAATTCACATATACTCTCATCGAAATAATCCCAGTCTCCCTTGTTCTTCTTTTTAAATTCTATATCATCAGAATCTAAAATAGATACTCCCTTTACTCCTGTGTTGTAAAAGAAACCAGAAACTGCCTCTGATGCCTCACTACTAGTTACAACTGTTACTTCCATCCAATTTTTATCCATCATAAACACTCACCTCTATGTAAATTACTTTTTTACCTGTAAAGATACTAGTTTTTTTATCTCTCAAAATCTTGGTTTCTTATTTTGGAAAATATTAACTGCGTATTTCTATACCTTTATACCATTTTTTAATTTTTATAATACAAATTATTTTTATGCTCTTTTAAGTATACCCTTAAGATTTCAATTGTCAACAAATTATACCTACAATAGGCCTACCCCTTATCTAAGAAGAAGTAGGCCTATTGTTTATTTTTTATTTCCGAAAATTTTATGCTTTTTAGTTTCTTCTATAGTATCCACTTCTTCTCCACTAACCCTCATAAATTCAAGCATAGCAGCCTTTTCTTTAGCATTAAGGTTCTTAGGAATAACAACTTTTATTTTAACATATTGATCCCCTCTTCCTGTGCTATTTACTCTTGGCACACCCTTAGATTTCAATCTAAATACAGTACCTGATTGAGTTCCTTCTGGTATCTTGTATTTTACATCTCCATCAACTGTTTGAACATCTATTTCCGTACCTAATGTGGCCTTACCAATACTTATATTCTCTTCAATATAAATATCGAATCCTTTTCTTTGGAACTTGTTATGAGCTTTCACATATATATTCACATATATGTCTCCACTTGGTCCACCGTTAGTTCCTGGATTTCCGTATCCTCTTAATGGAATTACATTTCCTGTATCAACACCTGCTGGAACCTTTATATTTATTACCTTTTGCTCTCTTACCTGCCCTGTTCCCCTACATGTTGAACATGGATCTTTTATAACCTGACCTGTTCCTCTACATTTATCACAAGTATTTTGAGTCTGAAAAGTTCCAAGTGGTGTTCTCTTCTGACCAATTACACTTCCACTACCGCCACATTTATCGCAGGTAGTAGGTTTAGAACCGTTCTTTCCACCCGTTCCATTACAAGTACTGCATTTTTCATTTTTATTGACCTTTAAATCTCTTTCAACTCCAAATACAGCTTCATCAAATTCTAAATTTAAATTTACCTCTAAATCTGATCCTTTTCTTGGAGCGTTTGGATTCCTCCTACCTGATGAGAATCCTCCACCGAATCCCCCACCAAATATATCACCAAATATATCTCCAAGGTCACTCATATCAAAACCGCCACCGTTGAATCCTCCACCGAATCCATTAGGGTCTGCTGTACCATATTGATCATATCTAGCTTTTTTTTCTGAGTTGGATAATACTTGATAAGCCTCATTTATTTCTTTAAACTTTTCTTCTGCTTCTTTGTTATCTGGGTTTCTGTCAGGGTGATATTTTAATGCTAATTTTTTAAATGCCTTTTTTACATCAATATCATTAGCTCCCTTATCTATACCAAGAACTTCATAATAATCCTTGTTTGCCATACTACTAACTCACCGCCTGTTTATATTTGAACCTAAATTAAGGGAAGGGTAGGAACCCATTCCCTTAACTTTAAGTGTTACCCTTACTTATTTTACTTTTCTTCGAAATCTGCGTCAACTACATTATCGTTGTTGTTGTTGTTGTTTTCCTGTGCGCCTTGCATATCTTCTGGATTCATTCCTGCACCCTCTTGACCTGCATTTGCATCTGCGTATAATTTAGAAGATATAGCGTAGAATTCTTGAGTTAACTCTTCAGTAGCTTTCTTAATAGCTTCTAAGTCTTCTCCATCTTTAATATCTTTTACTAGTTTAATTTTTTCTTCTACCTTAGTCTTGTCTTCTCCACTTACCTTATCACCTAAATCAGCTAAAGCTTTTTCAGTTTGGTAAATTAATTGATCAGCATTGTTTTTTATTTCTATTGATTCTTTTCTCTTTTTATCTTCTTCTTCAAATCTCTTAGCTTCATCTACTGCCTTTTGTACTTCTGCATCAGAAAGATTTGTTGAAGCTGTAATTGTAATAGTAGCTTCTTTACCAGTTCCCTTGTCCTTAGCTGCTACGTTAACTATACCATTAGCATCTATATCAAAAGTAACTTCTATTTGAGGAATTCCTCTTGGAGCTGGAGCTATTCCTGATAAAGTAACTCTTCCTAGAGTTTTATTATCTGCAGCCATTTGTCTTTCACCTTGAACAATATTAATTTCAACTGATGTTTGACTATCTGCAGCAGTTGAGAACACTTGGCTCTTCTTAGCTGGAATAGTTGTATTTCTCTCTATTAATGGAGTAGCTACCCCACCTAATGTTTCAATACCTAATGTTAATGGAGTTACGTCTAATAATAATACATCCTTAACTTCTCCTGTTAACACACCTGCTTGAATTGCAGCACCAACAGCTACACACTCATCAGGGTTAACTCCTTTTGAAGGTTCTTTACCCATGAAGTTTTTAACTGCTTCTTGAACAGCTGGTGTTCTTGTTGAACCACCAACTAATATAACCTTATCAACGCCTTCTTTATCTAACCCTGAGTCTTTTAAACAGTTTTTCATAGGTTCTATAGTAGCAGCTACTAAATCATGTGTTAACTCATTGAATTTAGCTCTTGTTAAAGTCATGTCAATGTGTTTAGGACCATTAGCATCTGCTGTTATAAATGGTAGATTAATGTTACTTTGATTTGAAGATGATAACTCAATCTTAGCTTTTTCAGCTGCTTCTTTTAATCTTTGAGCAGCCATTTTATCCATTCTTAAATCAATACCATATTGTGACTTAAAGTCTTCTGCTATATAATCCATAACCTTTTGATCGAAGTCGTCTCCACCTAATTTAGTATTACCATTTGTTGATAATACCTCAAATACACCATCACCTAACTCAAGTATAGATACGTCAAATGTACCACCACCTAGGTCATAAACAAGTATCTTTTGGTTACTATCCATTTTATCTAAACCATATGCAAGAGCAGCTGCTGTTGGCTCGTTTATTATTCTTCTTACATTTAAACCAGCTATCTTACCAGCATCCTTAGTTGCCTGTCTTTCACTATCATTGAAGTAAGCAGGAACTGTAATAACAGCTTCTGTAACTGTCTCACCTAAGTAAGCTTCTGCATCAGCTTTAATTTTTTGAAGAACCATAGCTGAAATTTCTTGTGGTGTATGATCTTTACCATCTACTGTTGTTTTATGGTTAGTACCCATATGTCTTTTTATTGACATTATTGTTTTATCTGGATTTGTAATAGCTTGTCTTTTTGCTACTTGACCAACTAATCTTGAACCATCAGCTTGAAATGAAACAACTGATGGAGTTGTTCTAGCTCCTTCTGAACTTGAAATAACTACTGGTTCTCCACCCTCCATAACAGCTGCACATGAATTTGTTGTACCTAAATCAATTCCTATAATTTTTGCCATTTTAATTGCCTCCTAATAGACTATTTTTCTATATTTTTATTTGCTTTATCTACTTTATTAATTTACTACTTTCACCATACTATATCTTAAAACTTTGTCGCCTCTTTTATATCCCTTTTGAAATACCTCAATAATCTGATTCTTTCCATAAGCTTCATCTTCTACATGCATAACAGCATTGTGTAAATTAGGATCAAATTCTCCTGTACTATCAAGTGTTTCTACATTGAGATTCTCTAATGAACCCTCAAAGCCTCTTATTATCATCTCAATTCCTTTTTTGAATTCTTCTATGTTTCCATCAGTTGATACTGCTCTTTCTAAGTTATCTAATACTGGTAAAAACTCTTTTAAAACATCTGCACATGCATCTGTATAAATATTTTCTTTTTCTTTAGAAGTTCTCTTTCTAAAATTTTCATACTCAGCACTTACCCGTACTAATCTATCGTTTACAGCATTTAATTTATTGTTTGAAAGTTTAAGCTCTTCTTCAAGATTATCAACCTTCCCCTTTAATATATCTGTAAAGTCCATAACTGTCTCCTGTGATTTATCTGATTCCGAGGCCACCTCTTCATTTGCCTCACACTCACAACATTCACCCTCACATTTATTTAGATCTTCTTCTAAATTTTCTTCATGTAGCTTTGATTCCTTGTTATCCACCACTTGAATCCTCCATTCCATTCTTAAAAGTTAAGTTTAACTTTTTATTTTTTATAAATTTCATCCATATTTATATTTAATTCTTTTACTATTTCACCCAATATGGAAATTACCTTATCATATTGCATCCTAGTAGGACCTACTACACCTATCACTCCTAATGGCACATTCTTCATACTATAAGTCGCAGTTATTACACTACAATTTCTAGCCTCTTCCATATAGTTTTCTGCACCTATGCTTATGGTTATGTCATTTGTATAGTCTCTATCACTAAGTAACATTTTTACACTTTTCTCATCATTTATAAACTCTATAAACTCCTTAGCTCTGGTGACATTGCTGTACTCTGGATAATTAAGTATGTTGGCAAATCCCTCTGTATGAACCTTAGAGGTCTCTGTAGTTTTTAAACTCTCATATAGTGCTGGAATTAAAGCATTAAATATATCATCATGTCCTCTTAAATCATTTTGAAGATTTTTTATAACTTCTAAATCCATATCATCTATAGTAAGACCAACTATTCTATGGTTTACTAAAATATTTAATGTATTGATAGACCCTTCTTCAACCTTACTTAAAACCCTAATTACATTATTTTTTATAACTCCAGTATCAGTTAATATCACAGCTAAAATGTTATATGAATCCATAAACATTAATTGTATATGCCTAATATATGATTTTCTTATAGAAGGCGTTCTTACTATACAGGCTAGTTCTGTTAGCTGAGAAAGTATTCTGGTTGCCTCTATTATTAAATTTTCTACTTCATATACAGCAGAGGTAAAAATTTTTTCTTTAATTACTCCTTCATTTTCATCACTTACAGTCATATGCTTCATAAGTCTATCAACATAAAATCTATAACCGAGATCTGAAGGTATTCTGCCAGAAGAACTATGTGGCTGTACTATGTACCCTAGCTCCTCTAAGTCAGACATTTCATTTCTAATAGTAGCTGAACTAATGCCCAAATCGTATTTCTTAGCTATGGTTCTAGATCCTACAGGCTCTCCAGTCTCAATGTAATCCTTTATTATAGCCTCCAAAATCTTTAATTTTCTATCGTTCACTAAGTGCCACCTTCTTTATTAGCACTCTTTAGCATCGAGTGCTAATTGCTATATTCTTAAAATATCACTTTTCTTCTAGATTGTCAAAAATAATATTCTACTGTTTTTACTCATTTAGGTCTGTTTATAGCTTTTAAGTGTGTGCATTTCACTAATACTTCAAATTACTCTCGTTTACTATGTTTTTGTTAAATACAAAGAAAATCTAATAAGATTTACATAATGTTAAAAAGCTCTTAATTTTATTCACAAATTTTACTTTTCTCTATCAATTAAAAACTCCACCATTACCATATTAGAAAGTTCTATTCCCTTAGCTGTTAACCTAATTTTATTTCCTTCTCTTTCTAATAAATTAAGTTTCATATACTTATCTATGACTTTACTATAAATATCAAATATGTTTTTTTGAAATCTTTTTTCAAATATACTTATGTCTATGCCCTCAAGCTTCCTAAGTCCTAAGAACATAAACTCCTCCATATCATCTTCTATTGTATTTTTACACCTTTCTAGTATTGCTGAGCCTTTATCATTTATCATTTCTATGTATTCAGAAATACTGCTAGTATTATAATACCTAGTTTTGTTGTTATAGGAATGAGCTGCTAATCCACATCCTATATAGTTTTGTAAATTCCAATAAACTAAATTATGCTTGCATTGTCTTCCTTCTTTGGCATAGTTTGATATTTCGTATTGGATGTATCCATGCTTTTTTAATACATCCTTAGTTTGAATATACATATCCCTCTCTATATCTTCATCAGGAATACTTAATAAATTTTTCTCATATAAATTATAAAAAGGGGTGCCTTCTTCTATAATCAAGCTATAGGAAGATAAATGTTCTGGCTTAAGCTTTACTGCTTCTTCTAATGTATCTAACCACTTATCCAAGCTTTGATTTGGTAGTCCAAACATTAAGTCTATATTTATATTATCTATACCTGATTCTCTTGCCATAAAATAACTCTTTTTAAATTCTTCTACGCTATGAATTCTTCCAATAGTTTTTAATAAGTTATCATCAAATGATTGTAAACCTATACTTAACCTATTCATACCCATCTCTTTAAATAATTCTAATTTTTCCTTGGTAAAAGTGCCTGGATTAGCTTCCACCGTGAATTCTGCATCTGATGAAATTTTTAATTTCAAGAAACTATCTCTTAAGAGTGCCAATGCCTCTAATGACAGATATGTAGGTGTTCCACCACCAATGAACACTGTAGAAAACTCTCTTTCCTTATAGTTATCCATCTCTTTACACAGTGCCTTTGTATAATCCACCATATATTTTTCCATACCTGCAAAGGATGCAAAATCACAATATAAACACTTTTGTCTACAAAATGGTATATGAATGTATAACGCTGCTTTGTTTGTCTTATTCATTATTAATCACCTTCTTTTTTAATATACCCTCATCTTATTATCTATAAGTACATTCTTCCTTTTTATAACCAATATTCCTTTACCGTGTTTACTTCAATAGGAATTTTATCCTTGATTGTTAATATAAAAATAAAAACCATGTGTAACATGGCTTAAATAGTAGAATCATTAAATTTTATATGACTTCAGCTCAAAAAATAGATATACATTCCAATTTTTTTGAAATTAGAATGTATAATCTAAATTCATGAATAATTCATATTTACTATTAAGTAATATTTAAACATAGTAAATTCTTTTATTCATCTAGTTTTAAGACAGCCATGAATGCCTCTTGTGGTACTTCCACATTACCAACCTGTCTCATTCTCTTCTTACCTTTTTTCTGTTTCTCTAATAATTTTTTCTTTCTAGATATATCTCCACCATAACACTTAGCAAGAACATCTTTTCTCATAGCCTTAATTGTTTCTCTAGCTATTACTTTAATTCCAATTGTAGCTTGAATTGGTATTTCAAACATTTGTCTTGGAATTATATTTTTAAGCTTTTCAGCCATTACTCTACCTCTAGCATAAGCCCTCTCTTCAGGAACTATCATTGATAGAGCATCCACCTTTTCTTTATTAAGCATTATATCAAGTTTAACAAGTTTAGTTTGAATGTATCCCTTCATCTCATAATCAAAGGATGCATATCCCCTTGTTCTTGATTTTAAAGCATCAAAGAAATCATAGATAACTTCATTAAGAGGTATATCGTAATTAATTACAACTCTCTTAGTATCAATATATTGCATGTCTATGAATACGCCTCTTCTGTCCTGACATAAATCCATTATAACTCCAACATAATCTGATGGCGTTATAATAGCTGCCTTAACAATAGGCTCTTCCATACACTTGATTTCTGATGGTTCTGGAAGATTTGTAGGATTCGTAATTTCTATTAATTCATCATTGTTTTTATAAACCTTATACACAACTGAAGGAGCTGTAGTTATAATGTCTATGTTGAACTCTCTCTCTACTCTCTCTTGAATTATCTCTAAATGCAGTAATCCTAAGAAACCACATCTAAATCCAAATCCTAATGCTATAGATGTTTCAGGCTCAAATGATAATGCCGCGTCATTTAACTGAAGCTTCTCTAGTGCCTCTCTTAACTCTTCATAATCCGCACCATCAACTGGATAAATACCACTGAATACCATTGGTACCGCTGGTCTATATCCATCTAATGCCTTCTCTGTAGGATTATTAGCATCAGTTATCGTATCCCCAACCCGTGCATCTCTAACATTTTTAATAGAGGCTGCTATATACCCAACATCCCCTGCTTTCAATTCTGGTATAGCTACTGGACTTGGCGTAAATACTCCAACTTCAACTACATCATAATTTTTTCCTGAGGCCATAAAATTTATTTTATCTCCTCTTTTAACTGTTCCATCTATAACTCTTACATAACTTACAACACCTTTATAAGTGTCGTAATATGAGTCAAAAACCAAACATTTTAAAGGTGCATTTTCATCACCCTTTGGATGTGGTATTTTTTTTACTACTGACTCCAAAACATCCTCTATGTTTAATCCAGTTTTTGCTGATATTAAAGGTGCATCCGATGCATCTAATCCAATAATATCTTCTATTTCTTTCTTTATTTCATCTGGTCTAGCACTTGGTAAGTCTATTTTATTTATGACTGGTGCTATTTCTAAGTTACTATCCACAGCTAAATAGCAGTTTGCTAGTGTTTGAGCTTGAATTCCTTGTGTCGCATCAACTACAAGAACTGCCCCCTCACAGGCTGCCAAACTTCTTGACACCTCATAATTAAAGTCTACATGTCCTGGCGTATCTATTAAATTCAATGTATATTCATTACCGTCCTTAGCTGTATACACTAATCTAGCCGCCTGTGACTTTATTGTTATTCCTCTTTCTCTTTCAAGCTCCATATTATCCAGAACTTGAGCTTCCATCTCTCTTGATGTAAGCGTTCCTGTCTTTTCTAGTAATCTATCTGCCAAAGTAGATTTACCATGATCTATATGTGCTACTATACAGAAGTTTCTTATGTATTCTTGTCTATTGTCATGCACAATTTTCACCCCTTGCCAAAACCTTATAAAACCTCATAAAGCTTGTTTAATTTCCCATTTACCTATTAGTTAATTTTCTATTAAGTAATTTAATCTGCTTTTCGATTATTACAATATTACTTGTTTTGACAAACTTACTCCCTTCTTTATTTTTTAGGTATTTGCGAGATACCCTACGTTGTAATCTACGCAGCGTTTTTTAAAACTGTTTAACAATTTTAGTTTTATTAACATTATAATTTACGAATAGTAATTATTTTAGATTATATATTTCATTACATTCGATAATTCCATGATATATTATTTCATATAAAAGTTCTTATTTTTACAGAATCATTCAAATTATATCATAAAATCAAGAGCTCTTGTCAATGTTTTTCTAAGCCAACTTAACCTATATCATATTATTTATAAAGAAATTATTACTTTATACTCAATTATCATTCTTAAAAACATTAACTATATTTTCTGTAATTTTATTTATTCCACTTTTATCAAGCTTAAAGTAATAATCCCCAAAATCTATAGCAAAAGTAAATGGCTCATTATTAAAAAACATTTTCACTCCATCATATTCATAGCTTCCGTATAAATTTCTTGTTACCCTTACATTAACAACTGTAACTCCTATTAATGCAATTAAAAATATTACTATTATTGTTCCGAAAGTCTTTCCTATTTTTGATTTCATAAAAAAAGCACCTCCCTATATTAATAAGGATGTACTTTTTTGGTAATTCTTATTCATTTTTATCTGCTATATACTGAGCTATAATTGTAGCTAAATATTTAGCAGAATTTTTACTTTCTGAAATATCATTTATTACTGACCCAACTTCAAGTACAACTACATTGTTACCTTTATCTTGATTTAAACGTTTTATCGCTCCGGTTTCATAATGATATATTTTATTACTTCTTATAAAACCTGGAAATACCTCTTCAGATATATCTATAATTTTATTTAATATATCTTTATGTTCATCATAATATGGCCCAATATCATCCACAACAAACATATATCTTGCAGTATCCTCTCCATTTATATTACATACCATTGCTTTTCTATCTGTTGATGAGTCTCTATGCAAATCAATTATCAAATCAAAATCATTCTGCTTAGCTAGTTGGCTTTCTAAGGTTTCACTAGATCTATAATATGCATCGTTATATGATAAATCATGTACTGTTTTATCATATAGCACGTTTATACCATATTTACCAGTAAGGTTTTCCACTAATTCCTCTGTTACTGAAATTACAGTTGTGGATAAATCTTGAGTAGATTGAGGCTTTCCTGGTAAATACCCCTCATGAGTATGTGTATTATATATAAGTATTCTTGGAGTATCCTTATCCTTTATGTTCTCTTCTATGGATGCCTTTATTTTATCATCTAATTCTGTATCAATATTTTCTATTTTAACTATGTCTGCTTCACTTAAGTCAAAGGATGTAATACCATTTAACTCTTCCTCATTTATTTCTCTATCATGATCCATATGCTCTGGTTCCTCTATCCTATGACTTTCTTTAACTACACCCTTGAAATAAGAAACTTCTTTCGCCATTATGGATAAAGGATTTTCTAAGTTAATTCCTATATACTCTAAAATATTTTCTATAACCCCTTGCCTATCATTATTATTATCTAAATAAGGCATGTTAAAATTTATTATTTTTTCATATCTACTATTTCCCTCTGGTATCTTGGTTTGAGCATTAATAGTCTGTTTGGGTGAAAATATGATAATAACTAATAATATTGTTGTTATATTAAAATATAATAAAAATTTATTTTCCCATCCATATGTTACCTTACTATTTGAAACCTTCCTATATTTTCTTTCATAAGAATCTACCTTTTTACTATTTTCTTGCCTCTTAAAAACTACTTCTTTTGTTTTTTTTATCATTTGCTTAATTTCACCTGTGTAAATTCTTTTTAATTTATTATCTATAAACTTTTTAAACTCCCCTAGTAAAACTATTTTTACACTTTTGTTTTTCATATTTACCCCCTCCATATTAATAACTTTAGAATTTATTTATTAATATATATATGAAGGAATAACTATTTTATTACATATTATGTTCATTAACATTTAGTTAACCTTAAATATTTCACCTGAATATTGTTATATATTCAAGTATTTTACTTGGGTACAATTAGATTCATAAATATTGTTACATAGAATTTACTCTGTATATTTCTTTATATCTTCTAAAGTTAATGCTGGTTGAAGTGCAATATTTATTCCACCAGATATTATTTTGGATACTGATTCTATTATCATGTCAATCTCCTTTGGTGTTACCATTAGCTCTCCAATAGAAGGTTCCAATACTTCCTTGATTAATTGCTCTTTATCACTGCCTTCCATATCTTTTAACATTTTATAAAAATCACTACCCTCCGTTGAGTTATTTATTAAATTCTCTATAACTAAATCTATGGTGTCATTAGCTAAAGTTGCTGCATCAACTACAGTAGGAACTCCTATTGCTATAACAGGTATACCTAGTGTTCTTTCACTAAGCTCCATTCGTTTATTGCCTACACCTGCTCCGGGTGAAATTCCCGTGTTACTTACTTGTATAGTTCTGTTAACCCGTTCTGTTTTTCTAGATGCTAAGGCATCAACACATATAACTAAATCAGGCTTTGTTCTTTCGATTATTCCTTTTATAACTTCTCCAGTCTCCATTCCTGTTAACCCCAAAACTCCCGGTGCTATTGCACAAACAGGTCTTATATCTTCATCTATACTATCTGGCACCATCTGCTTTAAATGTCTAGTTATCATTATTTGTGATACTACCTTTGGCCCAATAGCATCTGGTGTTATATTCCTATTTCCTAGACCTACAACCAATGCAGTCATACTATTATCTAATTTAATAAGGGGACTTATAACTCTAGCAAGAACCCTACTGACCTCTTCTTTTGAGTCATTATCATAATGAACCATAATAGGCATATCTATAGTTATATAATCACCCTTTGGTTTACCCATAGCTAGTTCGCCGTCATTGTCTAATATTTTAACTTGTGTAATCTTCATTGCACCGTCTCTATATTCCTTAAACTGTGTCCCTGGTATTTCCTCAACTGAATTCTTTTCTTTGTACATCTGTTGAGCTTCTATAGCTAAATCCGTTCTAATATTTACCATAATAAAAGTCCTCCTATAGTATTTAATATAATAATTCAAGATAACCCTGCCAGATATTTTTCTTATACCCTCCTTATTTTGGCCTAATTGCTACAATGTATACTTTCAAAAATAACTTTATGAATTTGTAAATTTATAAAGTTATTTTTAATTTTTCTATTGAATTCTATTAATTTTAATGCTATAATATCACGTGTTATATGAACTCGTGCGTGATTACCAAAACAACGTACACAGTTATTATAGAATAAGGTGGTGAACACATATATGGCAAACTCAAGATCAGCTAAAAAGAGAATTAAAGTTAACGCTACTAAAGCTCTTGCAAATAAAATGCTTAAATCTGCATTGAAAACAACTATTAAGAATTTTCAAGCTTCAGTTGTTGCAGGAAATAAAGAAGAGGCTACAACTAAGTACGAATTAGCAGTTAAATCTATTGATATGGCTTGTGCTAAAAACATTCTACATAGAAACAAAGCTTCAAGAGACAAATCAAGACTTGTTGCTAAGTTAGTTGCTATGGCATAGTAGAGTATAAACCGGTATTTAATACCGGTTATTATTTTTACGTGGATTGATAAAATAGAAAATGCTATCCCTTAGGGATAGCATTTTTATCATTTTACTATAAAACATACTTATATATTAATTAATATTATTTCATTATAGTCATTATATTAATTAATAAGATTTCTAATTCAACCCTCTCATCTATAGTTTGACTTTTTAGTCTTCCCTCAGTAACTAAGCATTCTTTTAAAATTTTCACTATGTTTTTATCAGCAAATTTTCGACTTTGTAAAATTAATTTTTCACATACATATGGATGCATAGACATTTCACTAGATATAACATCCTTATTTTTCCCCTGTTTTAATCTTATTTTAATATTAAGGATTTGTTCAAATCTTCTTCCTATACTACTTAATATAAAATTCCACTTCTCACCCTTAAATAATATTTCATCCAAAACATCCAATGCATTTTTAAGCCTCTTCTCCCCTATATAATCAATTAAATCGAATATATGACTATCAGGCTTTTGAGGCATCAAAAGTCCTATATCCTCTGTAATTATAGTTCTTCCCTCAGTATATGAACATAATTTGTCAACTTCATTCTTAATAATCTCCATATTGTTATCAACTTCGTTACAAAACAAAGCCAAAGCTGACTGTTCTATCTTTTTTTCTCTTTCATCAAATAATTTTTTTATACTTGCTTTTAGTTCACTTCCCCTAAGTTTTTCAACAGATACTAAAGTAATCTTCTTATCTAAACTTTTTAACTTATTATTTATTTTATCCTTATCTGATGAAAAAAGATAATACATAATAAGAATACAATGACTTGGAATATTAGCAATATATTTTTTCATTTCTTCAAAAATTTTTTCTTCTTCCCTGTTTGCACTTCCCCTTAAGAATTTACACCTATAAACCATAACTACCTTTTTTTCGCTCATAAATGGCATTGTTTCGCAGGCATTTACAATATCATTAGATTGTGCACTCTCCCCGTCAAACTCTATGTAATTCAAGTCTTTAAAGCTTGTATCTATATTCGCTTTCACAATCTTTTTAATAGAATCTTTTATTAAATTTTCATCAACCCCACCTAATATATAACAACCATCAAAAATTTTCTTATCTATCTTTAGATTTAACTCATTTAACTTTATCAAAGTATCACTCCCATTTTAAGTCTTCTTTCTTAGGCTTTAATATAAATGTCACTTCACTCTAAAAATCTTATGATTTATTAATATATATTTACCTTCTATTGTATTTTTATAAAATTTCCTCTCCCCTTTAGGCAATAACTCAATATTATACCTTCCTAATTTCACAAAGTCTTTTAGACTATTTTTTTCTTTAAGAAATATATTATTAACATTATGATCACAGGAAATAACTACTATCTTGTCATTTATATTTTTAAGATAATCCCTACTTAAAAACCCAATTTTATAACCATCCCCAAGTTCTATGGGTGTGGATTTCATATTGTCTATATCTATAAATTTCTTTATTTTTTTAACACCTTCAATGGTTTTTACCTCTTCAGGATTCTCACATATTAGGGTACTGTTACCTCTATGCTCTATTAGTATACCATCTCCCCAACCAATTTTAAAATAACTAATATTCAAATTAAATTTGTAGTTACTTATGAAAACCGCTACTATAAATGCAATTGGTATGTATTTAATCCTTTTGTTTCCATTGAGCATTAATATAAATACTGTGATTATCACTAAAAATAATACCCCATCTAAATAATCTAATGGCAATATATTAGGCGTTATCTTAAGTAAGGCATCCCTGTATCCTTCATAGCAACTCAATATAAACGATGTTATCTTACAGGTAATAAAAAACATTATATGAATAGGTGAAACAACCAGACATATAATCCCTAAAACTATAACCATAGTCAATAATGGTAGTAAAATTAAATTTCCCAATATAAACCCTATATTTCCCTCTCCAAATACTATAGCCATATATGGAAAAGTAAAAATTTGTGCACTTAAACTTAATGATACAGTTGTGCGAATCTTTTCAGGAACCTTATAGAGAAATTTATCTATTTTTTTATTGAACATAAAAATACCTATGACCGCAAGAAATGATAACATAAAACCTGGTGAAGACACATTAAACGGTTTTTGTATAATCAAAATAATAGCTGCTAAACTCAATGCTGTATATTTATTATATTCCTGCTTGGTTCTTAGTGCTAAATCAGCCATTACAATCATAATAAAAGCTCTAACAGTGGATGCCTTTGATCCTGTTATAATAAGAAATATAAAAGCTCCTAAGATTCCAAGATTCTTTCCGCATATACTTTGAAGCACCTTATATACTATAGCCATATGTAATCCTGAAACCGATATAGCATGTACTATTCCTAATAGCTTTAATTCTTCTTTTTTCTCATCACTTATGTAAACTTCATCTCCTAAACACAGTGCCATTACAATAGCTGCTTTATCTTCTCCCATTTGATTTTTAAGAGATTCATAAAACCCTTGCTTAAAAGTATATATTTTCGATGTAAAATCATCCTCCGTATATTTAAGCTCTTTTACCTTACACAAAGCAGCGATTCCCTTATTATACACAGGTTTGTTTATATAGGTTCCCTTTATAAGTATCTTGCTCCCTTCTTTAACTTTATCATCATATATATCATCTAACTGCACAAGTCTATTTCTTAAAATTGCCGTGTGACTATACTTTGTCTTCTTAACTATCCTTACTTCACTATACTCTATTGCATTATATTTATAGTCAAAATTAAAATACAAAAAATTACTTATTATTCCCAAGGTAAAAAAACATATTATTATTATAACCTCTCTATAATTTACTGTTAAAAAAAATATTATTACCATTAAAATAAAAAGCAAATTAGCTATAAATATGCTATCCCTATACACCATGGCATATACACTTCCAATAAAAGTTGCTATGGCATAATATATCATAGGGAAACCGTAAGTATCTCTATTCATATATACACCTCCATAGCTGTATTATTATCAAAAACTAAATAATTAATCACTTGAAAGTAAATATACCCTTAATTTCACAGAATAATTTTAAGCATAAAACAAAAGCCCCTAAGTTAATGACACCTTGATATCACTTACTTAGGGGCTCTCTATAAATATTGGCGGGAATATGTGAGAATCGAACTCACCCATCGTGGTCTTAGCACGACAACACGGTTTTGAAGACCGGCAAGCACACCAGCACTTATCTACTCCCTCGACAAAAAATATTCTATCACAAAATACACGTAATTGCAACATTTTTTCCTATATTTCTTCAAATTTAATTTTTTTTACGGATATTTCTCTTTCTCTTCATGTATTTTTATATAATTATTAATATAATACTCTCTCATTTTCTATTCTTCTAGTTAATTTTATAGAATCAAAGTTCTCTAATAAAGCTACTACATACTTCCTGCTAGAATTAAATATTTCTCTGCCATCTGAAGCCTTAATACTTCCATTAGTATTTATGTAATCTACTACTATATTCATGGCATTATCATAATTTTCTTTTGTAAATATGCATTCATCCTGTAATTTAATTAAAACTTCTCCATCTAACAAAAGCTCAAATACCATTTGTGAAGCCTTTTTATCTTTTTCATGTGATATAACATCATTAAGCTTAGGTGTGTTATATCGACCTTCTGTATAGACCTTTATTAGTAACTCTTTAATTCTCTCTTGTTCTTTATCTAATGTTATTTCAAAGTTAAATAAATAAACAAATCTGTCAGTTACTTTTATAAAGCATCTTTCTTGCATTTCATCCAATATTTCCACGTATAATTTTTGCTTTATTTTTTTGCCGAATACCTTGTTTTTCAGTTCTTCTTTAGATATACCCACTTTCAATGGGTTTTTCTTATGATAGTCTAAAAGTATATGCTCTATCTTATTCATACTCTCCTTTAAAAAACTAACATGTACATATACAGGGTTTTCTAATGACTTTAATTTAATTATTCTTTTATCCTTAGCTAGGCACTCTAACTTTTCTTCTATTGCATCTTCGTTTTTCCCAAGTGCTTTTAATATCTGAGCACTCTCTGGATACTCTGAGCTTAAATTTTTAATAGTGTTTTCTAATATATTTTCCGTTTTACCGCTTTCTTTTATTTTCATTTCGTTTATATGATCTATGTCAAATCTTTTAACCTTATTTGATACAGGCTCAATTATAGACCCTCCACCAATGGTATACATAGGTGAGTAACTTCTAATTACATATCTATCATTTCTTTGAACCGTTAATTCTTCTTCTAATCTAAGTTGAACATACGCTGTTTCTCCAGGTTTAAGTTCCTCTCTATCTAAAAGTATAACCCTACATAAAATTTCACTAGTTCCATGATATAATCTAACTCTTTGTCTATTTAAAAGTGGCTTTTCCATGCTCTTTATATAATATAAGTTGCAATCTAAAATCATAGATGGCTCCATAATTTCCTCTGTGGCAACTACGCATCCTCTACCAACTTCAGTAGTTTTTACATTTGCCAAATTAATAGCACATCTTTGCCCTGCTTCTCCAACCTCTGCAGGTTTACCATGTATTTGTAAACTTCTAATTTTAGTTTTTATCTTAGCTGGATATATCTCTACAGTATCCCCAACTTTAACTCTTCCACTTATAATAGTTCCAGTAACTACAGTACCAAATCCACTTACTGAGAAGGACCTATCAACAGGAAGTCTAAAGTGACCCTCTACATCCTTACCTTCAGTATCCTCTGTTAACTTATCTATTTTTTCAATTAGTTCTGGTATACCTATCTTAGTCTTTGATGAAACTGCACAAATAGGTGAATTTTCTAAAAAGGTACCTCTGAATTCTTCTTTTATATCTTCACTTATCATAGCTAACCATTCTTCATCTACCATATCAGTTTTAGTCAAAACTATTATGCCCTTCTTTACATTTAAAAGTTGAAGTATCTCAAAATGTTCCTTAGTCTGAGGCATTATCCCCTCATCAGCAGCTACAACTAACAACACTATATCAACTCCACTTACACCTGCAAGCATATTCTTAACAAACTTTTCATGACCAGGTACATCTATTATTCCAGCCCTTCTATTTGAAGGCAAATCAAAAAAAGTAAAACCCAGATTTATAGATATACCCCTATTTTTTTCTTCCATCAAAGTATCGGTTTCTCTTCCCGTAATCGCTCTAATAAGAGAAGTTTTACCATGGTCAATATGCCCTGCTGTTCCAATTACTATGTTTTTCATATTGCTTCTCCTTATTTAAAGCTCTTTTCTATTTGTACTAAGGCCGCTACTATGATGTCAAATTCTTCTATGGTTAAAGTCCTAACATCTAAAATAACCTCTCCATTATTTACTCTTACCACTATTGGTGTTCTGCTATTTCTAAGCTCAATTTCTAATTGTTGTGGAGATATTTTATTACATGTAAATTTAACTGCATACCCTTCAATGGTCTCTGTAGGCATAGATCCTCCACCAACCATTGATTGTTCAGTATCTACTCTATAATTATATTCTTTAGTTTTGCTAGTTAATTTTCTTTTTAGCTTAAAAGCTTTTTGTTTTAATTCTTCTTTTGAAATTAAAATCATATTTAATGTAGGTATGTTAGCTATAGCTTCCTTTTCATCTAAATATAGTTTTAGCGTAGCTTCCAACGCTGCCAAAGTCATTTTGTCTATCCTCAAAGCTCTTGTTATTTGATTTTTTTTCATTCTGTCTATATATTCTTTTTTACCAACTATAATACCAGCCTGTGGACCTCCAAGCATCTTATCACCACTAAAGCTTACCACATCCACACCTTTTTTTATGCTTTCTTGCACAGTAGGCTCTGGAATGAAACCGTATTTGTTAAGATCTAATAAAACACCACTTCCTATATCCTCAACTACAGGTATATTATTAGTTCTTCCTATTTTCACTAAAGTATCCAAATCTACTTCCTCTGTGAACCCCATAATCTTAAAGTTAGATGTATGTACCTTTAACAATACTCCTGTATTTTCATTTATATTATTTATATAGTCATAGTCATGAGTTCTATTAGTTGTTCCAACCTCTATTAATTTAGCTGAACTAAATGTCATAACATCAGGAATTCTAAATGATCCACCAATTTCTACAAGTTGACCTCTAGAAACTACAGCCTCTTTATCTTTGCATAGGGTGTTTAAAATAAGCATAACTGCTGCTGCATTATTATTAACAACTAAAGCAGATTCAGCCCCAGTTATCTTCACTAAAATCTCCTCAATATGAGAATATCTTGATCCCCTTTTTCCACCCTTAATATCATATTCTAGATTATTATAATTTACTGCTATGTTATTTACTGCTTCTAATGCTTGTTTTGATAAAACTGATCTCCCCAAATTAGTGTGTATAACCGTTCCTGTAGCATTAATTACTCTTCTTAGTTTATTTTCTTTTTTCTTTTCTAGCAAATTTAAAGCATACTGTATAATTTCCTCAATATTAAACTCTTTAATATTTTCTTTCAATACCCCTTCTCTATAAGAGTTTATAGCCTCTCTTAAAGATTCAATAACCAAAACTCTCATGGAGCATTCTATAGCCTTTTTAATTTTCCCATCCTCTAACAATTCATCCATTTTAGGCAATTTCTTCAATAACTCTTTATTCATATTTAACACCTACTATTTTAATATTTGAAATTTTCTTTTAAATATTTTAGTTACTCTTTTAATCTTTCTTTTAATATATGTTTTAATATTTGAAATTTTCCTTTTATATTTGTTTAATATCCCTTTAATACTTATCTAAAAATTAGGCTTTAAGTAACTAATACTTAAAGCCCTTAACTTTAATACTATTCTACAATTATGTATACATCGCTTAATTGAAAGGCTTCCCCTATAATAGATGACTGTAATTCTAAGTTTTTAAGCTCTTCCATCATCTTATCAGCAGTTTGCTTTTCGCAGCTAATTAACAGTCCACCAGATGTTTGTGGATCAAATAAAATATCTTCAAACCATTGTGGTATGTTATTTAATCTATACTTTCCATTTAAGTAACTTTTATTATTATATGTACCCGCTGGAACTAATCCCATCTCAGCAAATTCCTTTGCCTTATCTATGTATAGAATTTTTTCCTTGTACAATTTTAATGTAACATCAGAACCTTTTGCCATTTCATAACTATGTCCCATTATTCCAAAACCTGTTATATCTGTACATGCTGTAACTTCATAATTCATCATTATTTCAGCAGCATATTTATTTAAAGTACTCATAAGCTTTACAGCGTAATCATAACTTTCTTTATCTGCCATATTAGCTTTTATAGCTGTATTAAGTATACCAATCCCTAATGGTTTTGTAAGTATTACTACATCTCCAACCCTTGTACCACAATTTCTAAGTACCTTATCAGGATGTACGAGTCCCATAACTGATAATCCATATTTAGGCTCATCATCTGAAACAGAATGTCCTCCAATTACTACAGCGCCACACTCCATAACTTTGTCTGCTCCACCTCGTAAAATCTCACCTAATATATTTATATCTAAGCAGGTTGGAAAACATACAATGTTTAATGCTACACTAGGAGTTCCTCCCATTGCATATACATCACTTAGAGAGTTAGCTGCTGCTATCTGTCCAAATGTGTATGGGTCATCCACTACTGGAGTAAAGAAGTCTAGCGTTTGAATTGCTGCAAGTTCATCAGTTAGCTTATACACCGCTGCGTCGTCAGAAGTTTCTATCCCTACTATTAAATTCTTATCCTCCATTTTAGGAAGTTTACTTAATATTTTAGAAAGGGTCTCCGGCCCTATTTTAGCTGCTCACCCTGATGTTTTGGATAATTCTGTTAGTTTTTTACTCAAATCACTAATTCTCCTTTCAAAAATAACTCTTATATTCAAATTGATACCATATTATAGAACGTATAATCTTTTTAGTTATTTCAACTTATACATTCAATTTTAATTTTATAATAATAATCACTTAATGTCCACAAGCTCCATAAATTTATTTAAGGTTTTTTCCCCTATACCCTCTACATTTGTTAGTTCTTTTATATCTTTAAATCCACCTGTCTTCTCTCTATAACTAATTATGGCATTAGCCTTACTATCTCCAACCCCATTTAAAGTTTTTAGTTCTTCTAAACTTGCTTTGTTAATATTTATCTTAGCCTTTTCCTTAGTAGACTCTTTAGTAGAATTAATAATATTATTTACTGTGGAGGTGGAAGCTTCCGTGCTACTTTCATCCTCTCCATTTTTAAAAATATATATTATATCCTCGTCGCATAACTTTTTAGAAAAATAAACCCTATTTACATCAGCTTCTTCAGTAAGACCTCCACAAAGCTTTATAAGGTCATCTATTCTGTCTCCTTCCTTAAGCGTGTATATACCTGGCTTTAAAACAGCTCCCTTTACATCAACTTTTATTTTATTAATATTTGATGTTATATTATTGTTTACTTGTTCTCCTGATTTAAATGAAGATTTATCCCCCTCTCCCTTAGATAAATCTTTTACTGTATTCGTATCCTCTAATGAATTTTTAAATACTCCATTATCCTCACTACTGTATAGTAATTCTCTTTCTTCCCCTCCTCCATTTTCAGCTCCACTGTTAATATTTCCTAGTGCATATCCACCTAATAAAAATATGGACAAACTCAAAACTATAAATATTGCTCCTATAAATCTCTTGTTTTTATTCATATCACCATTTACCTTAAATTATTATTTGCTTTAATTTAATTTTCTTTTACTTATTTAATTTTTTACACCCAATTTTTAAATATTTTATCCAATTATCAAGTGTTTTATCCATTTTTTTATTGTTTTATTTAATTTTACCTTTTTCTATTAAACCTCTAGCTTTCTCGCTATTTTTTTGATATAATTCATTACGATTGACATTTTAAAGAAGAGTCAATATTCTATTTTATATTAAATAAATTAGTTCTACATCTAAAATAAATAAACTTATATATTAGTATATATTTATAAATAATGTATGGATTTATCTTACTGCTAGGAGGCTATTATGTTTGTTATAATTAAAAAAACTAATTATTTCTCTATGATATTAGCATTTTTAATGATACTATCTTTTTCTGTATTTCCAAAAGTTTATGCTGATCCTATAGAAGTTACTGCCGATGGTGCAGTACTAATGGATGAATTAACAGGAGAAATTTTATATAATAAAAATAAAGACCAACAATTTCCGCCTGCTTCAACAACTAAAATAATAACCGCTTTATTAGTATTGGAAAATGCTAATTTAGATGACATTGTAACTATAAGTAAAGATTGCGAACCTATAGAAGGCTCAAAAATATATATATTCGAAGATGAAAAACTAACAGTAAGGGATTTATTACATGCACTTATTAAAGTTTCAGCAAATGATGCTGCCATTGCATTGGCTGAGCATGTAAGTGGAACTACTGACGAGTTTGCCAAATTAATGACCTCACGTGCAAAGGAGCTTGGTTGTACTAATAGCTCCTTTAAGAATCCACATGGTTTATATGAGGAAGGTCATGTTACAACAGCTAATGACTTAGCATTAATAATGAAAGCATTAATGGCAAACCCTCATATTAAAGATATATCTTCTACATATTTTTATGAAATTCAACCTACAAATAAATGTGCTGATGTTAGACCTCTGTGGAATCAAAACTACCTACTGTATCCAGAAAACCCTATGTATTACAAGTATGCCGAAGCTGGTAAAACAGGTTACACAGATGAGTCCTTACACAGCTACGTGGCTAGTGCAAAAAAAGAGGAAACTAGGTTAATTTTAGCATTTTTGCATGATTCTAAAAAGAGTTTCTTTGCAGATGCAAAAAACTTATTTGACTATGGCTTTGACAATTTCCAGGTAATAAAGGCAGTGGAAAAGAATCAACTTATAGCTGACTTTCTCTTACCTGATGGGAGTACAATAATACCTTTGCTAGCTAAGGATGATCTATATATTATTAAAGACTTGAAATCTGATAAAGTTATAAGTGACATAACTTTTGATAATTCTACGGTGTCATTTACAGATACATCTGTTGCTAAAGGTACCACAGTTTCCTTTGCTACTATATCGTATAATGATATCTCTTATAATATAGATCTTATTAATAATATTGAGTATACTCCACCACTAAAAACAACAACTAGAATTTTAAATAATTTTTCTAGTATCAACTTCTTTAAGATCTTATTTATAGTACTATTATTACTTATACTTATACTTATGCTTATTATTATATTCAAGGTAAAATCTGAAAGAAGAAAGCGACGTTTAATGAGAAAATATAATGTTCATATATCTTCACCTAATTTATACAGGTCAAAGACTTTAAGAAAGAAATAACTTTTATAAAAGCCACTGTAAATTTTTAACAAACTATTTTCAAAAATGGTTTGTTAAAAATTTACAGTGGCTTTATATTATAAATCTGCCTTCAAATAATTTTTTATTAAGTTTTTCATATCCTTTGGCAATTCACATATAAGTTCTAATTTTTCCTTACTCTTAGGATGATATATTTCTAATCTATAGGCATGTAACATTTGTCTGCTTACAATATCCGTATCTTCATTTCCATATAGGCTATCACCAAATATAGGGTGCCCTATATGACTTAAATGAACTCTTATTTGGTGTGTTCTTCCAGTCTCCAGTGTAAGCTTAAGCAAATCACCCTTTGGAAAGCTTTCTATTACTTCGTAATGAGTTATACTTCTTTTCCCACTATCTAATACTTTTCTATGTATAGTATCATCTTCATCCATTCCTATTGGCAAATCAATTGTACCAGATTTATTTTCTAAGTTTCCATGTACTAAAGCTAAATACTGCTTTATAATCTTATTTTCTTTCATATCCCTAGATAAGCACATATGTGCATGTTGATTTTTACCTATAATTATCAATCCTGATGTATCCATATCTAGCCTACTTACTAGCCTAACTATGCAGTCTTGATTGGTCTCTCTAAAATAATAGGTTATACCATTTGCTAAGGTACCAACAGCGTGGCCCTTTGTAGGATGCACAACCATCTTAGGTCCTTTGTTTAGAACTATTAAATCAATATCCTCATAAATTATATCTAAATCCATACTTTCTGGTATTATATTTTGACTTTCTTCCTTTGATATATTAAAAGATATTTCATCTCCTAATTTTATTATATAATTTAGTTTTTCAACCTTACCATTAACCTTTATTTTATTCTCTATCCCCGCACTTTTTATCATTCTACCAGAAAGACCTTCATTGTGCTTTAGGTAATCTCTTAATTTCAATTTGTTATATTCTTCTTTTACCCTATACATAAGGTTATTTTCCATCTTTACACCTCAAACTGTAGAAATAACTACTGTTTATTTTTATATGTCATTTTACGTAATTTTATTACTCTCTTCATCCTCTTGTTATTGTATTTAATCTATTTTATAAATCTGGGCGTAAAACCACTATCCTTTTAAGGTAGCGGATGTAAGCCCTAACCTTGGTTTTGTATATACTTTTCAATTGTTTCCTTAGAAACATTTCCGATACTACACGAGAAATATCCATCTGACTAAATCCAACACAGACATAGTCGGCTTATAGTGTACCAATAAATGTATA
>JAVXGR010000005.1:0-51861 GCA_036657335.1 Clostridium sp. | reverse complement strand
AGTTTACAAATCAGGTAAAAAAGTTTCAAAAGGGATTATGGAAATATATGAAAGTATAATAGGTCGTGCCGATGGTATTGGAAAATGATTTATTGAAATAAACCCTCAAAAATGTAAAGATACTTTAAATATGGAAACAAAACTATGGGAAATTGACTATGGGGTAAGGGGCAACTATATTTATATTAGGTATAATTTAAATATTAATACCCATTAAAGTAAATTAATTAAAAATAATTAAGGCAGAGAGTGTAAATATAAAAATGGTATTTTCAATTAAATGTAAAATGGTCTATTATTTATTTTACTCTGCCTAACGTTGCCTGTAACATAAATTGATGTATTATTCATTATATATGCACATTTTTATAATTTACTTAGTATAATCTTTAAATTAATTCGTTTTATAATACTATTTTGCAATACTTTATAAGTAAATTACTATTTTAAAAAGTAGGTGAATTATAAGACGTTTTTCCACTTTATATATTAAAGTGGGTTTTATCAGAAATGTTGGCGCTACCCCTCTAAGAGTAGGGTAATAAAAAAATAGAAAATTATTATGAAAGAGTTGAAAAAAATCTAGCAATATATTACAATAAATATGATAACTTGTAAATATATAAGATTATTTAAATTATAACAAAATCTATTTTAAGTTTTATATGGAAGTGAAATGGTTTGGATAAATATTTTAATGAATTTATCTACTAAAGAATTGATGAAATTCTTATATGAAGATAATTCTAAAGATGAAGCAACGTCTAAAAAAATCCAGATAAACGATATTGAAAGTATAAAAATATCTAATCTTTCATTTAAATATCCAGGACATGATAAAAAGGTTGTTGACAATATTAGTTTATCTATTAGAAAAGGTGAAAATATAGCCATTGTTGGAGAAAATGGATCTGGAAAATCTACATTAATAAATATTATTCTGGGATTATTTAGAGATTATGAAGGACAAATTTTAATAAATGATGTTGATTTTAAAAATGTTGAACTACAATCATATAGATCATGTATATCAGTTGTTCTGCAAGATTTTATGAGATATATATATTCTGTAAGAGAAAATATTGCTATTGGAGATATTTCAGAATTAAAAAATAGTAATAAGATAGAGCATACAATAAAAAATGTTGGAATAGATAAAAAAATTAAAGAGTTCTCTAATGGAATAGATACAATGCTGAGCAAAGAATATGAAGGTGGTAAGGAATTATCTGGTAGTTAATGGCAAAAGATTGCTATTGCAAGAGCGATGATTAAACAATGCGGCACAATAATATTAGATGAGCCTACTTCGGCATTAGATCCATTAACAGAATTAGATATATTTGAGTTATTTAATAATTTATCTAAAGATAAAACGACCATTATGATTTCTCATAGACTTGGAATAACAAGATATGCAGACAAGATATTAGTTTTGCAGAATGGTAAAATTGTTGAGGTTGGTTCTCATGATGAACTTATCAATATTCAAGGTGTTTATAAACTAATGTATGAAAGTCAAGCAGGGTGGTATAAGTAATTCTTAGAATTTAATAATGTTTTAAATTTAGATTAGTTAGACAGAAAAATGTTGTAGGAATAAGTAAAGGCATTTAAACTAATGCCTTTGGGAGAGTGTAATATATGAAAATAAATGAAACAGTACTAGTGGCTAAAGACATTGAGAAAGTTTATGAAATTGGAAATAATAAAATTCAAGCTTTAAAAGGTGTTACTTTAAGCTTATATAAAGGTGAAATCCTTGCTATTATGGGCTCAAGTGGATCTGGAAAGAGTACTTTATTAAACATTTTGGGTGCTCTAGATTCACCTACCAATGGAGATATTATTATTAATGGAAAAAAGATTAAAAATTATCATATTGAGCCTTATGCTACAAGGTACAGAAGTGAAATCATTGGATTTATATTTCAAAATTTTAATTTGCTTAAAGATTTAACTGTTGAAGAGAACCTAGCGCTACCATTGATATTAAAAAATTATTCAAAGAATGAAATAAAGAATAAGGTTGAAGAAATAATAAAATCATTAGGTTTAGAAGGATGGGAAGGCCATAAACCCTTAGAACTTTCCGGTGGACAACAACAGAGAGTTGCTATAGGAAGAGCCTTAATTACTAACCCATCAGTATTGCTTGCAGATGAGCCTACTGGAAATCTTGATTATAATACATCCAATGAAATATTAGAAATAATTCAAAGAATGAAAGAAGAGTTAAAACAGAGTATTATAATAGTTACTCATGACCCTAAAGTGGCTACATATGCTGATAGAGTTGTTTTTATTCATGATGGAAGAATAGCAGATGAATATGTTAAAGATGGGTCTGAAGGTTGTATTGAAGAAATATTAAATAAACTCCAAAAGATAATGGAGGTTTGATATGATTACTTCTATAAGAGGATGTGCAAACAAACTAATAAAATCAAATAAATTTATTATGATATCTTCTATATTTAGCGTAATAACATCTGTGATATTAATAGTAGGAATGTTCATGTATATTAGTAGTGCTGAAAAATCTATGACAAATAATATTAAAGAGCTTTATGGCGATATGGACTTGTCAGTTGGAAATTCTTCAATGTATGATAAAAAGCTAGATAAATCTCTTGTTGATAAAATCTCATCAATAAATGGCATAAAAGAGCTTTCTCCAGTTATATTAGCAGAATTACAGATAGAAGATAAAACAAATTTTAATGTGTATTCAGTGGGCGCAGATAATTCAGAGTTATCAAAAAGCAAATATAAGTATACAAGAAATATTTCAACGGATGAAGTTATTATTAATGAAGTGTTGAAAGAAAGTTTAGGCAAAGATCAAGGGGATAGTATTGTTATAGACGGAAGAAGTTTTAAAATTATTGAGGTACTTAATACTCCAAAGCAATCAAATAACATTCCTAATATATTAGTTATAAACATAAATACTTTAAAAGATATATTAAAAGATAATGGTGAGGCGACATACTTATTGATAAAGCTGACAGATGGAAATAAAAATTTTGAGGTATCCCAAAACATTAGGAGTATTAATAAAGATATTCGTATTGACATAGCAGAACAAGATGAAGGAATAGTACGAAATCTTCAATCACTAAAAGTTTTTACGTTTGTTTTATCAGCATTAATTATAATTATGTGTTCACTTCTTATAATTTCTAATTTTCAAATATTTTTATATAATTATAGAAAGCAGTTTTCAACTATTAGGGCTATAGGTGGAAGTTCAAAGCAAGCTTTTAGTATTGTATTTGTAGAAGCTACTTTTATTAACATAATAGGAGTTATGCTAGGGTTACTTGCATCTTATCTTAGTAATGATTTAATAGTGAAAATCCTAAACAATAAGTTTTCTTTTAAAGTTTCAGATATAAATTATTCACTTTTAATGGCTGCTTTAATTGGTATTGTTATATTTGTTATCCTTGAAGTTTTTATGCTTATTCCTGCTATAAGAAGTTCAAAGATTCTACCATTAAAGATAAGTGAAGAAAATGAAGAAACACAGAATCAAGGAGAGCTTGGCAAGCTACTTGGTATGGCTGGAGTAATAATTAGTTTAATATTATTCATCTCTGAAATTATTGCATTTGTTCTCAATAAAGGAAACGTATTCTTGGGAGTATTTTCAGCAATTAGTTTAGTTATCGGCGTATACTTATTGTTTCCTTATTATATAGAAAAACTACTAGAAAGTATTATGCCATTTTTTACATTAGTAGGAGGTAAAGGTGCATCTGTTGCAATAAAGAACTTAATCTCACAGGTGAAAAGAAGTAGCGTAATTATAATTTCTCTAAGCACTGTTATTGTAATCGCCATATTTGGAGAATCATTTTTGGGAGTAGTGTCAAGGAATAATGAAGAGTTTTTGAGATGTCAATTTCCTTTAGAAATATCCATTACTGATAGAAATGAATTTAATAGTAATCTTGGAGATGAGTTCAAAGATGATTTAAAGAGAATAAAGGATGTTAAAAGTGTTATAACATTAAGCAACATAGATTCAGTGTATTTTAAAGGTGAGAATGATTTTGACTATGCAAATTTCTCATTAGTAGATTATGATGGTTTACAAGATGAAGGGTTAATTCCTAAAGAAAATTGGGATTTGAAGTCTAGTGTAATTATCTCAAAACAATTTGCTACAGACCAAAAACTAAAAATAGGAGATAAAATAGAAATAAGTAAAGCGAGAAATGATGGTAAGAGTTTAGAGGAAGTTAAAAACACCCTTAACTTTGATACATTCACAATAAAGCATATAATTAACGATAATAATTTATTGGCAAATAGAATGATTTTAATAGATTATAGTAATGATAAATATGTAGATGAACTTGTTAATTTTAATGTAGCTCTGGTTTCATCTTTTAATAAAGAGAATACCTTAAGGGGATTGGATGAACTAAAAAAGGAATATCCACAAATCAAATATAATACATTGAAAGAAGCATTGGATGAATCAAATCAAATACTTCTTGAAAGATGGTCATTGTTTATCATAGTTCTTGTTGCAATTTTAATTTCTTTAGCGTTAGGGATTGTTAATATGCTAATAAACAATGTTCTTTCAAAAAGAAAAGAATATGCTATTTTAAGAACTTTAAAATTAGAAAAGAAAGATCTAGTGAAATTAATATTAACACAAATAGTCACTTATGTATTAGTTGGATCACTTTTAGGATGTGTTTTAGGATTTATTGTGTCAAATATAGTTACAGATAGTTTCAAAGGTATTTATATAGGATATAAGGTTATGTTAATTATTGTTTCATTGTTATTAGGAATAAGTTTGGCAATAGCTATTCCATTTGGAATATCTTTAGCCAATAAAAAGATAGCTGATGAACTAAGGGTTGATGATAGGTAAATATTTAATTTAAAGGTAAGTGGTAAATATAAGGTCACATTGACAAGCTATTTACCACTTATTTTTAATCTTTTTATTTATATAATATTCCTTTTAGTATATCAATACATTGTAAGCGTCAAAGAATTTCCGCCTATTAAAGGCTAATCTCATTTGCTAAACTTAAAATATAAATTTAAATTATAAAAGGGTGTATGCCAATGGGAAAGTTATCTAAATCAGAAGTACTATATTGGAATGATATATTAGCAAAATTTGAAAGCTACACTGGAAGTGTAAAGGATTTTTGCGAAGAGCATGGAATCGATAAAAGGAAATTATACTATAGAAGAAGCAAAGCTCAAAAATCTAAGCAGCAGCTATTTCATGCAGTTAATTTAAATACTAGTTCTACTCCAAGTGCTCCGCACAAGTATACGAAGGATTATAAAGAAATTAAGATTAAACTAGGAAAAGCTACAATATTTATACCATCTGATGATATAATGCTACTATTAAATATAATTAGGGAATTAGAATTATCATGTGTAATTTAAATAGCGTTAATACTGTGTACCTTGCTTGGGGAACTCCAGATAACCTAATAAAAAATATATTTTATAATAAATATACAGGAACATTTGGAGCAATGAGTAAAGCTTAATGAGTAATAGCTATGGGTTTTTTCTTTGAATTTTCTACATTCACTAATTTCATATAGACAATTATCTATATGAGTAATATAATTTTAATATAGCGAAGATTTAATTAACGAGGTAATAGAAAGTAGGTGAATACATGAAATGTGATTACGAGGATTATAGTAAGGTCTTTAAGGCTTTATCGGATGAAACTAGATTAAGGATTGTTAATATGCTTACGGAATCCCAGGAATTATGTGCTTGTAAGATTCTAGAGGGATTTAACATTACTCAGCCTACTCTTTCATATCATATGAGGATTTTAATTGATACTGGTTTGGTAGTGGGGACTAAAAATGGTGCATGGATGCATTATAGATTAAGGACTGAAAGATTATCTGATATTAGGACATTTTTAGAGTTTAAGAAATAGTCAAGGTTAGAATTTCCTCATAACAATTAGAATAATATAGAAGGTGGAGATATTATGGTAAGAAAGAAAATAAATTTGTATATACTAACTGGTTTCTTAGGTTCCGGTAAAACTACTGTGCTTTTAAAGCTCTTAGATGCTTTAAAAGAGGAGAGAGTGGGGGTTATACAAAATGAATTTGGTAAACTTGGTATTGATGGGGATATAATAAGAAGAGATAATATTGAAATGGTTGAGATAAACAGAGGGTCTATATTCTGCTCTTGTCTTAAGCTATCTTTTGCTCAGGCTTTAGCTGAGATGTCTAAGCAAAAATTAAAATATTTATTTGTGGAGAGTTCAGGTTGGGGCGATCCTTCTAATGTAGAGGAAATACTGGAGGGGGTTAAGGTTTTAGCTGGTGATGCTTATGATTTTAAGGGGGTAATATGTTTAGTTGATGGAGTTAATTTTATAGATGAACTTTCTGATATAGAGGGTGTTAATCGTCAATTAAAGCACTGCCACATGGCTGTATTAAATAAGATTGATTTGATTTCTGAGGAGGAGTTACAAAGAGTTATTGAGGAGATTAGGAAGATTAATCATAGCTGTGATATAGTGACATGCTCTTTTGGAGATTTTTCTTTGGATTTTATAGATGATGATTTATTAAAAAACAAATGGGCAGTTGGTGAAGATACTACGAATAACCCTGAAACGAAGCCTAAGAGCCTTACTCTAAAGTTTAGTGGTGTAGTTAAAAAAAGTAAGTTAGATGAGTTTTTGAACACTGTGAAGCTGTATAGCTATAGAATCAAAGGCTTCTTTCAATTTGAACATGGATGGGAGCAGGTTGATGTAGTTGGAAAGAATATTGATTATAAAACCTGTGAACCTAAGGAAATTTCTGAAATGGTATTTATATCTAAGGTGGGGCCCAATATTATAAAACCTATAATAGATAATTGGAATGAAATAATTAAAGAAAAAATGGAACTTAAAAATTAGCTCATTTAAAAAATCTATTTTGGGGGAGATATAATGGAAATTAAAGTTATTGGATCAGGTTGCGAAAGATGTAATAAGCTCTATGAGAATCTTATGTTGGCACTGGATGAATTACCAATAGAGGCTAAGGTCATTAAGGTGGAGAGATTAGCAGATATTTTATCTCTGGGTATTATGACAATACCTGCGGTTATGATAAATGGAAAGTTAAAATCCAGTGGTCAGGTTTTATCAAAGGATAAGCTTAAGAAGATACTCAAAAGTGTATAAATTTTAATTAATCAAGGGCTATTTGAAGAAATTCAGATAAGCCTTTGTTTTACTGTAGAAAGTTAGTGTAAAGCCATGGTATTGTTTAAAGTCTATTCTGTTACACCCATATAATTTAAATGATTAAACATAGAAAGGGAAGGGGTGTATAACAGAGAGGGTTGTGCAGTGATATAAGATTATTGAAAAATACGGTGGTATAGTGTAAAATTATAGTACTTGATTAATAGAAATATTTAGAAAGAGGTGTACACATGAAAAGCAAGATTAAGAAAGTTGTTAATAATATATTATTAACAATTCTTAGGTGGATAAATTATTTAACACCTAAAAATGAAAAGAAAATAGTGGCAAGAGTAGATTCTATAAAGGGTAAGGATGGGAAGTTTACAATAGTTGAAGAAGATAATGCATATGTATTATGTGAATATATTAAGAAAATAGATCCAAGCATTGAGGTTGAATATATAAATAAGGATGTTTATATAGGGGAACCTCCAATTAAAGAATTCATTAGAAATTATAATATATTTAGAAAAGCTGCAATAGTTTTCATAAAAAATGCACCACCTAGGATGTATTTTTGCAAAAAACAGAGGGTAATAACACTAGGATACTTTACTCCATTTAAAGCTGATAAGATGTTAGAAAATATGACAGATGAAAAGTATGGTATAGGGTATCAAGATGGTTTAATGGATGTAAGAAAGGAATTAAGAAAGTTAAATTATGAATATTTTACCACCTCAAGATATGCATCAATTATTAATTCCACAGCTTTTAACATAGATATAAGGCATTTTAAAGAACTTGGTATGGCTCGCAATGATTTAATGTTTAAGAAAAAGGATGTAGACATTAAAGAGGTTTTTGGATTAGATTTTCAACCAAAGAAGATAATTATGTATGCTCCAACCTTTAAAGATTATGATAATTACTTAAATAAAGAAGATACAGCTATTACACTAAAAAGTATTATAGGTTATGATAATATAAAATATGACTTAACAAAATTACTTAAAGATAATGATTGTGTAATAATTTTAAAAACTCATAACTGCATAGAGCAGAAGGACTTAATAGATAAGGATGGTAAAGGCATATTACCGGATAATGTTGTTTTATTTTCTGATGAAATAAAAGAAAAGTATAATTTTGGAGGATATGATTTATTTCCATTTACAGATGCTATGATTGCAGATTACTCATCTATAAGTTTCGATTATTTAAATTTAGATAAACCTATAATATATAATGTTTACGATATGGATATATATATAGAAACACGAGGTTTATCTATGGATCCCATGGAGGTATTAATGCCAGGTGAGATAGTTAAAACTTCAAAGGAATTTTTGAATGCTATTAATAATGTAATTATAGGTGAGGATAACAACAAAGAGAAAAGAAGTGTTGTAAATAAGGTAGTTAATAAGTATAGTGATGATAAAAACTGTGAGAGAATTTATAATTATATTTTTAAAAAATAGATAGGATTAATAGGTGAAAATTATGAAATAATCTTATTTAAAAAGCTCATAATTTTACAAACTTGAATTTTAAAATGAAGTGGTTTATAATTTTAAGTAACATTATGTAAAATCATAAAATTTAAAAATGAAATTATGTAGTTATGTAGTAAATATTCTATTCTTAAAGTCACCTTGATTTTGGAGTGTGAAATATAAATTTACAATGGAGATGTGGAGGAACATATATAATGGGAAGGTATGAGGATATAGAAGGCATAAAAAAGAGAGAAGACATAGATACCTTAAGAAAGGCTCAATTAATTATTTTAGACATGTTTAAGGTATATCATCAGATTTGTGAGAAGCATAATCTTACTTATTGGATGGATGGCGGTACCTTAATAGGAGCTGTAAGGCATAAGGGTTTTATTCCTTGGGATGATGATGTTGATGTGTGTATGTTTAGGGAAGATTACGAAAAAATAGCTGAATTATTAGAGAAGGAACTTCCAAGTGAATACTCACTAGGTACTAAGTATAATCACAATGGGTTTACTTGTAATTGGCATAGAATTCTTTACAAAGATGATTTTAGATGGGTTACTCAAGAGGGAGTAGAGGGGCAAGGACTATTTTTAGATATATTTCCAGTAGACAAGACATCCTGTAGTTTAAAACTAAGAAAATTCGAGAAAAAGGTGGGCAATGGCCTATGTAAATGGGCATATCAAGTGGATAAAAAAACCTTGAAAGATTGGGGTAAGCATATAGCTCATCATCTAAGACCTATAAAACTCTGGAAGATTTATTCCAAATTAGTGCATACTGAGAAAGATCCTATGTATGGGGTAAGTATAGAAACTTACTTTTATGATGCGAAGGAAGTATATCATAAAAGTGAAATACTTCCTATTGTAGAGTTGGAATTCGAAGGATATAAGTTTTATGGTCCTAGGGATTGGGATAAGTATTTAAAGGTAAGGTTTGGGGATTATATGACTATGCCTACAGTAGAGGAAAGAGCAAAGGCGGTACATTCTACTAATATGAAGTTAATAGGTGAAGATAGATAGATTATAGAATTATAAAATCTATGTATTCTAAGGAAATATACTCTGAAAAATATTTGGAAACAGTAAAAAGAATATATAAATAATAGGATGGCAAATAAAACATAAGGAGATATGAATTATGAAGGGAATTGTATTAGCTGGAGGATCGGGTACGAGATTATATCCAGTTACAAAGGCTATGTCAAAACAAATGGTTCCAATATATGATAAACCCATGATATATTATCCAATGTCAGTTTTAATGCTAGCAGGAATAAGAGAGATATTAATTATTTCTACAGAAAGAGATTTGCCTGGTTTTAAAGAGCTGTTTGGCAATGGGTCTGATTTAGGACTTGAGATAGAGTATGAGGTGCAAAAGGCACCTAATGGACTTGCCGAGGCATTTATTATTGGAGAAAAATTCATTGGAGAGGATAATGTTGCCATGATTTTAGGTGATAATATATTCTGGGGACAAAGCTTCAGTAATCACTTAAACAATGCAGCTTCTCTTCAGTCAGGGGCATGTATCTTCGGGTACTATGTTCAAAATCCTACAGCTTTTGGAGTAGTAGGATTTGATAATAGCGGAAAGGTTGTTTCCTTAGAAGAAAAGCCAGAATATCCTAAGTCAAAATATGCAATTCCGGGATTATACTTTTATGACAATTCTGTAGTTCAAAAGGCTAAGGAACTTAAACCTTCTGCAAGAGGGGAACTTGAGATAACAGATCTTAACAGGGTGTACATGGAAGAGGGTAACTTGAGGGTTAGTCTACTAGGTCGTGGAATGGCATGGCTTGACACAGGGACTCACAGTTCAATGCTACAGGCATCAAATTTCGTAGAGGCAGTTCAAAATACTCAAGGAACATATATTGCCTGTTTAGAAGAAATATCCTATAGACAGGGATGGATATTAGCAGATAAGGTAAAGGAACTTGCAAAACCTTTAATGAAAACTGGTTATGGTAAATATTTAGTAGATATAGTTGAAGAAGTAGAAGCTAGGAAATAAAGCTTAATACATAAAAGATCAAATATTATAAATTAAGTGGGTGTAAACATGAGTTTTAACTTTATAAAAACGAAAATAAAAGATTTGTATATTATAGAGCCTAAGGTTTTTGGAGATAACAGAGGTTATTTCATGGAAACTTATAGCAAGAAAGACTTTTTTGAGGCTGGACTTACTATGGAATTTGTTCAAGATAATGAATCAAGATCAAGTAAGGGTGTTTTAAGAGGCTTACATTTCCAAACAAAGCATACTCAAGGAAAACTTGTTAGAGCAACTTACGGTGAAGTTTATGATGTTGCCGTAGATTTAAGAAAGGGATCTCCAACTTTTGGTCAATGGGAGGGAGTGCTTCTAACTGCGGAAAATAAAAAGCAATTTTATGTTCCAGAAGGATTTGCTCATGGATTTTTAGTTGTTTCTAAGGAGGCTGTATTTAATTATAAATGCACGGATTTCTATGCTCCACAATATGACAGTGGACTTTTATGGAATGATTCAGATGTAAATGTTCAGTGGCCATTAGATGGCATAGAGGAGATTTTATTATCAGATAAGGATAAAAAACAAAAAACTCTAAAGGAGTTAGATGTACCCTTTGAGTATAAAGGAGAATAAAATATGAAAACTTATTTAGTTACAGGGGGAGCAGGATTTATAGGCTCAAACTTTGTATTATACATGTTAGATAAATACAAGGATGCTAAGATAGTAAATTTAGATGCATTAACCTATGCAGGAAACTTAGAAAATCTAAGTTCAATAGAGAATAATGAGAATCATATATTTGTTCAAGGAGATATATGTGATGCTGAAGTAGTTTCAGGTCTATTTAAAAAGTATGACATAGATTACGTTGTGAATTTTGCAGCAGAGTCTCATGTGGATAGAAGTATAAAAGAACCAGAGCTTTTTGCTAAAACAAATGTTTTAGGAACTGTTAACATGTTAAACTGTGCAAAAAATGCTTGGGAAGTCAATGGAGTATGGAAAGAAGGGGTTAAATTCCTTCATGTATCCACGGACGAGGTTTACGGATCTTTAGGCGATGTAGGATTCTTTATGGAGAATACACCAATTGATCCACATAGTCCATATTCAGCAAGTAAGGCTGGCTCAGATTTAATGGTTAAGGCTTATGCGGATACTTTTAAGATGCCAGTTAATATAACTAGATGTTCAAATAACTATGGACCATATCAGTTTCCGGAAAAATTAATACCATTATTAATAAATAACTGTTTAGACCATAAGGATTTACCGGTTTATGGTGATGGATTAAATATAAGAGATTGGTTGTTTGTAGAAGATCATTGTAAGGCTATAGATATGGTGATTAACAATGGTATATTAGGTGAAGTTTACAATGTAGGTGGTCATAATGAAAGAACTAATATAGAAATAGTTAGAAAAGTTGTTTCCTATTTAAATGAAACTGTAGATAAGGAAGTGACAGAAAATCTTATAAAATATGTTGAAGATAGAAAAGGTCACGATAAAAGATATGGAATAGATCCAACTAAGATAAAAGAGGAATTAGGATGGTATCCAGAGACTACTTTTGAAGTAGGTATAGAGAAAACCATTAAATGGTATTTGGATAATAAACAGTGGATGAAGAATGTCACATCTGGAGATTATCAAAGTTACTATAATAAAATGTACGTTCTATAGTTAAATTAGTTAAATTAGTTGGGATTAGTATGTAGAAAAAGGGCAAGTGCTAATCTTAACTTTTTAATATATAAAATTAAAAGGAGGAAAGTAAAACCTTGAAATGGACAAGCAATAAAAACAAAAGACTAAGTATTGTTTTAGCTATTTTGTTTTGTTTTAGTTTATTGCCGACTAAAATATTTGCTGAAGATGTACAAAAAAAGGAAAAGACACCTATTATAGGCTCAGCAACAGCGACAGTAACTCAAATGAAAGAATGGGCTAAAAAGAAAAAGGCTACAGAGACATTTATATCTTTAGCTGATATTTATGTAAGCTTGGCATCAAAACATGGTGGAATAAATCCAGTTGTTGCTTATGCTCAGTCAGCTAAAGAAACTGGTTTTGGAAGATTTGGTGGGGTTCTAGATGAAAGCTTTTTTAATCCGTGTGGAATGAAAACAAAGGATGGCGTAGTAGATCATGAGCCTAATGCTCACCAAAGATTTAATAATTGGACAGAGGGTATATCAGCACATTTAGATCATTTAGCACTTTATGTTGGATCTCAAGGATATCCAAGGACAGGAAACACACTAGATCCAAGACATTTCCCTTACTTGATGGGAAAATGTGATTCAGTAGAATCCCTATCAGGAAAATGGGCACTAAGCCCTGAATACGGAAATCAAATTATAGAAATGATAGAAGGTATTGAAAATACAGAGGTAATAGAACCTATAGACCCATTACCTCAAAAAGCTTGGCTAGAGTATCCAGAGTCAGGAGCAGAGTATAATGGTAATTTCAATATTTCAGGGTGGGCTATTAATAATTCAGGAATAAGAGATATAAAAATATATGTAAATGATAAATTTGTAGGAAATGCAGAGTATGGCTATGAAAGAACAGATGTTAAGAATGTTTATCCAGATTATAAGAATTCTATTAATAGTGGGTTTTCATACACTCTAAATAGAAATACATTAAGTCATGGAACATACGATGTAAAGGTTGAAGTTACTGGAAATGATGGACAAGTAGTAAAAAGAACAAGCTCCTTTATTATTAAGCAACTTGAATCTAAAATGTGGATAGAATATCCAGAATATGACTCTCAACATAATGGCGATATTGCTGTTTCAGGATGGGCATTAAATCAATCTGGTGTAGATAAAATTAATATTTACATAGATGGAACTAAGGTTGGAGAAGCAGAAATAGGATTCCAAAGATATGATGTTGATAGGGCATATCCCGGATATAAAAATGGGGAACATAGTGGATTTAACTATGTTATAGATAGCTCTGATATATCAAATGGAATTCATACTATTAAGGTTGAATCAATTGGTGCAGATGAAACTGTGATATTCAAGGAAAGCAAGGTTCTATCAACCAAGGTAGATGGAAAGATGTGGGTTGAATCACCTGAAAATGGAGTGCCTCACACAGAGGGAGACTTAGTTATATCAGGATGGGCAGTTGATTCTACAGGTGTTGAAGAAGTTAATGTATTTGTAGAAGAAAACAAAATTGGTACTGCAATTATGGGAAAACGACAGGATGTAGCTAATGCTTATCCTGACTATAAAGATAGTTTAAATAGTGGATTTAAACTTGAAATTCCTTCAGAACTATTAAATAGTGGGGAAAATACTATAATTGTTGAGGCTATAGGAAAAGATAAAAGTACAAATACAAGAAAAATAACAGTTTATGTAGAGAAATTACCAGGGAAGATATGGGTTGAAGCTCCAGAAAATCTTATTAATATGGGTAAAGAAGATAAAATGCAAATTAGTGGATGGGCAGTAAGTCAAGATGGAGTTAAAAATATAGAAATTCATGTTGATGGTAATTTAGTAGGAGAAGCTAATATAGGATTTTATAGACCAGATGTTGGAAATGCTTATTCAGAATATGAAGGAGCTAGTGAAGGCGGATTTACCTATGAATTAGATTTAACAACATTAAGAGGGAAAGAGCATACTCTTGATGTTAAGGTTAGGGGTAATAATGAAATAGTATTTAAACAGCAGCGTAAGTTTAAAGTTGGATTAACCGTAATGATAGATCCAGGTCACGGTGGAAAAGATTCAGGGGCTATGTCTATGATGATTAATAACAGAACTTACAAAGAATCACAGTTATCCTTAGAAGTTTCATTGGAATTAAAGAAGTCATTGGAACAAAAAGGATTTAATGTTTTAATGACTAGGGATACTAATAAGACAGTTGAGCTTAGTGAGAGAATTAATATGGCTAATGAGGCAGAGGTAGACTTGTTTCTAAGTGTGCATCATGATGCCTTTATTCAAAGCTCAGCTAATGGAGTAACTTCGTTCTATAGTACTTGGAGGCCTAATATTGATACTAGTGGTGTTAAAACCGATGCAAATGGGGATATGTATGATGTAACTCCATCTTCAGCAGCACTTGAAAGTGAAAAGATATCAAGTGCTACTATAAGGGCAATGTCAAGTGTAGGATACACTAATAGAGGAAGTAAACAAAGAGAACTTTATGTTACAACAAGAACTAATATGCCATCTTTATTATTAGAATGTGGATTTTTGACAAATAAAAAAGATTTGGAATCAATATTGGATGAGACTAAAAGAAAAAAATTAGTGAACAATATAGCTAATGTAGTATATGATTATCTAAATTAGTGATGAAAATCTTATTGAAACACAAAATATAATATAAAATAAGAGAAATCCTTTATCACATATGGAATAATAATTATGTGAATAAAGGATTTCTTGCATATTTATGAATTTGTATTAAATATAAGGTTAGAACTTCAATATAGATTTTAAAAAATAATATTAAAATTTTAATATTATTTAGAATATGGACTAAATATATATAGTTCAATGCTAGATAATAGGAGAAATAAACAAGTGAATTAAATAAGCAGAAAACTTAAATATAGAAATATATTTAATATGTTTAAAAAAATATGTATAATGTGTATAAATTATTAATAAATTCCTAAAAAATGCTTTATTAAAATTATTTGTTGTAGAATTGTATAAAGTAATATATAATTTAATAGAAAAATAAAGAACAGAGGTATGAGTAACATGAAAAACATATTTATTATTGGTTCAAAAGGTATACCATCAAATTATGGTGGCTTTGAGACCTTCGTTGAAAATTTAACTAATAGAAAAGTAAGTAATGATATAAAATACTATGTGTCTTGCTTGTCAGACAATAACGAGGAAGTCATTTATAATGATGCTAGATGTTTCAATGTAAAAGTTGCAGATACAGGTAGCAGTAGAGCGGTTTTATATGATATTGAAGCTCTAAAAAGATGTATAAATATAATAGAAAATGAAAACTTAAAGGATTGTACTATATATATATTAGCATGTCGAATAGGACCATTCATAGGTAGGTACAGAAATAAATTACAGAAAATGAATGTTAAGTTATTCGTTAATCCAGATGGACATGAGTGGAAGAGAAGTAAGTGGAATGGAGCTATTAAAAAATATTGGAAGCTTTCTGAGAAGCTTATGGTTAAACATGCAGATTTATTAGTATGTGATTCAATTGGAATTGAAAAGTACATTAAAGAGGACTACAAAAAATATAACCCTAAGACTACATTTATAGCTTATGGTGCGGATGTTGAAAGGTCTTCCTTAACTGTTGATGATAAAAAATTAAAGGATTGGTACAGCAAATTTAATATAAACTCTTCTGAATACTATCTTATAGTTGGAAGATTTGTTCCTGAAAATAATTACTATACAATGATTAAGGAATTTATGAAATCAAATAGTAAGAAAGACTTAGTTATTATAACTAATCATTTGGGTAATAAGTACTATGAACAACTAAAATCGGAAACTAATATGGAAGAGGATAGCAGAATAAAATTTGTTGGCACAGTATATGATCAAGAATTAATAAAAGCTATAAGAGAAAATGCATTTGCATATTTACATGGACATGAGGTAGGTGGAACTAATCCATCATTATTAGAAGCCTTAGCAAGTACAAAGTTAAATATATTGTTAGATGTATCATTTAATAAGGAAGTTGGTAGAGATTCAGCCTTATATTTTAATAAAACAGAGGGAAATTTAGCAGCAACTATAGAGAAATGTGATGCTTTAACAGGGGAAATGGTTAAAGTCTTAGATGAAAAGTCAACTAATAGAATAATAGAACAATATTCTTGGGAGAATATTATAAGAAAGTATGAGGAGTTATTTTTAAGTGAGGTGAGGTAAGCATATGAAGGATAATAAGGAATTTAATCTTCCTATTATAATCATAGGTATAATATTTTCAGCTATATTTATTGCCACAAAGAAGTCTATAGCTATGTATGTTTGGTTTGGCATAGTAGTGCTTTATTTGATATATGAACAAGCAAGGTATAAAAGATTTAATGACTATACAAATTTAGTTATAATTTCCCTGTATAGCTGTATATTACCTGATAACTATGTAGTGATTTTAATAAGTGGTATATTAATGATTTATTATGCACTTAATACAATTAAACAGAGCAGAGGCATTAATATATATGAGATTCTATTGATGGTGTTTCTTGTAGCTAATACATTGCTAAGTGAAAATAAAGTTATAAATGTATTATTCTTTATTATATTTAACTTTACGTTTTTATTATATTTTTATGTGTTTAAAAATATAAAGAAATTGAATATTGACAAAGATTTAATAAAAAACTCTATAAATAATATTGTAGTTATACAAATATTTGCAACCTTATCCTGGGTGATATTCAGACTTGATTTCGTTTTAGCAGATCTTGGTGGCGATTGGTCAACTGGAACATTAGGAACATTTCAAGGAAATATATTAATGCTTATATTAGCTTTTACAGCAATTAGATACATGAAGGAATACAGACATGATAAAAAAATTCACAAGTTAGTTTTAATATTATTGTCAGGTGTTGTGATTATGTCCACTGCCTGTATAACAAATACATTGTTTTTAATTTTAGCTATAGTAATATATGTGATGAGGTCATTCTTAAAGTCATTTAAAGAAAATATGAAGTATGTTTTATTTGTTATGGTTATAGGAATTACTTTTACTACGGTTATGCCAACCTGGGTAAAGGAAGACTTAGTTAATTTAACAAAATATGAGTACTTAGTAGATAGGGTTAAAAAGCTTCAAACCTATAAAGAAACCTTTGTAGATATACCAATGAAGGATTCAAGCTATTTCTTAATGGGAAATGGAGCAGGATTCTATTCTTCTAGAGCTGCCTTAACAGTTGGAGGGGAATATGTATCAGGCTATGAAAAAATACTACCAGTTAGCTTAAGTAAATATACACAAGAATACATATATGAACCATTATTCCAGGAAGAATTTGATGGAAGTATTTTATCAGCACCTTTTTCTAGTGTCATAAGTGTTATGGGAGAATTTGGAATTATAGGCTTTATGATATTTGCAGTATTTATGATAAAACTATACAAAGGTATTAAAGAAGAAGAGTTAATAATATTATTGTTATTTACATTACTTTGTTTTAGTGAAAATTGGCTTGAATTTGCCAAGGTAGTAATCTTTTTCTGGGCATCATTCTATTTAAGTATTGATACTAAACAAGAATGTTTAGAAAAAGAAGAAGAAGAGAAAGGAATGATATAAGGTGAAAAACATATTATTTATTCATGGTGGTGCAGAACTATATGGTGCAGATATTATATTGCTTCAGTTATTAAAAAGCTTAAATAAGAAAGAATACAAAGCATATGTACTTTTACCTAATCATGGACCCTTAGTTAAGGAAATTCAAGATATTGGTGTAGAAGTAGAAGTAAAGGAATATCCTATACTTAGACGTAAGTTTTTTACTCCAATGGGTATAATTAAGTATGGCATTGGGTTTTCAAAAAGTATATTTAAATTAAAAAAGTATATTAAAGAAAAAGATATTGATATAATACAATCGAATACTGTAGCGGTACTTGAAGGTGCTGTATTACATAGTATTACTAAAAAACCACATATATGGCATGTTCATGAGATAATAAAAGAGCCTAAGTTTTTAAATGATTTTTACAAAAAATTTCTTCCCAAACATGCAACTAAAATAGTATGTGTTTCAGAGGCTGTAAAAGAAAATTTATTAACTGAAAATAAAAAGTATGAAGAAAAGTTTAAAGTCATACATAATGGTATAGATAGCCTTAAGTTTACTGCTTATGAAAACAATAAAATAAGAGAAGAACTTAATTTAACTAAGGATGAAATAATAATAGGTACAATTGGAAGGGTAAACAAGATTAAAGGACAAGGATTTTTACTAGATGTAGCTAAGAAAGTAATTAAGAAACATGATAATGTTAGTTTTTATCTAGTGGGAAGTGCATTTGAGGGGCAAGAAAACTTAATGGAGGAATTAGTGGAGAAAAGCAAAGATGAAGAGTTGAAGGGAAGGGTTTATATCAGTGAGTTTAGAAGTGATATAGCTGATATATATAACAACTTAGATATATTTGTATTATCCTCAATAAAACCAGATTCTTTTCCAACAGTTGTTTTAGAGTCAATGAGCACGGGGATACCTGTAGTAGCTAATGTTACTGGGGGCGTAAATGAAATGATAGAAGATGGTAAAGATGGATTCTTAATCCATGATATAAGTGTAGATAATATGGCAAATAAGTTGGAAAAATTAATAGAAGACGAAAACTTAAGAAAAACTTTTGCGAGAGAAGGTATATCTAAAATAAAAACTCGTTTTACCACAGAAAGTTTTATATCAAAGTTTGAAAGTTTATATACAACTATTTAATAAAAGTATAAATAGTATATAATATAATTACAAACCACATAATAAGTGAAAATACTAGGATTATATATAGGGTATAAAAATAAGATACATTGATACATCTGAGATAGTCTATAGTACCAATATTTATATGTATAAACTTAATTTTAATATATTGAGAGTAAAGTATAAGGGAATTAATTTAAGTAGGTAAGGTTAAAATATAAATAAATGTTTTGGGAGGGAGTACTTATGGATAATAATTCATTTTTTGGAATAAAAGATATTAAAACAATAATAAAGAGTAGAAGTAAGACAATTATAGCTTGTGCACTAATAGGTGTATTATTAGGTGTAGGATCACTATATATTAAGTTTAATCACGAATATACGGCTAATGCAACTATTGTTATAGGTAAGGTAGAGGGAACAACAAATAGAGAGAAAAATGAAGTAGTTGAAATGTATCAAAGATTGGTTAAATCCTCCTATGTTCTTTTGAAATCAGAGGTGGTATTAACTGAAGCTAAGGAAAACTTAGGAGAGGAATTTAAGGATATTAAATTGGAAGAGGTTGTAGAGGGTGATTATTCAGCCAATACTCAATTTATGACAATTTCAGCTATTGATAAAGTGCCGGAAAATGCTAAAAAAATAGTAGATGAAGTAAGTAAGGTATTCGTTACTAAGGCAAATGAAGTATTTGAAAATAGTAACATCAAATTGGTGGAAGAAAGTAAACTTCCCCTAAAAACGCAGAAAAATCCATATAAAACAATGTTAATAGGAAGCATTTTAGGACTTATTGTAGGAGTAATTGGTGGAGTTGTTATTTCTATAATTTTAGAAGCCTTTGATCCAAGAATTAAAGATGAAAGAGATGTAAGTGCTAATTTGAATTTGCCTGTGTTGGGATTTATTCCAAGGAATAAATAATCTTATTTTCATTGAATATTAAATAATATATATGAGGAAGGTAAGACATGAAACAACTAAATTATGATGAAGATATATCAGAAGATGAATTTTCAAATAAATATATAGGGAAGTCAGCGATGTATATTATACTTAAGAGAATTATAGATTGTATATTTTCTGTGTTGGGATTAATAATATTGAGTCCAGTATTCTTTATAATAAGTATCATTATAAAGATAGATTCAAAGGGGCCCGTTTTATTTAAGCAAATTAGAGTTGGAAAAAACGGTGCTGAATTTGGGATGTATAAATTTAGATCTATGGTTATAGATGCAGAGAGTCAATTGGAAAAGTTAAGAAATAAAAATGAAATGTCAGGACCTATGTTTAAAATGAAAGAAGACCCTAGAATAACTAAGGTAGGTAAATTTATTAGAAAGACTAGTATTGATGAATTACCACAACTACTTAATGTTATAAAAGGTGAGATGTCATTAGTGGGACCAAGACCTAGTTTACCTAAAGAAGTCTCTCAATTTGATGAAAGATATATGAAAAGATTAATTGTTAAACCAGGGTTAACTTGTTATTGGCAGGTTTCAGGAAGAAATAATATAGAATTTGAAGAATGGATGGAGTTGGACTTAAAATATATACGTGAAAGAAGTACTTGGATAGATATGAAATTAATATTTAAGACCGTATTAGTTATGTTTAAATCCGATGGTGCCTCATAGATAATGCTATTTAAGAAATTGTAGGAAGATAGGTTTTTTCTGCAATTTTTTAAATATAGTATCTCAGTTAATAGTGTATATATAGGTTCTAAAAATAAGAGCAATCTATAGAGGATATATAATCTATAGTAAAAAAATTAGATATAGGAACTTAATTTAAAATATATAGTAAAAGAAATTAACTAATTTCATGAAATAATAGGTTTAATATGTTTATTTTAATAAATATATTAAAAAAACTTATAAATAATGAAATATATTTTGCGGATAGTAGGTGATTCAGTGCAAGACGGACAAAAAAAGTCCATTTATAAAAATGTATTTTATAAAACAATATTAAATCTATTTAATTTAGTTGTCCCACTAGTGGTAGGATCCTATGCTTTAAGAGTGCTAGGAGATGCTAGTAGCGGTATTGTGGATTATTCTACTGCTATCTATGAGTATTTTTTTATATTTGCTCAATTTGGTATATATTATTATGGATTGAGAGAAATAAGTAGAATAAGGGATGACAAAAAGAAGGTTCAAGAACTTTTTGGAAGTTTATTTGTATTGGGATTAATTTCTAATATTACAGTAGTAATATGTTTCTTGTTATTTATTTTTACAAAATTCCAAGGTAATCCAATGATGCCAGTGTTAATGGCTCTTTCTTTGAATTTTCTTTCAAATATATTTTATATAGAGTGGATAAATGAAGCAGTAGAAAACTATAGCTTTATAACTATAAAAAGTATTATAGTTAGGCTTATATATCTTGTATTACTATTTACATTTGTAAAAGATAATGGAGATTTTCTTAACTATGCATTAGTTACTATTACGTGGCTATTTTTAAATAATATAAGTAGTTATATTTATATTAGAAAAAGAGTTGGGATATCATTTAAAAACATTAGATTAGCAAAGCATATAAAACCATTAATTATGGTTGTTATACTTACAAATGCCAATGTGTTATTTACCAAATTGGACATATTAATGATTGGTGACTATCTAGGCAATGCCCAGGTAGCTTACTATACCATAGGACAAAAGGTAGTATCTATAATTAATGCCATAGTTCTCAGTATTATTACAGTGTCAATACCTAGGTTGTCTAATCATATAGCAAATGGAGATAAAAAAGCATACAAAAGCTTACTTGATAATATAACAAATACCTTTTGTGCATTCCTATTTCCGGCATCTATAGGGATATTTTGTCTTTCAAAAGAAATAATATTACTTTATGGTGGACCTGAATTTGCTCCAGCTCAAGGGGTTCTTGCGGTATTTGCCATCTATATGATCAGTTTAGGCTTTGAGTATATAGTAACGCAACAGGTAATGTATGTTAATAAAAAAGAAAAGGTTACGGCCTTGTTTATATTTTCATGTGGAGTTATTAACCTGATTTTAAATGTATCATTACTTAAATTAGGTATATTTACTCCGACAACTGCCATTTTCACTACTATGATTGCGAACTATCTCATGGTAATATCAATATATGTTTACATACGAAAAGGCTTGAAATTGGATTTTAACTTGTTTGCTTTTAATAAAATGAAATACTTAGTTGTATCGCTAATATTTATTCCGGTTTCAATGAGTATAAAATATTTTACAAGCAATATGATACTAGTGGTATTATTAGTAGGGGGTATAAACTCCATAATATATGTAGCAATATTATATGTAGTGAAGGATAAAATATTATTTAGTATAATAGATATGGTGAAAAAGAAGTTAAAGAAAAAATAGATTAGCTTAAGCTGTATAAAAATACAACTTAAGAAAACTAAGGGATACAGGACTAAGATTTAAAAATGTAATGGAGTATAATATATTTAATTATGCTTTAAAAAATTAAGAGTGTCTAATAATAAGGAGGGAGAAAATTTGTTATTTTCAGTTGAAAAATCAAATCCATTAATGTATGAAACTTATAAAAATTTGAGCACTAATATACAATATTCTTCAGAAACTAAGGATGTAAAAAGTATATTAATAACTAGTGCTACTAAATCAGAAGGAAAGAGTACTATAGCTGCTAATCTTGCTTATGTAATGGCTAAATCTAATAAGAAGGTTTTATTAATTGACGCAGATTTAAGAAATTCCTCACTTCATAAATTGTTTAATATAAAAAACAACAAAGGTTTGAAAGAGATAGTTACAGAAAATCTTGAATTTAATAAGGCTATACAAAATATAGAAGGAAATTTATATCTTATGACTTCTGGAGCTACAGATAAAGTTAATGTAGAGTTATTATCTAGTCCAAAGTTTAGTGAGATGTTAATAGAAGCTAATAAAAACTTTGATTACATAATATTAGATTCAAGTGATATGTTACTACAAACAGATAGTAAGATTTTATCAACTAAGGTGGATGCAACAATTTTAGTGATTAGGAGTGGTAAGTCAGATAGAAATAAAGCTAAGCTTGCAAAGGAAGAATTAAAGCGTGTTAATGCTAATGTTATAGGTGTAGTTTTAAATGAGGTAGCACATGAAATTCTTCAAGAAAAAGGATATATATAGTAATAAAAGATAAAATAAAAATCTTCAGATATACCTGAAGATTTTTATTTTATCTTTTTGACATGATTAAATATATAATTTAGTGTAATACTGAATATATATGCCATAGAAACTTTATTTGAATTACAATAGGCATATAAAGCTTAGTAAGAATTTAGAAAGGCTAATAGAATAAACTATTGCTATTATATACAGTGATAGGAGTTTATTAGATTGCATAAGGGGTGTGGTAATAGTACTATCTTCAGTAAGAGAGAACTTAGCCTTTAGACAATGGGGTAGTTTATCTACGAAAATATGTTTCATATTATAAAAAAATATGATATAATATAACCGTTCATTAAATGAACAGCTATTTTGTGCATATATATTGATATAGTTACATTTATAATACTATAAACAACATAAAATAAATAAATTGAATACCGAAGGAGAATTTTAATTATGAGAGAAGTTAAATCAGCAGTTATACTTGCAGCAGGTATGGGTACGAGGCTTATTGGAGTTACTAACAATCTTATTCCAAAGGGATTTTTACAAATTGAAAATAAGAGTTTAATTGAAAGATCAATAGAAAAATTAAGAAGTGTAGGCATAGAAAAAATATATATTGCTACAGGACATCTATGTGAGTTTTATGAGGATTTAGCAAAGAAAAATGACTTCATAATAGTTGAGAAAAATGCAGAATTTGCAAACACAGGGAGTATGGCATCTTTAGCTATATTTAAATCATTAATTAATGAGGATTTCTTGTTGTTAGAAAGTGATTTAATATATGAGAAAAGAGCTTTAGTAGAGGCTATGAATTATGAGGGAAAAGATTGCATATTAGTAAGTGGAAAAACTAATTCTGGGGATGAAGTATATATAGAAGTTAAAAATGGTGGTTTATACAGTGCATCTAAGGATAGGAGTACAGTTAAAGAGTTATTTGGAGAATGGGTTGGTATATCTAAAATTTCAAAGGAACTTTTCTTCAAAATGGTGGAGAAGAACCAAGAGTCTGCTATAGCACAATATCATTACGAAGATGCTTTAGTGGATGTAAGTAAGGATTATATAGTTAAATGTAATAAAATAGAAGACTTAATTTGGGCAGAAATTGATGATGAAAGTCATTTAAAAAGAGTTGAAAATGAAATTGTTCCTAAATTAAGAATTAAAAATGAAATATAAGGTGAAAAATAATGAAAAAAATTTTAGCAATATTATTAATGTTACTTATTTCTTTTAATCTTGTGGCATGTACAGGAGATAATAAAAAAACCATAACTGTATATACGGCTATTGAGGAAGAGTATATAGGGGCATATTTAGATGATTTTCATGCAAAACATCCAGATATAAAAGTTAACCTAGTAAGAGATTCTAGTGGAGTTGTAGCTTCAAAGTTACTTATTGAAAAAGATAACCCAAGAGCAGATGTAGTTTGGGGTTTAGCAGCAAGCAATATGGTGTTTTTGGATAAGTATGGTGTATTTGAACCTTACAAGGTACCTAATTTAAATGAGTTAAATGAAATATTTTATGACACTGCAAATGAAGTCCCACATTGGGTAGCTAATGGTGGATGGATGAATATATTTGCGGTAAATGAGAAAGAATTAGAAGATAAGGGTATTAAGGTCCCTACAAATTACGAGGATTTACTAAGTGAGGATTTTAGGGGTTCATTAGCAATGCCTAATCCAGCATCATCAGGAACTGGATATTTAATTGTTTCTGGCTTGATACAGAAAATGGGTGAGGAAAAGGCTTGGGAGTACATGGATGAATTAAATAAAAACATGAAGGAATACTCACATTCTGGAACAGCACCGGTTAAACAAGCAGCACAAGGGGAACTTTTAATAGGCGTAGGTGCAGACTATACTGCTATCCAAATGGAAGAAAAAGGTGAACATATAAAGACTATCTTCCCAGAGGGTGGATCAGGATGGGAGCTTGAGGTATCAGCTTTAATAAGTAATGATAAAATCACAGAAGAAGCTAAGATATTTTATGAATGGTGCGTATCAGAGGTAATGCTTAAAAATTATGCTGATAATAGAACACTAACACCTTTAAAGGGATATACAACTAAATTGGGAATGGCATATGATGGAGATATAACAAAGCAAATGATACCATATAATTTAGAAAGTGTATCAAAGGAAAGAAATAGAATATTAAAAGAATGGGAAAAAAGATATGGAGTAGGTGAATAATTTGACGTATTTAAAAATTAAAGGTATAAGAAAGAGTTTTGAAAATACTGAGGTCTTAAAGGGTCTTGACATTGATATTGATAAGGGCGAATTAGTTTGCTTTTTAGGACCAAGTGGATGCGGTAAAACAACATTACTTAGAATAATAGCTGGTCTTGAAAAGAGTAATTCAGGGGAAGTTATATTAGAAGGTAAGAACTTATCTAATTTACATCCAGCTGATAGAGGTATAGCTATGGTTTTTCAAAACTATGCTTTATTTCCAAACATGAATATATATAACAACGTTGCTTATGGCTTGAAAAGTAAGAAGATAAATAAAACAGAAATACACACTAGGGTTATTGAAGTTCTTGAAATAGTTGGGCTTAGTGATATGAAAGATAGGTATCCTTCAGAAATATCTGGTGGACAACAACAAAGAGTTGCCTTAGCTAGAGCTGTAGTTTTAAAACCAGAGATACTTCTTTTGGATGAACCTCTATCAGCACTAGATGCAAAGGTAAGAGAGAGTCTAAGAGAGGAAATAAAGAGCCTTCAAAGGAAGCTTAACATAACTACAATCTTAGTTACACATGATCAAGAAGAAGCTCTTACAATGGCAGATAAAATAGTTGTTTTTAATGAGGGTACAGTTATGCAGGTTGGTTCTCCTGAGGAGATCTATTATGACCCAAGCAATGAATTTGTTGCTGATTTTATAGGGAAAATTAACTTCTTAACTGAAAAGGATGGAAGCAAAAGGTTTGTAAGACCTGAATGTGTTAAGTTCACAACTGTTGAGAAAGAAGGTTACATAAAAGCAAATGTTAAGGAAATAGAGTTTAGAGGAAACATTTACAGAATATTAGTAGATGCTACGGAAAGTGGACATGGAAATATATTTCTAGATGTATCATTTAGGGATTTAAGTGGGTTAAACATAAAAGTAAATGATACTCTATATTTAGATTTAGAAGAAGTAGTAGGAGTTAAAAAATATGCGTAAGGATAGAGCTCAAAAGATATTAAGCATAACCATAATAGCTTTCTTAATATTGTTTTTAGCAATTCCAGTAGGTACATTATTGTTTAAAGCATTCCAAAATTTTGATGGCCAATTTGTGGGATTTGCAAATTTTAAAGAATATGTAGGAACTAAGGGATTTAAGATAACATTAGGAAATAGTTTAAGAGTATCAATAACAGCAGCACTAATAGCTATGGCAAGTGCATTTACATATGCTTACGGAGTTAATAAAAGTAATATAAGGTGTAAGGGTGTATTTCATTGGATAGGATTACTGCCATTATTTGCACCGACTATGACTCATAGTATTGCACTTATATATCTATTTGGAACAAAGGGATTATTAACTAACTTATTAGGAATAAACTTTAATATATATGGTTTCTGGGGAATAGTATTATCAGAAGCATTATACATATTTCCAGTGGTGTATTTGTTATTTAGTATGGGACTTAAGAATAGTGATAATAGGTTATACGAGGCAGCAGAGATTATGGGAACAAGTAGTATAAGACAGTTCTTCACTATAACTGTACCCAATATGAAATTCAGTATAATCACAGCATTCTTTTCATCCTTTACAATGGCATTTACAGATTTTGGAGCACCTAAAATCATAGGTGGAAGATTTAGTGTTTTAGCTACAGAAGTATATAAGAAGATGCTTGGACAACAGGACTTTGAAATGGGTGCTGTTATAGGGGTAGTACTTATAATACCAGCAGTAATAGCATTTATTGTGGATTATTACATAAGTAAAAATAATAAAACAAAGGCAGATTCTAAATCTACTGCCTATGTTATACATGAAAATAAGGGTAGAGATACATTTTTTTGTATATTTAATATCTTAATAGTGTCCTTTATAGTAATGATTTTTGCTACAATACTACTTTCAGCATTTGTTGAAAGCTGGCCATATAACTTGAATTTTACAACAAAGTGGTTTAGTTTTTCTGTTTTAGGTATGAGTGGATTTAGAATATTTGGAAATAGTATTATAGTTGCTATGTTAACAGCTATAATTGGTACTATAATATGTTTTATAGCTGCATATTTTTCTCAAAGAGGAAAGGTATTTAAAAAAGCTAATAAGATAATATATTTATTAGGAATACTTCCAAATGCAATACCAGGTCTTACTATAGGTATATCATTTATGTTGTTCTTTAATAAGGGTGCAAATCCATTGAGAATTATTTATGGAACATTTATAATATTAGTACTTGCTAACATTGTACATTTTTTCTCAACTCCTTTCTTAACAATAAGCAATGAGCTTAAAAAAATAGATAGTGAGTATGAGAATGCATCTGAAATTATGGGAGTAACATGGTTTCATCTCTTAAGAAATGTAATAATACCACTTAGTTTACCAGCTATATTAGAAAGTTTCTCTTATTATTTTGTAAACTCTATGATGACTATATCAGCAGTAGTATTTTTATACATGCCTCAAACACGTTTAGCTACTATATCAATGATTAATAAGGTTGATACAGGAGAAATGGCAGCAGCTGCAGCTGTAGCGGTTATGATAATATTTACAAATGTAATTTTTAGAGTTATCTTTGATAGATTAGTAATTAAACTTAGAAAAAGTAAATTTAAACATAGAGAAGCTAAAATCTAGAGAAGTAAATTTAAACATATAGAATGAAATTAAGAAATAGAAAATAATTTATCTTAAATAAAGTAGGGTAAATTAGAAATCCTATTAAATATAGTGAAGTATAATAGAATTTGTATTAAAATAGAGTTAGCTTAATTATAAGCTAACTCTATTTGCATTTAAATATGTAAGTTAGAATGTTAAATATAGAATGATGGGAATTTATATATTAAGTTTTCATTAATGGGAGGCTCTAGGAGATGTTAGAAGTAGAGTTTAAAGTTTTAAAATCTTTAAATGATGATAATAGTTTAAATCAAAGAAACCTAGCTAAAGAGGTAGACGTATCACTTGGTAAGGTGAATTCAATACTTAAATCTTTTACAAAATTAGGTTATATAAATAGAGAAAATGAAGATAATTCAATAAAGTATGTTGTTACTGAAATGGGCTTAAATGAACTAAATCTTAAATTGAATCAGGATAAAAATACTAGACTTAATATTCATCAAGAGTATGATTATAAGCTAACTCAAGCTGTAATTCTAGCAGCGGGTAAAAGAGAAGACTTTGATAAGCCTGTAGGAATGTTAGAGATAGAGGATTTTATTTTAATAGATAGGACTGTGAAGATATTAAGGGATAACAAAATAAATAAAATAATAATTATAGGTGGATATAAGAGTGACATTCTTGAAGAGCATTTTAAAGATGAAAAGGATATAGTTATTGTAAATAACAAGGATTATATTTGGACTGGGACTATGTATTCATTAGCCTGTGCAGAGGGGGTAATAGAGGATGATTTTTTATTACTTGAGAGTGATTTAGTATTTGAGCATACAGCTGTGACTAAGCTATGTAATTATTCAGAGCGTGATTGCATATTACTAACTAAGGAAAGTGGTAGTGAGGATGAGGCATTTGTTGAGATTAGAGATGAATGCTTATTTAAGATATCTAAGGATATACATCAATTAAATAGCATAGATGGTGAAATAGTTGGTATTACTAAGATATCTTTTAAATTATACAAAATGATGCTTGATGAATTTTCTTGTAATAAGAATCCGTATATAAATTATGAGTATACCCTTTTGGATGTAGCCAGAAATTATAATATAGGATACATAAGAATAGATGATTTAGTTTGGGGGGAGATTGATAGCAAAAATCAATATAATCAAATTAAAAAGAGTATATTTCCTAAGATTAGAAGGAAATATATTCTGGAAAATAAATAGTAAGTACATAAATATCTTAGTTTGCTTATAGTATTTATGTAATAAGATCTGTGATTTAACGAATATATGTAGAATAAGAAGTTATTTAGATTTTTCATATTAATGTGGTATTATTAATAGTGTAGTGTTTTATTAAAATTTATGAAAATGGAGTGTAGGAATATGAAAATTTTAATTACAGGTAATAAGGGACAACTTGGAACTCAAATTACAAATATAATAAAAAACGGAAAATCTGAGATTGGGGATATACCAGAGTGTATAAAATCAGCAGAGATTATAGGGGTTGATATAGACGTTTTAGATATAACAGATTTAAAGGCAGTGAAGCAGTATATAAATGCTCTTAAGCCTGATGTTGTTATAAATTCAGCAGCTTATACTAATGTTGATGCTTGTGAAGAAAACAAGGACTTGGCATTTAAAGTAAATACAGTAGGACCTAGAAACTTAGCTATAGCCTCAGAAGAAGTTGGAGCTAAATTAATTCAGGTATCTACGGACTATGTATTTAGTGGTGAGGGTACGGTTCCTTTAACAGAATGTGATATAACAGGACCCGTTAGTGTTTATGGGACTACTAAATTAATGGGTGAGGATTATGTACGTAATTTTTCATCTAAGTATTTTATAGTAAGGACAGCGTGGCTTTATGGCTATATTGGAAAGAATTTTGTTTATACTATAATGAAGGCTGCAAAGGAAAGAGGGCATCTTACAGTTGTGGATGATCAAAGGGGAAATCCAACAAATGCTGAGGATTTAGCATATCACATATTGAATTTAATACCAACAGAGGAATATGGTATTTATAATTGCACAGGAAGAGGGGAATGTACTTGGTACGATTTTGCATGTAAAATAGTAGAATTTGCAGGAATAGAATGTAAAGTTGAGCCAGTTACTTCTGATGATTTTAAAAGAGCTGCTAAAAGACCATCATTTTCGTCATTAGATAACATGATGTTAAGATGTACTATTGGAGATAGCACAAGACCTTGGGAAGAAGCCTTAAAGGTGTTTATTGATAATGTAAAACAATAAGGTAAACATAGTTTTCATACCAGTAAATATATCCATGAAAATTAAGAGTCTGGATACTGACACTATATTAGTACCAGTATCCAGACTTTATATTGTTATTCATTATTAAAGGTATTAAATCTTAATTATAAAGGTATTAAATCTTAATTATAAAGATATTAAATCCTTAGTACAATTATTAAATCTCTCTACTCCCTCTTCTAATACAAGAACACTATCTTCAATTCTTACTCCACCCCAGTTAGGGATGTAAAGACCAGGTTCAACAGTTATAACACAGTTCTTTTTAATTATTCTATCTCCATTAATACCTAAGAAAGGTTGTTCGTGAAGGTCTAGACCAACACCATGACCTATGCCAGGATAATAGTATTCAATATAAGGAGCCACAATTTTTCTAATTACATCATCTGGATGTTTAGAGGTAACACCATCTTTAATAGCCTCCATTCCAGCTTGTTGTGCTTCTTTAACAAGGTTATACACTTCCAATTGTTTAGGATTTGCCTTGCCAATTACGATGGTTCTCGTCATGTCAGCAGTATAACCCTTGTATAGAGCACCAAAATCTAAGGTGATAAAGTCCCCCACTTCAATGATTTTGTTGTCAGGTTTTCCATGAGGAAGTGAAGTTTTTGCACCAGATATTAATATGGTTTCAAATCCAACCCCATCTCCACCATTTAATTTTATGATATATTCTAATTTTGCGGCAACTTCAGTTTCAGTCATTCCGGGTTTAATAAATTCTAAAATTTCCTGGAAAGATTTATCTGTTATATTTCCAGCTTCACGAAGTAGAGAAATCTCCTTTTCATTCTTTACATAGCGCAAATTTTCAACAATGTCTGAGGTTGGAACAAGTTCTACAGTTTCTAATGCTTTACCTAAATTATCAAACATATCAAAAGTCATAGAGGCTCTTTCAAAGCCTAGCCTTTTAATGCAAAGTTCCTTTGATATGGCAGTAACTCCAGCTATAAGATTTTTACCATACTTATTCCAATTTAAAACTTTGAAACCATTTGGATTACAAAGTTTTTCAGCAAGTTCAACAAATCTTCCGTCTGTTATTAAAAAATTTCCTTTCTTTGAAATTAATACGTAAGCTGCTTCATCAGTAAAAGCACTTATGTAGTTAACGTTAGATTTTTTCACAAGAAATAAAGCATCTAAGTTTAACTGTTCTAAGCTATTTAAAATACATTGGATTTTAGACATAAGAATTCCCCCTAATAAGATATTATTTCACAATTTATATTAGCATAATATAGAAAATTTACAAATAGGTTTTTGGATAAAGGAAACTATACCAAACTAATATAGAACTTGGATTATATATGCTAGCTGAACTTTAGTAGCATATTACAAAGTATTTAGGTTTTTTAAATATAAATAATCTAAATAAAAATAAGTGTATTACAAAGTATATAGATCTTTTTAATAAAAATAACCTAAATAAAAATAAATAGATTTTATTTTAAAATTGTTAATAATGTTGAAGCTTTACTAATAGTAATATAAAGACAGGATGAAATAAATAACAAATAAAAAAGGGGGAGGTTTTTTTATGGATTACATGAAGATAGCTGAACATCCACTTATGTGGATAGCAGCTGGTATAGCAGTTGGTTGGGCAGTGTTTCAATCTGCTATATTCGTAAAACAGTCTATTAAGACTGGTAGGGAGATAGGTGTTACTGATGACCAGATGAAACGTGCTATTAGAAGTAGTATGATTTCTTCAATAGGACCATCCTTTGTAATACTTGTGGGGATGATATCTTTACTAAATGTTGTTGGGGGACCTACTGCGTGGATGCGTCTATCATTAATTGGATCTGTCTCTCATGAATTAATGGCAGCTCAATTTGCTGCAAATTCCATGGGAGTTACATTAGGGTCACCAGAATTCAAGGAAGCAGCTTTTGCTGTTGCGGTATGGGTTATGGCATTAGGTGCAGTAGCATGGCCATTATTCACAGGATTATTTGCTCATAAAATTGAGTCTGTACGAACAAAAATATCTGGTGGAAATAGTGGGTTATTAGGAATAATATCAAGTGCAGCTTCATTAGGAGCCTTTGCATTCTTAGTTGGAGATAATTTAGTTACAGATCAGGTTACTAAAATTAGTGAAATATTAAATTTCAACTCATATACCTTGGCTTGCGTACTTGGAGCTTTAGTTATGGGAGTAATTATGGTGATAAACAAGAAGCTTAATAAAGCCTGGCTAAGAGAGTGGGCATTATCTATTGCAATGTTTGGAAGCATGATTGTAACTGCCTTAATAGGATAGGAGGAATATTATGGATGATAATAAAAATAAGTATGAAGCATATGAAAAAGAGTACATTCCATATATAAGTAAATGGGGGCGAATTACAAATTTAGTTGGAGCAGCAATTTCTTTTTTGCCAGCATTATTATTATTATTTGTATTTAAGTTAGATGCACCCATAGGTGCGGTTATAGCAGCCACAGTGGCACAAGTAAGTGCAAGCTTTGCATATTATGTAGTGGATCCTATTGCGTTTTACCCTATTTTAGGATTAGCAGGAACTTATATGGCATTTATGACAGGGAATATTTCTAATTTAAGACTACCTTGTGCAGCCAATGCTTTAGATGCAGCAGGTGTTAAGGCAGGAACAAAGGAAGCGACTATTATTTCAACATTGGGAATTGGGTCATCAGTAGTAGTTAATTTATTAATGCTTACAATGGGAGTATTCTTAGGAACAAAATTGATATCTATGTTACCAAGTGTGGTAAATGATTCATTGAAGTTTTTGATACCAGCAATATTTGGTGCAGTATTTATACAACTAAGTTTTACAGCTCCGAAGATTGGGGCAATAGCCTTGGGAATATCAGTTATAATGACATTAGTATTAAAGCTTGGTTACTTGAATTTTCTACCAGGATACCCATCTTACGTTGTAGCTTTAACAGCTGTATTTGGAACTATGTTTATATGTAAGGTATTATATAAAAAAGGTAGGTTAAAAGAGTTTTAAGAGGATTTTAAAATAAATAAGGTATTTTACTTTTTTAGAATCTTATTTTATTTAATGAAGATTGAGTAGTAACTGTATTTAGAAGTTAATTACAATATAGAGCCACTAGAAATGAGAAGTATGTAAATGGAGTATTAAGTATATTAAGAATGAATACTCCATTTTTTTACTTTAGTGAGGACTATTGTATAAAGTGAAGGTTTAGGCAGTTTATGCTACTATTGAGTGAAATGAGTCTTTGGCAAGGACTATTATATGCAATGATAGAAGAGGGCAACTTAGCCCTCTTCTGTAAATTATTCTAAGGAATTTAAATAGTTAGAAATTACAATACTATTTAATAAATCAAGTCTAACATAGGGATCATCTAAATCCTTAATTAGTACAGTTTTAATCTTATTAAGTCTATAAATAAGAGTGTTTCTATGTATAAACATAGATTCAGAGGTTTTTACAAGATTACAATTATTAAATAAATATTTTTTCAGGGTTTCTAAAAGGTTAGAGTTATTAGCCATATCATAATTAATTATAGGTCCTAAAACATCATTATGATATCGTTTAATTTCATCTATATTAGTAATTTCAAATAATAAACGGTAAATTCCCAGATTAGAATAGTTAATCACCTTATCTTTTAGACCAGATTTCTTATAAAGTCTAAGAGCCTTAATAGATTCTCCATAACTGTTTTTTATCATTGCAATATCTTCATAAGTGCTACCAATACTTAAATAAATCTCTAAATCACTATATTTCTTACTTAAAAGGCTATGAACTATGCTTAAATATTGCATAGTATGGGTACACTTCTCTACAGTCTTATCTGTTATAAAACATATGATGTTGTCCCCATGTATCAATGACACAAGAGAAACATTGTTTTCATTACAAAGGTTGCTTATGGTCACTTGAACATAATCCTGTAAAAGAGCTTCAGCTTTCAGTGAGTTTTTATATATGAAATCAGAGGTTTTACTAAGATTAAATAAAGCTATGAAAAAATTATCCTTAAGATCGATGTCATATAACTTTGCCCATTGTTCTATATGATTGCTTTCGTAGTCCTCAGAAAATAATAATTTACCTAAAAAACTATTTTCCTTTTTTTGTTGTAGATCTTTTGATATTATAAAATTAGAAATATCCATAGTAACATCAATTAGCTTAATATTAAAAGGCATTTCAAAAAGTGGCATAGCTGATTTATTAGCTACATTTATAAGCTCTTCAGAAATAGATTTTATATAATCGCTTCCAGTTAGCAAAACTAGGCCAGATAGATTTTTTAATACACATTGATGCAGAAGGTCAATTAGAGTTTTAGTATCTATATTCATTCCCATACCAGTAATAAAAAGCAGTTCTCCTCCATTAACCCATTGAGTAATCTCCGTACTTTGAGCAACAAATGGCCAAGTAACCTTTCTATGGAGACCATTTTCACCACCTACAAGAGTAATATTTTCAAAGCATTTTATAGTAAGTAAATCTTCACATTTTACAATCATAAAAACATATCCTTTCAAGGTAATATATTTATAATTATAGCATAAAATAAGAGCCCTATGAATAATGTAAATTCACAGGGCTCAATTATAGTTATTTGAAAGAAGAATTAAGGAAGGCTTCCCTTGTAGTTATTTGTTCTGGTATGCGATTGAATAAAAACTCTCCATTTCTAATAGAGGAAAGTACGGATACTCTATCACATATGGCTTCAAATTCGCTTGTAGCGTTAAGTACAATAAAGTTTGCAGCTTTACCAACTTCTATACCATAATGATTTTGTATATTTAAAGTTTTTGCCCCATTTACAGTAATAAGATCAAGAGCATTGTTAATTTCATCAAAACTCATCATTTGGCATATATGAATTCCTGAATCTAAAATATTCATAAGATTACCAGAACCAAGAGGATACCATGGATCAGACATAGAGTCTTGAGCAAAACAAACATTAATACCAGCGTCTACAAGTTCTTTCACCCTAGTTACGCCACGACGTTTAGGATAGCTGTCAAATCTTCCTTGAAGGTGAATATTTTCTGTTGGACATGCTATAAAGTTTAACTGAGATTGTTTTAATAATTTAAATAATTTATAAGTATATGCATTATTGTAGGAATGCATAGCACAGGTATGACTAGCTGTAACCTTGCTTCCTATTCCTTCAAGATAGGCATGAGCAGCTAAAACTTCTAAGAAACGTGATTGTTCGTCGTCAGTTTCATCACAATGGACATCTACAAGTTTATTATATTTACAAGCAAGCTCAATTGTTTTCTTCACTGACTTCTCTCCAAATTCTCTTGTGAATTCAAAGTGGGGAATTGCGCCAACAACATCTGCACCCATTTGAAGGGCTTGCTCTACTAACTCTTCACCGCCCTTGTAGGCATACATGCCTTCCTGAGGAAAGGCTATGATTTGCATTGTAACTAAGTGAGAAACCTCTTCTTTAAGCTCTAACATAGCCTGTAGTGAGGTTAAATTAGGATCAGTAACATCAACATGAGTCCTAACATACTGTATCCCACTTAATATTTGCTTTTTTAATGCAATTTTACTACGATTTTTTACATCTTCCTTTGTTAAAGTAGATTTTGTATCAGACCAACGCTGAATACCCTCAAATAAAGTACCAGTGGAATTACTTGCACCAGGATTATGTGCAGTATATACATAATCAAGATGAATGTGTGGCTCTACATAAGGTGGAATTGTAAGTTTACCCTGGATATCTATAATTTCTAAGTTGGAAGTCCCTTTTAACTTACCTGAAAGATTTGAAGAAATCTCTTTGAAAATTCCATCTTCCACCAATATGTCAGTTAGTTCACATTGGCCTTTTAATTTTACATTGGTAAATAGTGTAGATTTCATTAAAGTTCATCCCCTTATAAAGTATCTAGTGTACAAGGATGCAAACTAGATGCTTTTAATATTTTTTATATCTTTATAAGTAAAATAATAGCATAGGTAAAATTTATAGTCATTGTATTAAGGGTATAATAACTAAGGCATATGACCATGTACAAAGAGTACAAAATAATTACTGTAAAATTATACTCTTTGTATGATGAATAGAATTTTTAATTAGGATAAAATTATATTAGGATTATAGTTTTATAAATAATGATATAATTAATATAAAGAAAAGGGGATTCTAAAATGAATGTTTTAATGGATAACATAACATGGATGGAATTTAATGAAAGAAAGAATGAGTCAGTTGTAATACTGCCAATAGGTGCAATGGAACAACATGGTCCACATTTACCATTGTCAGTGGATGCTGTAATTGCTAAGGAGTTTTCAATAGCATTAGCTAAAAAGATAAATGGTTTAGTTATGCCAACACTTTCTTATGGATATAAATCACAGCCCTTAAGCGGGGGAGGACCATTATTCCCTGGAACTATTGATTTAAATGGAGAAACACTTGTAAAGTTAGTAGATGATATTTTATGCGAGCTTGTTAAGGATGGGGTTAAAAAGATTCTTGTACTTAATGCACACTTTGAAAATGAAGCCTTCGTGCTTGAGGCAATAGATCTTGTTTCAAATAAATATAAGGATGCAGTTACAATTGTTGAAACAAATTGGTGGGATACACTGCCAAATGAAGTTATAGATAAAGTATTCGATGAGGTAGAATTTCCAGGATGGGCTTTTGAGCATGCTGCTATAACAGAAACTTCGCTTATGTTGTATTTTGCACCAGAAATAGTACATATGGATAGAATGGTAGACACAAAGGGTGCTACTCCCTGTGCATATCATAAGTATCCTATTGATAAGTCAACTATACCAGAGAGTGGAGTCTTAGCAACAGCTAGGACATCAACGGCAGAAAAAGGAAAGATAATAGTGGATAGTGTTTTGGAACAATTAGTATCAATTGTTGAAGAGGCATTTTAGCATTAAGTAATACTTACTGATTCTACAGCATATATAAGACCGTAGAATCAATAGTAAATATATTTTCATGATTAATAGTAGACAGGATTGTGGAATTAAGGGTAGATATTAATACAGAAGCAACTGTATAGAAGGTAGTACTCCATATAAGTTATTTATATGGAGTATTATCTTTACATGTAGTATTTGCTTTTATAATAGTATGAAGTTATAAAAAAAGCAATTAATACTAGATATATTTCCTTGAACAGAGTAAAGTATTAATTGGGTAAAAATAATTAATAGTAATAAAAAGCGAGGGGATAGAATATGAAAGACATAAAAGATTTGTTATTAAGACTTATTAGATTATTTATTGGGTTCTTTACTTGTGCATCAGCAAGTGTATTTATGATTAATGCTAACTTAGGTATGTCACCTTGGGATGTACTTCATGATGGAGTTTCAAAGCTTACTGGTATTACTATTGGAAATGCCAGCATAATAGTTGGTGTGTTATTCGTTATTTTAGGAGTAATATTAGGAGAAAAATTAGGACTTGGCACAGTTCTTAACATGATCTTTATAGGTAAATTTATAGATTTCATAATGTTTAATAATTTAATACCAAAGAGCAACTCTATTATTATGGGAATTGTAATGCTAATAATAGGTATGATTTTAATGGGAATAGGCTGTGTACTATACATAGGTTCAGGATTAGGTTGTGGACCAAGAGATGGGATTATGATGGCTTTAAGTAAAAAAACAGGTAAACCAATAAAGGTTATAAGAACTTGTTTAGAAATTGGAGCACTTATTACGGGATACTTCTTAGGAGGACATGCTGGAATAGGAACTATAATCACAGCCATAGGGCTTGGACACTCTATACAATTCGTATTTAAGTTGTTTAAATTTGAAGGTAGTAATATAAAGCATAAATCAATTAAAGATAATATAGGGGAATTAGTTTTAAGTAGATAGGGTAAATCTAATTGTTGATAGATGTGATTCATGGAAAGATATTAAGAAGGACTGAAAATAATTCTATAACCCTAATAATATCCTATGCATACATAAGAAATAGAAGAGGAAGCATAAACTTCCTCTTCTATTTCTTATGCATCTATATTTAAAGTTGATTTTCTTATTGATGATTTTAACCTACCTAAGGATATAAAGAATATTGTGCTAGCGATTATGGTTGAAATAAAATCAGCCGTAGGACCTGCAAACCATATTCCATCTAATCCTTTAAATGTTGGGAATATTAGTATTAAAGGGATTAATATTATAACCTGTCTCAAAAGACTTAAGAACATAGAAATTTTAGCTTTACCAATAGCTTGGAAATAGCTTGAAGCTACTATTTGAACACCGATAATTGGAAGCATAAATAGATATATTCTAACACCCTTTGTAGCCATATCCCTTAAAATTGGATCATTATTAAATACTTTTATTATTGAATGAGGTGCGAACTGTATTATTAAAAAGGCTGAAGTTACTATAATGGTTGCAAATAAAATGCTGTATTTTATTGTTTCCAGTACTCTATGATACTTCTTAGCTCCGAAGTTATAGCCTATGATAGGTTGTGCACCTTGATTTATTCCGATTATAGGCATTGTAGCCATTAAGGATATACTAGTTATTATAGTCATTGCACCGATTGCCGTATCTCCACCGTAGTGTTTTAATGAAGTGTTAGCTACGACTTGTACCAAACTTTGAGCTATTTGCATAGCAAAGGGTGACATTCCAATACTAAATATACTTAGTATTATTGCTTTCTTAAGCTTTAAATTCTTCTTTCTTATTTTTAGTATACTTTTACCCTTTGTAAAATAATAAAATATCCAAAGAGCAGATATTAATTGAGAGAAAACTGTTGCTATAGCAGCTCCTTTAACTCCCATATTAAATCCAAATATTAATATAGGGTCAAGGATTATATTAACACCGGCCCCAAGTAGCATAGATAGCATGGCTATCTTGGGATTTCCATCGCTTCTTATAGAGTGGTTTAATCCAACACTTCCAAGACTGAATATTGTACCTAAAAATATAATTCCTATGTAATCCTTTGCGTAACCTAGAGTGTCAGGACTTGCACCAAAGGCAACCAATAGCGGATTCATAAAAATAAAGCCCAAAATAGTAATTATTACAGCAAAAATAATTATCAAGGTAACCGCATTACCAAGTAATTTTTCAGCAGTTTCCCGTCGACCTTGTCCAAGAGTTATTGATATTCTAGCAGAGGTACCAACACCTATTAATAATCCGAAACCTAATATAATTGTCATTATAGGCAATGTAATACCAACACCTGTTATGGCTAATTTACCGATGCCTGGAATATTACCTATGAATATTCTATCTATGACATTGTATAAGGTATTTACAACCATTCCTATAATTGCAGGTATGGAGAATGTCATTAGCAATTTTGGAATACTTTCTTCTCCTAATCGTTTTTGTCTATCCATTATTATTTTCACCTAATCCTTTTGATATTTTTTTTAGTAGGGTTTTCACCATATTTAACTCTTCATCAGTAACAAGATTCTTAATTCTTTTTTCATTTTTATATAATATTTTAAAGAAGTCCAATTTAATTCCCAAGGCTTTTTCAGTTAAAAACACTTTGTAGGAGCGTTTGTCATTTTCACATCTAAGTCTTGAAATATAGCCATTTTCTTCTAGTCGTTTCATAGATCTAGCTGTAGTGCCTTTATCTACTTGCAATCGTTCACTTAAAACTTCTTGGCTTATTCCATCATTTTTATAAAGTTCTATTAAAAAAAAGTATTGCCCAGAGCCAATACCGAAGTTTTGGAATTCAGTTGATAAAAATTTAGAGTTTTGCCTATATATTTCAGCAATTGACTTTCCTAGGGGGTCTTTTATACTAGTCATATTATTCACCACTTTTTTTATTAATATATATGTGTTGCAATTAAGTTCTAAGAGCTGAGATGCATTTCATAAATAATAGTGTTAATTTTCTACCAAGAATAATAATATCAGAAATTAGTTGTATATGCAACTAATTTCTCATTAGGCTTTGCTTTAATGATTAGGATTTTCTTTGATGAATTTTGAGGCTTTGAGTGAATGTTTAATATTTTCTTTAATGAGTTTTATAAAGTTATTAGGTGTTACAATTCTCACTTTAGGATTTTTTTCTAGTTGACCTACTACGTTTTCTATGTTATTTACTAAGGTATCTTCCTCTTTGATCTGATCTAAACCATTTTGGAGAGCTATAATATATTTTTCTAAGGAGACCTCAATTGCTATAGCATTCTTTAAATAACATAAGGAACAAGCATTATTAATTGAAGGGGCCATTGAATTATTATTACTATAAAGAATATATCCATAAATATATGGAATGAATAATTTAAGCTAATATGAATATAATTATTCATGACTTGTTGTAAGATGAATTTGTCATAGTTATCTATTTGAAAAATAATAAAAAATAGGTGATATAATAGGAATATATATTGCAATGACATAGTTAAGATGTGGATTTTAAGCTTATAAAATTAACATATATGAATTTTTAATTATAGAATATTGGGGGGATAATTAGTGGATAGAAGTCTTTCATCTAATAATACAAAGTCATTATTAGGAATAGCATTAAAGAAGTATATGAGTGTAAAACCACTAGAAAAGATAACTATTCAGGAAATTGTGGATGAATGTAATCTCAATCGAAGAACTTTTTACTATCATTTTCAAGATATTTATCAGTTATTGGAGTGGGTTTATAAGGAAGATACTTTAAACAAGTTAGAGATTAATAACAGCTATAACACATGGCAAGAGGGGCTGATATACTTATTTAACTATATAGAAAAGGAAGGGGAGGTATATTTATGTGCATTTAAATCCTTGGGTAGACCACATTTAGAGAAATTCATGTATTCTGTAACCTATCGTGTAACACGAGAAATAATAGATGAAATAACACCAGATTTAATAGTTGAAAATAAATATAAGGATTTTGTAGCACATTATTATGCACTATCTTTAGTTGGTATTGTTATTAATTGGCTACAAGAGGGGATGAAGGAGAGACCAGTTGATATAACTAAATTGGTACTAATTACGGTACAAGGCTCCATGAAACCAGCACTGGAAAGATTCTCTAAATTGGACTCATAGAAATTTATTTTTCACAAAAGGCAGATTTTGTGCATATACACCCTAAATAGATAATGATAAAATTATAGCTAAATTATGAGTTGATATTATAGGTGTAATTTTAAACAGAATTTTGGAGGGTTAATATATATATGAAAAATTATGTTATTGTTACTGATTCTACAGCAGATATTCCTGTAGAATTAATAGAAAAATTAGGGGTACATGTAATTCCTATGAGTTTTGAAATGGAAGGCAGGAGCTATGTACATTATCCAGATGAGAGAGAAATGAACTTGCATGAGTTTTATGAGAAATTAAGAGGTGGAAGTAATGCAGTTACAACGCAAATAAATTATGTTATTTATGAAGAATTCTTTAAAGATATACTGAGACAAGGAAAAGATATTCTATACATAGCGTTTTCATCAGGGTTAAGTGGCACATATAATAATTCGCAAATAGTAATTAGAGATGTTTTAGAGGAATTTCCAGATAGAAAGATTATAAGTATTGATTCAATTTCTGCTTCAGTAGGAGAGGGTCTTCTTGTATGTAAGGCCGCTGAAAAGAAAGAAAATGGTATGGATATTGAAGAATTAGGGCGATGGGTTGAAGAAAACAAAGATAAAGTATGTCATTGGTTTACAGTAGAGGATTTACATCACCTAAGACGAGGCGGTAGAATTACAACAGTGGAAGCAATTATAGGAACAACATTAGGAATAAAACCCCTATTAAGTGTGGATCATGAAGGACAACTTACAACCGTGACTAAGGTTAGAGGAAAGAAGAAATCATTAGAAATTTTAATTGAAAGAATGGTAGAAGATGGGGTGGACATAGAGAATCAAAGAGTATTTATAGGTCATGGAGATAATTTAGAAGAGGCCGAAAAATTAGCACAACTTATGAAAGAAAGAAATCTTGTTAAAGAAATTATTATTAGTGAAATAGGTCCTATAATAGGAACACATACTGGTTCAGGTATCATAGGATTAGCGTTTATAGGAAATAAAAACTTGGATTATAAGATGAAGAATAACAAATAAGTTTATATGTTATTATGTATCTTATTTTTAAAATGTATATAGAAATTAAGTTTAAACAGTTGAGTTACTTCAGATAACTAATAGGATGGACATTGAAGGGGTTGTATAGACTCAGTGTTTTGGTTATTATAGCTCTAAAATAGAGCAGACAATAACTCCAGTTATCACAATAAAAAGACTAGAATATTTAGAACAAAATTCATTAATGAAAAAGGCTAAGGAATTAGTAATGGTAGTTAGCAATTTTGTTTAATAGGCACTTACAAAGGTAGGTGCTTTTATTATGACTTTTTACTAAGAGTTTGGAGGTTGAAGAGGTCGTATACCGTAATAGCTTTCGGCTATATTCTAAGGATGAGCTCAATGGACTTCTTGGCAATGCACTATTTATCTCTATATCTACATACTTTATAAATTTTTTAATAATCGGCCCTTTATATAATTTCAGTATTTATTTAACTATCATATATGAATTATTACAAAATTGTAATAATTCATATATGAGGTTGTAATTTATATGCTTTATTATAGTAAGTAATTTAGAATATAAAGGAGAGATAAATATGGCTATTATAGAAATAAGAGATTTATGTAAAAGTTATGGAGCAGGAGAGGCTAATGTTGAGGCATTAAAGAATATAAATTTAAAAATAGAGAAGGGAGAGTTTGTAGCTATTGTTGGGTCATCGGGTTCAGGAAAGAGTACCCTACTCCATTTAATTGGAGGGGTTGATAGACCTACATCAGGTAATGTTATTTTAAATGAAGAGGACATGTACAGTTTAAAGGAAAAGTCACTAGCTGTATTAAGAAGACGTAAGATAGGCTTTGTATTTCAATTTTTTAATCTAATACCAGTATTGACAGCAGAGGAAAATATAGAGATGCCTGTTTTACTAGATAACAAGGTAATGGATAAGGGGTATAAAGATGAATTATTAAAAATATTAGGATTAGAGGATAGGAAAAATCATCATCCATCACAATTATCAGGTGGACAGCAACAAAGGGTATCTATAGGTAGGGCACTGGCTAATAAGCCATCAATAATATTAGCTGATGAACCAACTGGTAACCTGGATTCTAAGAACACTAAGGAAATAATAGAGTTACTAAGATATTCAGCAAAAAAGTATAATCAGACCTTAATACTAATAACTCATGATATAAACATTGCTCAATCTGCGGATAGGATTATTACAATTGAGGATGGGAGCATATTAACTGATGAGGTGATAAGATAATGAAGAATTATAGAGAAATTACCTTAAAGTATATTAAAGAAAATAAAAAGAGAAGCTTACTTACGGTTGTAGGTATTATAGTGTCCCTTTCTTTAATAAGTGGGGTTGGATTTTTATTCTACGCCTTTAGAGATGCTATGATAAATAATACTAAAAATAACTTTGGTGATTATGAGGTTGCTTATTTAAATATATCAATGAAGGATGCCAATATCCTAAAAAGTGATGTAGATTTATATAATGTGGGACTATCAAGTAGTGGTGGGTATTTTAATATAGGTCATAATGACAAGGGAAACTTAGATGTTAGAGCCATTGATGAAGTGTCTATGGACAGTATATTTAGAACTAATTTAGTTGAAGGAAGGTTACCAGGCAATAATAAGGAAATAATTGTAGATAGGCGATCTAAGAAAGATTTAGACTATAAAATAGGGAAGGAACTAATATTAACTAGTAATAAAGAGTACAAGTATACCGTAGTGGGATTCTATGAATCTACCAAGGCCTACTCTAATTATTATGAGGGAATAACCTTATTTAATGAGGAAGTAACTGTGGGTAATGAAAATTCAGAAGAAGATAATATTACAGTATATTTTTCTTTAAAAGATAAAAAGGGAAAAGTAAATATAGCTACAAAAAAAGCTGAAAATATGGGGGTGACAACAGTTGATTATAATAATGAACTTCTAGTATTACGTGGAGAGAGTAGCTATGGTGGTGTTAATAACTCAATAGGTTTAATGGCTATTATTGTTTTAAGTATAATAGTATTATCTACAATATTCTTGATTTATAATGCTATAAATATATCAGTTGCTGAAAGGATTACTCAGTTTGGGGTCTTAAGAAGTATCGGGGCAACTCCAAAACAAATAAGAAATATAGTTTTAAGAGAAGGTCTTATTATGTGTCTTATAGCTGTACCATTTGGGATTATCTTTGGATTTTTAGGAGTAGATATAACGGTTAATATATTATCATCACAAATAGAAAATATTATGGGATCTAAGTTAAATCTAATTTTTTATCCTAATGTAGTATTATTAACAATGTTACTTGGAGTTATAACAATATTGATAGCATCCTATGGACCAGCTAATAGTGCAGGTAAAGTCTCTCTAATTGATATACTAAAGAATAATGGAAATACAGGAAAGGAAAGAATTAAATATTATAAAGGGACATTAATAAAAAAAATATTTGCTGTTGAGGGATGGATAGCATATAAAAATATAAGAAAAAATTCAAAGCGATTTACAGTAACAATACTATCCTTAAGTATTTCTTTAATAATGTTTATAGTATTTAATGCAATGAATATAAAACAAGAAGAAGCACTAGGTTATTTAAGAGATGTAAAAATAACAGATGCTATTATTTATGCAAGGGAACACTCTGGAAATATTGAGAGAGAACTTCTTAATATAGATGGAATTGATAAGGTTTATAAATATAGTAGAGCATACGTACCAATGCTAATAGATAAGGAATTTTTAAACAAGGAATTTTTAAAAAATAATGATGGCACAATAGAAGATATAGATTCTGAAAATGCACTAATTAATGAAGGAGAACTGTACTTTTATAATAATGAGGCTTTAGAGAAAATAAATTTATCCACAGAGAAACTTGGGGATAATGGGGTAGTTTTAATAAATAATATTTCGGGTGACAATGGAAGTGGTCAATATGTAAATACTGCAGTAACAACTTATAAGCTGGGGGATACAATTAAAATACCTAAATTCATAATTGAATTTAATGAAAATAAAGAAAATAACCCTCATGGCTATGAGTTAGGTAATAGTCACTCAGCTATAGGATTACCTGAATTTAAGGAAGATGTTAAAAATGCTATTGAAGATAATGAGTTTTATAGTTTTGAGGTTAAAGGAATAATTGAAAAAAATATATTTAACCATAGTTCTAATGTAGGAATTATATTGCCAGAGAAGATATACAGTGTAATGAACGTAGAAGACTGCTATGGAACAGATGTTGAGTTTGCATTTAATAGTAAGGACAATAGTGTCATAGAAAGAATTTCAAGTGAAGCAGAAAGCATAGGAAATAAGTATGGAAGGACCTATAGAAACAATATAAAAGAAGCTCAAAGATCACAGGAGATAAACTTTGTCATTAATGTGTTTATTTATGGATTTATTACAATGGTAACCTTAATAGGAATAGTTAATGTAATAAATACAATATCACTTAATATACTTCTGAAGAAAAGAGAGTTTGGAACACTAGGAACAATAGGGATGAGTAGAGGTCAATTAGTAAAGATGGTTATATTAGAAGGTGTAATTCACGGTATAATCGTTTCTGTAAGTGCAGGGATTGCATCCTTTGCATTAGTTAAAGCAATGATAAAGGTAATGTCTACAGGCTTTACAATTACAGGTACTATACCAATAAGTCCATTTATAATAGGCTGTATAGGTTGCATAGGAATTACATTAATAGCTAGTTTAATACCACTTAGAAAGCTTAATAATATTAGTTTAGTAGATACAATAAGAAATCAGGAATAGCTTTTAAATGAAGGGAAACTACGAGGGCAGAATAGATTTTAATTGAATAAAGAATTATAAAACCAAAAATATATTTTAACCTTGATTATGCATAGAAAAATAAAAACCATGTGTAACATAGCTTAGATAGTAGGATTATTAAATTTTATATTTTTACTTAAAAAGTGAAAATAGGTATAGAAAAAGAGATTCAAATTTGTTATGGTTAATGTATAGCAAAAACAGGTCCATATATAAGCTTCAAACTATATAGTAGTTGGTCATATAAGAATGGGTTTTGGTCAATATTTGAAAGTATTAATATCTTAACTTCTTCAGATTAATACCAAAAACAACCTAATAATACAATGAAAAGTGTTAATTTTAAGTACGTAGGGATGGTCTATACTATTTTAAGTTAATATTGATATATTAACTTAAAATAAAAACAAAACAAAGATACATTCCAATTTATCACAATTAGAATGTATAATCTAATTGTGATAAATAATTCAGGATAATTTATAGTGGTGTATTATGTGCTTTTGTTAAGTTATTTAGTAATAACAGAGAATAATCAACTATAGATTATTTAGTGGGTAAATTTTATTTGACAACAGGTATAGGCAAAAGGAGTTTTATTATAGTGAAAAAATATATTTTAATTATAGCTGCAGTATTAAATATTCTATTGATTGGTTGTGGCAGCATTAATAGTGATGAGAAAATAGTGGATGGAATGAAGTTTACTATAACTGGATTAACCAAGGAAGCGCCAGTTGGGAATATCAATGAAGATATGAGTTGTAATAAAAATGGTGAGTATTTCCAAACTGGAAATACAAGTAAAAAAGTATCAGATTATGAATATATTGTTATGGATTTAAAAGTAGAGAATACTACAGATAAAGCTGTGAAATTCTTTAGAAGAGGTTGGAATGCTACAGGGCCAGATGGTTATGAGTTTACTAACATATCGGTAACGGACAAGCTTAGGGATGAGGAAGTATCAGCTAAACATAGTTTTAGAGCTCAAGTTAAAGTTCCTGTAGAAAAAGCTTTAAATATAATTAAAATAAACATAAAGTATAACCTTAAAGATTATAGCGATTTAGTATTATCAATGAAGGATATGGAAGCGGGAATGAGTATTGAGGAGGTAAAAGCAAAGTATCCACAGTTGTATATAGATAACTTTATAGAGTTTAATAATTTAAAAACTATGAAGGTAAAAGCTACAGAAAGTAGTGGCTTTAAATCTATAATAAATACAATATGTGGCGGAAGTATATTTCCATTAAGTGATAATAGAACTAGTCAGAAAAAGCTTAAAGAAAACTTCTTAGAATCAATAGATATCAATAAGAAAAACTTAATTTTTGGTATGATATCTGATGTTCATTACACTAGTGAAGGTGGAGTTGGAAGAAATGAAATAACATCCTATGCTAATTGGCGTGATGTTATGGGTGAAATCAAGGGATTAGATTTTGGATTTCTTGGGGGAGATATAGTTAATGGACATAATGGGAAAAAAGCTACTATAGCTGATATAAAGGATGTCACGGAGGTATTAGCTCAATCTAATGTGGATATTTGTTATACAAAGGGAAATCATGATTTAGCTAATCATAGTAATCCACAAGTTATATCTGATTTAATAGATGATGAAGAAACCTATAATTTAATAACAAAGTATCTTATGCCTGCTAATTCAGTTGGTGAAAAAGATACAAATTACTATTATGTTGATTATCCTAAACAAAAGATAAGATGTATATTCTTAGATACAATAGATATAGGATATAAAACCTTAATTAGAGATTATGAATACGGAATAAGACAAAAACAATTAGAATTTTTAATAAAATCTCTTGAAATGGAAGAAAAGAATGACAGAAGTCAATGGGCTGTAGCTACATTTGCACATATGCCCTTCAATAAAAATGCTTCATGTACAGAAGATACTCAAATAGGGAATGGCTTGGTGGCAGAAGCTATAATTAATGCATTTAAAAATGGCAGTTCATACTCTAAAGTTGAAAGGAACATAGGTGATTTTAATATAGATATAAGTTGTGACTTCTCAAAATATGGGAAGAGTGAACATATTGCACATTTTCATGGACATAGTCATATAGATAGGACACTTGATCTTAATGGCATAAAATATGTTTCTGTAGTAAATGCAGAAAGTAGGAGAGGCGAAACAACATTAGGTACCTATGTAAGAATAGAAGATAGTCCTACTGAAAATGCATTTGATATAATTCAAATTGATAGGAATCATAGAAAAATTAAATGTGAAAGGTTTGGAGCTGGCGAAAATAGGCTTATAAGTTATTGAAATTACAATGTATAATCTAAGTTAATGAATAATTTAGGTTTAAATTAAGAAAAAGGATTAGGAAAGTAGAAATATATTTTAAATAAGGAAAAAACTAGAAATATAAGAATGTATTTAAAATAAAGAAAGAACTATGAAACTTACATGTGGAATCTAAGTTTCATAGTTCTTTCTTTTTAAACTCATATTAAATTACTTGTGTTTTTGTAGTAAAATATAAATAGACTTTAAGAATGGAGGAAACTTATGAATAAAATATTATTTGTAGAAGATGATTTGCCCTTGGCATTAGGAATAGAATATACATTGCAACAGGAGTATTTTATAGTTAAACATGCTAAGAATCTAAAAGAAGCAAGGGAGTTTTATAATAAAGAAGAATTTAATTTAGTACTTTTAGATATAACACTTCCAGATGGCACAGGATATGAATTTTGTAGAGAGGTAAGATCTCAGAGTGATGTTCCTATAATCTTCATGACAGCCTGTGATGATGAGGGAAATGTAGTTTTAGGATTGGACATGGGTGGAGATGACTATGTGGTAAAGCCTGTTAGAGTGAAGGAATTAACCTCAAGAATTAATGCCGTACTAAGGAGAAAGGCGTATCATAGTAAGAATGAAAATGAAAAGGAAAGAAAGTTTATAAGTGGCGATATTATTGTTGAGCCTTTTAAATATAAGGTTTATAAGAAGAATTTGACTATAGAGTTAACTGCAGCTGAATATAAATTACTGCTTATACTTATTGAAAATAAAGGGAATGTACTAGAAAGAGCAGTATTACTAGAAAAGCTATGGGATGTAGATGGTAATTTTATAGATGCGAATTCTTTAAATGTTTACATAAAAAGGCTTAGAGAAAAAATAGAGGATAATGTGAAGAAACCATATTATATAGAAACTGTAAGAGGTATTGGTTATAGATGGGTTGAGTAAACTTTGGGGTGTAGGCTGAAAAATCTTTCAATGATGAAATTAAAGGGTCTTAGCTATAGATAAACTTAGCAGGCTTTAGAGGAGTGTAACTTATGTACATATTAAGAAACAATGAAGTTAAAAGGATTATAGGAACATGTTTTATAACCTTGATTTTATCATGTATAGGATTATGTTTTCTTTTAAACAATGGATTTAATGAAGCAAGCAAAAGATATGTGGAACAAAACATATCCTTAGTTGGTGCTATAGTTAATGAAAATCCAGAATTAGAAGATGTAATAGTTCCAATAATTACAAAAGGGAAGTTGCAAGAAAATTATGAATTAGGATTATCTATCTTATCCAAGTATAGCTATAATAAAGATATAAGTACATCTAAAAACCATATAACTAATGGGCTTTACTCAGATTTTACAGGGTACTTACTCATAGGATGGATTATATTATTTATACTTTTAACCATAGTGATTTTAAGAGAAGTAAAACCTATATACGAAAACTTAGCTTATCTAGGAAAGCTTGCAGATGATATGGTTGAAGGTATGTTTCATAGAGAAAAGTTGGATTTAAAAGAGGGCGAATTAGCTATATTTTACAATAAGTTCAGTGAAATGGGTGGAAGATTAGAGTATTCAGTAGAATCCCTTAAGCAAGAACGAGTTAATTTAAAGGATATAATTAATGATATATCACATCAATTAAAGACACCCCTTGCATCCTTAATAACTTATAATGATATACTTAAAAATCATGAAAAAATGAAAGTTACAGATGTAGATAGATTTATAGAGCTAAGTTCTAAACAGTTAGACAGAATGCAGTGGCTCATAGTAACATTACTTAAATATGCAAGGCTTGAAAGTAACGTTGTGAAATATAATAAAGAAAAAATATATCTAAAGGATACTATAAATAAAAGCATAGTACCATTAATTACATTGGCAGAAGAAAAAAACCAAAATATAATATTTCATAGTAAAAGCAATGTAATCTTTAATCATGATGAGAGATGGATTGGTGAAGCTATAAGCAATATAGTTAAAAATGCAATTGAACACAGTGATAAAGATCAGGATATAGAACTTAGATTAGAAGAAACAGCATTATCAATAATAATATCAATAAGAGACAATGGATGTGGGATAGATAAAAAAGAACTAAAAAATATCTTCAAGAGGTTCTATAAAGGTGAAGTTTCATTAAATCCTGTAAGCATAGGAATAGGATTAGCCTTAAGCAAAAAGATTATAGAAGACCATGGTGGCGATATAAATGTTAATAGTGAACTTGGGAAGGGCACAGTTTTCAATATTATATTTTTAAAAACAGTAGTATAATGAGAAATTGAAAGACTAATTAATAGTATAAAACAAATATAGATGAGGGGATTATTATGTTAGAGTTATTAAAACAAAGAAGAAGTATAAGGAAATATAGGGATCTGGAAGTAGAAAAAGAAGTTTTAGAAAAAATACTTAATGTAGCCATGCTTGCTCCAACTTCTATGAATAAAAAGCCTGTGGAATTCATTATAGTAGAGGATAAGGAAACTTTATTAAAATTAGAAGGATGTAAGAAAATAGGAACACTTGCACTTAAAACTGCACCCTTAGCAATAGTAGTAATTGCAGATAAAGAAAAAAGTGACGTATGGGTTGAGGATGCTTCAATTGCAGCAATATTAATTCAAATGGAAGTTGAAGCATTAGGACTAGGATCTTGTTGGATACAAATGAGAAATAGACAAAGTGAAACTGGAGATTCAGAAAAAGATATAAGAAGAGTTTTGAATATACCAGAAAATTTTGGGGTGTTAAGTGTTTTAACCATAGGATACAAGTATGAATTTAAAGAACCATACCAGGATTCAAATATAGAATTAACAAGAGTTCATAATAATAAATATATATAAATCAAATTAATCACTATATATTATGTGAATTAAGGCTAAACATAACAAAAAAGTCTATAATGGAAATTAATTTAAAAATTATTGTGGTTTAATAATTTAAATAATTAATAATAAATGTTAAAATATAAGGGAAAGACAAATAAAATTTTAAAATTAAATGTAAGTGGAGGGTGACAACAGTTAAAGAATATCTATAAATATCTATAAAAATGTATTGACTTTTTATAGATATGGTTATATAATCT
>JAVXGR010000004.1:0-56833 GCA_036657335.1 Clostridium sp. | reverse complement strand
AAATTCAGTTATTTAATTAAATGAAAAGTATAAATTGTTGGAACGCCGTATGCGGTGAAAGTCGCACGTACGGTGTGAAGTGGGGGAAAAGTTGGCGATAATTTCAAAGACTTACCTATCACTATAGCTAAATGAGAGATTAAAGGAGCTATTAGAGGAAGGCAAGGTAGATGAAGGCAGGTTAGCTATGGAAGTTGCTTTATTTGCGGATAAGGCTGGCATTGATGAGGAAATAACTAGACTAAATAGTCATTTGGATCAAATTAATAATACACTAAGCTTAAATGAGGTAATAGGAAGAAAATTGGATTTTATTCTTCAAGAAATGAATAGAGAAACAAACACCATTGGATCTAAGGCAAATGATTTAGAAATTTTAAATAAAGTATTAGCTATGAAGAATGAAATAGAAAAAATTAGGGAACAAATACAAAATATAGAGTAGTAATTGGAGGTCAACATGAGTATCAAATTAATAAATATAGGATTTGGAAATATAGTTTCAGCTAATAGACTGGTCGCTATTGTAAGTCCAGAATCAGCACCCATTAAAAGAATTATTCAAGAGGCAAGGGATAGGGGAATGCTAATTGATGCTACCTATGGTAGAAGAACAAGAGCTGTCATAATTACTGATAGTGATCATGTTATATTATCAGCTGTTCAGCCAGAGACAGTAGCGCACAGATTAGCATCCAAGGATGAGGAAGCTACTGATGATGTGGATGAATAAAATCAAAGATTATAAGTCAGAAGGATTGCTAATAGTGTTATCAGGTCCATCAGGAGCTGGTAAAGGAACTGTATGTAAAGAACTACTTAGTAGAAATGACTACTGGCTATCAGTATCTGCTACCACGCGTAAACCTAGAAATGGAGAAGTAGAGGGTGCAAGTTATTTTTTCATGGAAAAAGAGGACTTTACTAATAAGGTAGAGGAAGGTTGTTTTTTTGAATATGCTGAAGTATATGGTAATTACTATGGGACTCCAAAGGATAAAATAGTTGCAAAGTTAAAGGCCGGACAAAGTGTAATTTTAGAAATTGATATTCAAGGTGCTCTACAGGTTAAGGAAGTTTTTGAAGAAGGAATATTTATATTCATACTTCCTCCATCAATGGAAGAACTAAAAAATAGAATAATAGGCAGAGGTTCAGAAACAGAAGAATCTCTAAATACAAGATTTAAATCAGCATATAAGGAATTAAACTATGTGTCTAAGTACAACTATGCAGTTGTGAATGATTATGTAGAGACTGCTGTAAAAAAAATAGAATGTATAATAGAGGCAGAAAAATGCAGAGTCGATAGAATAAAAGACTCTATAATTAAATAGGAGGATATTATAAATGAGTAAATCAAATGCAATGATTAATCCATCAATAGTAGAGTTGTTGAAAATTGTGGATAATAGATATTCACTAATTATAGCTACGTCCAAAAGAGCTAGACAATTAATAGACAAGGAAGCTGTTCTAATAGACAAAGAATCTTTTAAATGCTTAACTACAGCAATTAATGAAGTGGAACAAGGTGCCATAACTATAGAAAGAGTTAAAGAGAGCATTAAATAAGGTGACCAAGAAAAATGTGGTTGTAGGTGTTACTGGTGGAATTGCTGGATACAAGGCTTTAGATGTAATTAGTAGACTAAAAAAACATGATATAGATGTGCAGGTAATAATGACAAAGTCTGCTCAAAAATTTGTTACTCCATTAAGCTTTCAGGCACTGAGTCAGAATATGGTGATTACAGATATGTTTGAAGAACCAAAGGCTTGGGAAATTCAGCATATATCTTTAGCTAAAAAGGCAGATTTATTTATAGTAGTACCAGCAACTGCTAATATAATTGGAAAGGTTGCCTCTGGAATAGCCGATGATATGCTATCTACAACCATAATGGCTACAAAGGCTCCCGTTATATTTGTTCCAGCAATGAATACAAATATGTATGAAAATCCTATTGTACAAAGGAATATAGAAGCATTACAGTGTTTAGGATACGAATTTATTAAGCCTTCAATAGGTAGATTAGCCTGTGGTGATGAAGGTACTGGGAAATTGGCATCTGTTGAGTTAATAGTTGATATAGTAATAAGTAAATTTAAAAGTACAAAGGACTTGTTAGGCAAAAAAGTACTAGTTACAGCTGGACCTACAATAGAACCCATTGATCCTGTTAGATTTATTACTAACCATTCATCAGGTAAGATGGGATATGCAATTGCAGAGGAAGCTAGAGATAGGGGCGCAGAGGTAACTTTAATTAGTGGACCTACTAGTTTATCAAAGCCCTTTGGAATAGATGTAATAGATATTAAAACTAATGAAGAAATGTATGTTAAGGTAATGGAAAAATTCGCAAAACAAGATATAGTTATTAAATCAGCGGCAGTTGCAGATTACAAACCTGAGAATTATTCAGAGAATAAGATTAAAAAATCTGGTGATAATTTAAGTCTAAGATTTGTAAAGAATAAGGATATATTATTAGAAATCGGTAAGCTTAAAAAATCACAGATTTTAGTAGGTTTTGCTGCTGAAAGTGAAAATCTTTTTGAAAATGCTAAGGGTAAGCTAGAGAGAAAGAACTTAGATTTTATAGTAGTTAATGATATTAAATCAAGTAATACTGGATTTAAATCAGATTTTAATGAGGTTACTATTATTTCAAAAGATGCTACTGTTAAACTGGATATAATGAGTAAAAGAGATGTTGCAAAAGAATTGTTTAATTTAATAAATAAAAAGCGCTAATGCGCTTTTTATTTATTTTAAATTTGAGGTGATTAGGTGTTTTTTTATGCAGGGATTGTTATTAACAATATTTCTGTACATATAGATAGGATTTTTACCTATGAAATACCAGATGCTTTAGTAGGAGTCTTAGATGTAGGTAATAGAGTAAAGGTGCCCTTTGGAAAGGGAAACAAAATAGTTGAAGGCTTTGTTATGGAAATGAAAGAAAGTTTTTTAAAAACAGACAATATAAAAGAAATTAATTTAATATGTGATGAAAATCCCTTGTTAAGTTATGAAGATGTGGAGATAGTTAGAAATATAAGGGATAGATATTTATGCACATATATAGAAGCTATAAGACTGATGTTACCGCCAGGAATTTTAAGAGGGATGAAAAAAAAGACTACTAAATTACTGTATGTAGGAAGGCCTTTAGAGGAGAAATATCTTAAGAGTCCCTATGATGAAATTTTCCAATTAGTTTCTGAAAATAGTGGTAAATACACTAAATCTGAATTAAGTAAGATGTTTTCCCTATCCTTATCATCAATTAATACATTACTAAAGCATAATTTCATTTGTTCTGAGGAAATACAAGATAGTAGGGCTAATTATAAAGAATTTGAATACTATAAGAAAAGAAGCCTTAAGGATTTTCAAAAGAATGCAATAGATACTATATTGTATAATGAGAAAAAAAAGTTTTTGATACATGGAGTAACGGGTAGTGGAAAGACAGAAATATATTTAAATTTAGTAGAATATTATTTAAAGGAAAATAAAGAAAGTATAATATTAGTGCCAGAGATTTCTTTAACGCCACAAATGGTAGAGAGAATAAAGGGTAGATTCGGTAAAAATGTAGCTGTATTTCATAGTAAGTTATCAGATGGTGAACGTTTTGATGAGTGGATGAGGGTTAAAGAGGGAAAAGCTAAAATAGCAATAGGTGCAAGATCTGCCTTATTTCTACCTTTCAGAAATTTAGGATTAATAGTCATAGATGAGGAGCATGAAAGTAGCTATAAGTCAGAGAGTAGCCCTAAATATAATTCCAAGGAAGTTGCCTTTATGAAAAGTGACCTTTCGGGTTGTAAGGTTGTACTTGGGTCTGCAACACCATCCTTAGAAAGCTATAATGATGCTTTGGAGAATAAAATTCAACTAATAAGCTTAAAGAATAGGGTTAATAATAGACCCATGCCAGAAATTAAAGTTGTAGATATGAGAGAAGAACTCTTAGGTGGTAATAAATCTATTTTTAGCAGAAGTTTATATAAATCTATAGTAGAGACAATTAAAAGAAAAGAGCAGATAATATTGTTTTTAAATAGAAGGGGATTTTCTTCATTTATATCCTGTAGACAATGTGGATTTGTGTATAAATGTGATAATTGCGATATTTCACTAACATATCATAATTCAACAAATAAGCTTGTTTGTCATTATTGTGGAGCTACAAAAAAACCATCAAATTTATGTCCTAGTTGCAAGAGTAAGTATATAAAGCAATTTGGAGTTGGAACAGAAAAGGTAGAACAGGAGATACATAAATATTTTCCCAACATAAAAACCTTGAGAATGGACTTTGATACCACAAGGAAGAAAAACTCCCATGAAGATATATATAATAGCTTTAAAAATGGAGAGGCTGATGTATTAATAGGCACACAAATGATTGCAAAGGGACTAGATTTTGAAAATGTAACTTTAGTAGGAGTATTAGCAGCAGATTTATCACTAAATTTGCCTGATTACAGATCCTCTGAGAGAACTTTTCAGATAATTACTCAAGTTGCAGGTAGGGCTGGAAGAGGGGATAAAAAAGGAAACGTTATTATTCAAACCTATAGTCCCAATGAAGTAAGTATACAAAAAACTGTTACAAATGATTACGAAAGTTTTATAAAAGAAGAAATTCGTCTTAGGTATAATATGAATTATCCACCTTTTTCAAAATTATTAGTTATCAATGTTACATCTTTAAATGAGCAAGAATTAATAAAAGCAATGAATTTATTATCTGTAAAGATAGATGAAATAGTAAGTGATTACAAAGATATAGTAAAGCTAGGACCCTGTAGTTGTGGCATATGCAAAATTAAAAATCAGTATAGGTGGCAAATAATCCTTAAAGGAAATTTGTGTGAAGAATTAAATAATAAAATAAAAAATTTATCATATAGAAGCTTAAAATCAGTAAAGAACACTTTTAAAATATCCTTAGATATAAACCCTAATACTTTAGTTTAGAATATACTTAGATAAAAATATTAATAGGCTAGATTGAAAGATGATTAAATATAAATCCTAGTAGTGTAGTTTTACAAATATATTTAAGTTTTAACTGAAAAATTATAGGTTGGGTTTAAATCCAAGGTGAAACATATATGAAATGGGCAGAAATTAGGTTGGTAAATATAACCGTCAGTAGACGTAAAATAAAGTATAATGTTAAAATTAAAAGTAATTATAGGAATATATTTAACTATAAGCAAAAATGTTATAGAATAACAGAAGAATAACTAATTTAATAGTAGTTTAGGAGGATCAAATGACCGTAAGGAATGTAAAGATAGAAGGGGATAAGGTTTTAAGGGATATTGCACATAAGGTAGATAAAATAGATAGTGGAATACTAAAACTTATAACGGATATGAAGGAAACTATGTATCATTGCGATGGTATAGGAATTGCTGCTCCACAAATAGGGGTATCTAAGAGAGTAATAATAATTGATATAGGAGAAGGCCCTATAGTATGCATTAACCCTAAGATAGTTAAGGCTCATGGTGAGGATTTTGACCTTGAAGGATGTTTAAGTATTCCAGGAGTAGAAGAAGAGGTTAAGCGGCCAAAGAAAGTAAAGGTTGTATTTATGGATGAAAATAGTAGGGTATTTGAAATAAAAGCATCTGGTATTTTAGCAAGAGCATTTTGTCATGAGATTGATCATTTAGACGGAATATTATTTACAGATAGGGTAAATAAGAAGGAGAATTAGTTATGAAAATAGTATTTATGGGAACACCAGAGTTTTCTGTGCCAACATTAAAAACTTTAATAGATAATAGTGAGGTTTTAGCTGTATTTACTCAACCGGACAAACCAAAGGGGAGAGGAAAAAAGCTAGCTATTTCTGCTGTGAAGGAAGTAGCTATACAAAATAATATTCCTGTATATCAGCCAGTGAGACTTAGGAAAGAAGGGGAAATGATACAAGCATTAAAAAATATGGAACCTGATTTTATAGTTGTTGTGGCATTTGGGCAAATATTATCCCAGGAAGTTTTAGACATCCCCAAGTATGGCTGTATAAATTTACATGCATCTCTACTTCCAAAGTATAGGGGAGCAGCACCACTTAATTGGGCCATAATTAGAGGAGAAAAGTTTTCAGGTAATACTACTATGTTAATGGATATAGGATTAGATACCGGAGATATCTTGTTAAAAGAAGAGGTGGAAATTACAGAAAATATGACTTCAGGAGAACTACATGACATATTATGTGAAAGTGGCTCAGTCTTATTATTAGAAACCTTAAATAAACTTGTGAATTGTGAAATTACAGGACTTAAACAAGGGGATGCTCAAAGTGAGTATGCATCTATGTTAAATAAGGAAATGGCTAAAATAAATTGGAATTCTAACAGTGAGGAAATACATAACTTTGTTAGAGGATTAAATCCATGGCCTGTAGCATATACTTATTATGATGAAATCACTATGAAAATATATGAAACAAGACTTACGGAAAAAACATCGGAAATGCAGCCTGGTACCATTGTTCATGTGGGTAAGGAGGGGCTTTTGGTGGCAACCCAATCAAATGATATCTTAGTGAAAACCATACAAGTTCCAGGTAAAAAGGCAGTAAACATATGCGATTACATAAGAGGTAATAATTTAGATATAGGTGTAATACTAAAATAGGTTATAATAGAAACATAAGCTTAATATATAATATATTGAAAGATAAAAGAGGTTGTAATTATGGATAACAGTAGGAAGATAGCCGTTAAGGTGTTGAATGATGTTTTTGATAAAGGTGAGTTTTCAAATAAAAAATTAAATATGAGATTAAAAGATTCTGAATTAGAAAATAATGACAAAGCTTTAGTTACAGAAATTGTTTACGGAACCATTAAATACAGATATACTATAGATAGAATAATTGATAATTTTCTAAAAGAAGGTATTAGCAAATTAGATGTTACGGTACTTAATATTTTAAGAATATCTATTTATCAAATGAAATACCTAGATAAGATACCCGATTTTGCAGCTGTTAATGAAGGTGTTAATTTAGCGAAATCAATGAAGTCCCAAGGGATGTCAAAAATGGTTAATGGAGTACTTAGAAATTATCTAAGAAATAAAGATGAGAGGTACTGTAAAGATAATGACATAGTTAATACTCTTTGCTATGATTATTCATTTGCTAGATGGATGGTTAAAACTTTTATTAATCAATATGGAGAAGAAACTACTGTGAAAATATTAGAGGGGTTAAATAAAAGACCCGCTATAACAGTTAGAGTAAATGTATTAAAGGGTGATTTTGAAAAGGTTTACGATCTTTTAGAGGAAAATGGATATAAGGTTAGCGAAGGGTATATATGTCCAGAGGCTATAAGAATAGAGAAGGGAAGAAGTATAGAAAGCAATCCGCTTTTTATAGAAGGATTAATTACTGTTCAAGATGAGAGTGCTATGCTTGTAGCACCGGCAATGGAACTTGAAGAAGGTATGACGGTGTTAGACCTTTGTAGTGCACCAGGTGGTAAAACTACTCATATAGCAGAGATGCTTAATAATAAGGGCAGTGTTTTAGCTTATGACTTACAAGGAAGTAAACTTCCATTAGTTGAAGAGAATGCTGAAAGACTTGGAGCTACAATTATAAAATGTGAAAAATTAAACGCTGAAATATTTAATGATAAGTTAGAAAATACAGGAGATAGAGTTTTAATCGATGTTCCTTGTTCGGGATTAGGAATAATAAGAAAAAAGCCTGAAATAAAGTGGAATAAATCAAATAATCAAATTGAAGTTCTTGTTAAAATGCAAAGAAGAATAATGACAAATGCCTCAAAGTATGTTAAAAAGGGTGGATATATACTATATTCAACTTGTACATTAAATAAAGAAGAAAATGAGAAAAATATCAATTGGTTCTTACTAAATCACAGTGGTTTCAAGGTTGAACCTATTAACTTTGGAAAAGCAGAAAATATAATTTACCATAAAGAAGGATTTGTAACAATACTTCCAAATGATTATATGGATGGGTTCTTTATGTGTAAAATAAAAAGATTATAGGTGATGATATGAATAATATACTTGATTTTACATTAGAGGAATTACAAATATGGATGAAGGATAATGGACAACAGTCCTTTAGGGCAAAACAAATACTAGGGTGGATATATGATAAAGGTGTGTTTAAGTTCAGTGAAATGAGTAATCTATCAAAAGAAATCATAGGGAGCTTAGAAAAGTATTTTATTATAAAAATTCCACAGGTAGTTGAAAGTTTTGTATCTAAACAAGACAATACTACAAAATTACTTTTATCTTTAAATGATGGTAATTTAATAGAAACCGTAGTTATGAAGTATTCTCATGGAAATTCCATATGCATTTCAACACAGATAGGATGTAGGATGGGATGTAAATTTTGTGCTTCAACTATTGATGGAATGGTTAGAAATTTAAGTGCTGGTGAAATAATATCACAGATATTAATAGCACAGAATGTTTTAGGCGAAAGAATATCAAATATAGTTCTTATGGGAAGTGGGGAGCCTTTAGATAACTATGACAATGTAATAAAATTTCTACATATAGTTAATTCAGGCTATAGTTTAAATATAGGGCAAAGACATATAACCTTATCAACCTGTGGCATAGTGCCCAATATTATTAAGTTGGCTCATGAAAATATGCAGATAACCTTAGCAATATCACTACATGCTCCCAGTGACTTAATAAGAAAACAAAGTATGCCAATTGCAAATAAATATTCAATAAGTGAACTTCTAGGTGCATGTAAGTATTATATAGAAAAGACTAATAGAAGGATTACCTTTGAATATGCATTAATTAATGATTTTAACGATAGTGTTATTGAAGCAGAAGAATTAAGTAAAATATTAAGGGGTATGTTATGTCATGTTAATTTAATCCCAATAAATGAAATTAAAGAAAGGGATTTTAAAAAGTCAGTAATTGAAAACATAAAAAAATTCAAGGATTATTTAGAAGATAAAGGGATTCCAACTACGGTTCGTAGAGAGATGGGCTCAGACATTAATGCGGCCTGTGGTCAACTTAGGAGGAGCTATATTGAAAATAATTCATAAGGGGGTCTAATAATGGTAGGGATGATTTCTGATGTTGGCAACTTTAGGAAATTAAATGAGGACTTTATTGGGTGTATAGAAGAGGAGAATTATAGGTTTTATATTGTAGCTGATGGTATGGGGGGGCATAATGCTGGTGAGGTAGCTAGTAGTATGGCAGTACAAACTATTTCAGAGGTAATTAGTAGCAATAAAGACCAAAATGATATGGATTATATACTTAAGAAGGCCATAGAAATTACTAATGAAAAGATATATAAATTATCTCAAGAGAAAAATGCCCTAAATGGTATGGGTACTACCCTAACTTTATGTCTAATAAAAAATAATATGATGAAAGTAGCTAATATAGGGGATAGTAGCTGTTTTATATTAAAAAATTTAGAGGTCGAAAAAATAACAAAGGATCATTCATTAGTACAGGAATTAATAGATTCAGGGAGTATTACAGAAGAACAGGGTAAAAATCATCCAAATAAAAATATTATAACAAGAGCATTAGGAACTAAAAATGAGGTGGAGACAGATATTTTTGAAGTAGATTTAAATCCTGTTAATAAAATTATTTTGTGCACTGATGGAATGTCTAATTCAGTTAGTAGGGAGGAAATGAGGGGTATACTTTTAAGTATAAATGATAACCAAGAAGCATGTGAAAAACTTATTGAGTTAAGTAAGTTAAATGGGAGTAAAGACAACATATCAGTTATAGTATTTGAAGGAGTGTGTGGAAATGAAGGGAACTATACTAGGGACTAGATATGAAATTATTGAGAAGATTGGCGAAGGTGGAATGGCAGAGGTATATAAGGCAAAATGTCATCTTCTTAATAGATTTGTAGCTGTAAAAGTTTTGAAAAAAGAGTTTGCCGGAGATAAGGAATTCGTTGAAAAGTTTAAGAAAGAAGCATCCTCCTCTGCTGCTTTATGTTGCAATAATATAATAAACATATACGATGTAGGGTCACATGACAATATTAATTATATAGTTATGGAGTTAGTTAGAGGAAAGACACTTAAAGATCTAATAAAAGAAAATGGAAGAATAGAAATTGGAAAGTCAATTGATTATGCTATACAGATTGCTAAGGCATTAGAATGTGCGCATAAAAACAATATTATTCATAGGGACATAAAGCCTCAAAATATAATGGTTAATGAGGATGGAATAATAAAGGTAGCGGATTTTGGAATAGCAAAAGCTGCCGATTATAACACTATAACTAACACTACAAAGGTAATGGGATCAGCTCATTATTTTTCACCGGAGCAAGCAAAGGGAAGTTTTTTAGACTTCAGAACTGATATATATTCTCTTGGGATTGTAATGTATGAAATGCTTGTTGGAAAAGTACCTTATGATGCTGATACAGCTGTGTCTGTAGCATTGAAGCACATACAAGAGATACCAAAGACACCTATGGAATTAAATCCAGCTATATATAAAGGGTTAAATGACATAGTTTTGAAGTGTATGGAAAAAGATGTGATTAATAGATATGTTTCAATTAATGGACTTTTAGCTGATTTATACGAGATAAAAGAAAATCCGTATTATCAAATAAAGAAAACTAACTTTGAGGGTGATTTCACTAGAGTTATGGATGCCGTCGAGGTAGAAGAAAGTAAGATGCAATATGCAGTGATGAAAGATAGTCTTTCTTCTAAGAAATCATATAAAAATGAAGAAGAAGAAGAAGAAGATGATGATGAGGACTATTATGAGGGAAGGAACAGCAAAAAAAAGAAAGTTGGTTTTTGGGCAATTATTTCAGCTATGGTAGTAATTATTGGAATATCATTAGCTGTGTTATTTAGTATGATGGGTGGAGGGTTTTCCAAAGGGCAAATAGAAGTACCTAAGATTACTGATTTAAGTATTGAAGATGCCACTAAGAAGTTAGAAGAATTAGGATTAGAATTAGAGGTCTCATTAAGAGAAGATAATGATAAACCTAAGGATACAGTTTTACGTAGCAATCCTAAAGAAGGTTATAAGGTTAAAAAAGGTTTTAAGATTAAAGTTATAGTAAGTAATGGAAAGAGTGATTTAGTTTTAGCTGATTTATCAAAACTGACATTAGAAGATGCTAAAAAGAAATTAAAAGAAGAAGGCTTTGAACTAGGAGAGGTTACTGAGAGTGAAGATGAGGAAGTTGAAATAGGAAAAATAATAAGTCAAAATCCTAAAGCTGGTTCTAAAATCAAGAAAGGTGACAAAGTATCATTGGTTGTAAGTAAGGGTAAAAAAATCAAAGAAGTAGATATGCCTAACATAAATGGAATAAAACGAGATGAAGCTACTAAAATTCTAGATTCTTTAGGATTAATATTAGAAGTAGAATCAGAAGAAGAAAATGAAAAACCAGTAGGAACCATAATAAGATCTAATCCACAAAGTGGAGTTAAGGTCAAAGAAGGTTCTAAGGTTAGAGTTGTTATAAGCAAAGGCATCCAAAATGTAACATTAGACACTTTAGAGGGACTGACATTATCAGATGCTAAAAAGAGAATAGAAGATGCTAGATTAGTACTTGGTGAAGTAACAGAAGAGGAAAGTAATGAACCTAAGGGTACAGTTATTAGACAAAGTCCTAAGGGAGGCAAGTTAAAACCAGGTGAAACAGTAACCTTAGTTATTAGCAAGGGTCCTAAAATAGATAAGATACTTGTACCGAATTTAAAAGATATGGACCCAGAACAAGCGCTTAACGAGCTTGTTAAGCATAAACTAAAAGCAGGTTCAACTACTCAAAAGGTTGTGGATGCAGCTCATGTAGGGAAGGTAATCTCCAATACTAAAGTTGGTGAGTATGTAGCTGAAAATACAGTCATAGATATAGTTATAGGAATCGCAGGTAGCCAAGGTGAAAATGGCGATTATTACCCTTAATAGAGGTTTACAATAACTAAAAATATTAATAAGTCCATGGAGGTAAAATGAAAGGTATCATAATTAAAGGTATAGGTGGTCTTTACACTGTAAAGACAGAAGAGGGTAAAATAGAAAGTAAAGCAAGAGGAAGATTTAGATATGATAAGGATAGACCTTTAGTTGGGGATAGAGTTGAGATATCTTTTGAGGGTAAATTAGGAGTTATTGAAAAGATATACAATAGAGAAACAGAGCTGATTAGACCACTAGTTGCCAATGTATCTCATGCCTTTGTAGTCTTTGCTTTAAAAAAACCCGATATTAATGAAGATTTATTAAATAAGTTTTTAGTTATATGTGAAGATAATAATTTGAAAGTTACAGTATGTTTTAATAAAATAGATTTAAGTTCACCAGAAGAAATCCAATGTGTTGAAATGGTTAAACAAGCTGGCTATGAGGTGGTATTTACCTGTGCTAGAGATGGTATAGGTATAGAAGACTTAAAAGAGAAGCTATGTAGAAATATTTCAGTGCTTTGTGGACCTTCAGGCGTTGGAAAATCAACCTTATTAAATGCATTATTAGGACGAGAACACATGGAAACAGGGGAGATAAGTAAAAAAGTTTCTAGAGGTAAGCACACTACAAGGCACAGTGAACTTATAGAATATGAGGATGGATTTCTGGTGGATACACCAGGATTCTCTTCATTAGAAACTATAGTTATAGATAAAGAGAACTTAATCAATTGTTTTCCAGAATTTCAAGAATATAATGGGAAATGTAAGTTTTCAAACTGTTATCATCATAAAGAACCTGGATGCATTCTTAAGGAAGCGGTAGAACAGGGAAAAATACACAAAATGAGATATGAATTTTATCTTAAATTATTACAAGAAGCTAATGATAGGAGGAATAAGTCATGGTAAAAATAGCACCATCGATTTTATCAGCAGATTTTGCGAATTTGGGAAGAGATGTAAAAAAAATAGGAACTTATGGAGCAGATTGGGTACATATAGACGTTATGGATGGTAGTTTTGTACCTAACATATCCTTTGGACCTGTAGTCATGAAGAGTATAAGAACTATGAGCGATTTGATTTTTGATGTCCATTTAATGATTGAAGAACCAGGAAGATACATTGAGGAATTTGTAAAAGCTGGAGCAGATATAATTACGGTTCACTATGAGGCAGATAGACATATTGATAGAACTATAAATTATATAAAGAGTTTTGGTATAAAAGCAGGAATAGCATTAAATCCAGGTACACCTGTAAGTGTTTTGGAGAATTTAATACCATCATTAGATATGGTACTTATAATGTCTGTTAATCCAGGTTTTGGAGGACAAAAGTACATAACTTATTCTGGAAAGAAAATAAGTGAGGTAAAGGCTTTATCTGATAAATACAATAAAGATTTATACATACAAGTTGATGGTGGTGTAACAAAGGATAATATAAGAGAGGTTGTAAACTGTGGTGCCAATAGCATAGTAGCAGGCTCAGCTGTATTTAAAAATGGAGAGATAGAGAAAAACATTAAGGATTTAAGAGAGAGTATTTAATTATGAGAGTTCTTATAGTAACTGGTGGGAAATCCCCATCTAGCAAATTAATTTTACAAGAATATAATAAGGCAGATTTTGTTATTGGTGCTGATAGTGGATGTAATGCATTGTATAAAAATAATTTAAATCCTAATATGATTTTAGGAGACTTTGATTCTATAGATGTAGATGTTTTAAAAAGCATAAAAGAAAGGCATATAGAAGTGAAGATTTTCCCGGTAGAAAAAGACTATACTGATACAGAACTTGCTGTATATAGGGCCATAGACCTTAAAGCAACTGAGATTATACTTTTAGGAGCAACAGGAAGTAGACTAGATCATGTTATGGGAAATATAGGACTATTGAAATATGCTTTACAAAAAGGAATAAGAGCTACGATTAAAGATGATAACAACGAAATTTTCATGGTAGATAAGTCTGTAAGTTTAAAAAAAAGTTTTGGACAGACGTTCTCCCTTCAAGCCTATGAAGCTAAAGTTGAGAATCTTACCGTGGAAAATGCTAAATATTATCTAGAAAACCATGATTTAGAGGTTGGCTCTCCTTTAACAATATCTAATGAGTTTTTAAATGAAAATGTCAATATAAAATTTACAAGAGGAAAGCTCTTGATATTTTATACTAAGGACTAAAAAATATTATTTATGATATGTTCTTCTTTTATAAAAAAAGGGGAACATATTTTTTGGTTCTGCATATAATATTAGTAGGGTATGTCAATTATCAAGTATTAATAAAATGAAATAGGTTACAAAAAACAAGTGAATATTATATAACATAAGAAGAGATTTACAATACAACATATCTGAAAGAGAAAATATTTTTTTCTTGAATTTTATAATTCTGAAAAATTAATAGGAATTGTGGAAAAGAGCAATTTAAACTGGAGGAGTTACTATGAGAATTATGGCTATAAAATTACCAAAGTTTTTATCAAGAATAATAAGGATATTTTATAGAAAGTGATTGAAAGTAAAAAAATGCAGTTTAAACTGCATTTTTTATATTATACTGCACGTTGAACTTTGCCAGAACGTAAACAGCTAGTGCAAACCTTAAGGGTTTTTGGTGTTCCCTTAACTATAGCCTTAACTTTCTTTAAGTTTGGAGCCCAAGTTCTACTAGATTTATTTTCAGCGTGGCTACGTTGTCTACCATATACAACGCCTTTTCCACAAACTTCACATTTTCTTGCCATGTAAAAGACCTCCTCTTGACATGAAATAAAACAAAGGAATTAAACAAACATTATTTTATCATAAAGAATTAATATAAGCAAGTAATATATAATTAAAATAGAATAACTATTTTCGATTTTAATGCAAGATTAGGTCTTTTCAAATATTAGATTGAAAGATGAACCTTCAGGGAATCATATGGTATATAATTTATAGGCAATGAATTTTATTATTAGAACATATATAACTTGAATAAAATACATATATAATATAAAATGTTTTATATGGTTTATATTAAAGGAGGAATTTAATATGAAAGGTAATGTTATCACAGATCACGGCAACATTTTCTATACAGAGGAAGTTATAGCGAATATTGTTGGTCTTGCAACTATGGAGTGTTATGGTGTTGTTGGAATGGCTTCTAAGAGTGCTACAGACGGATTATGGGAACTTTTAAGAAAAGAAAACTTAAATAAAGGTGTTAAAACACAATCTAAAGAAGATGGTCTTTATATAGAAGTATTTATTATTGTAGAGTATGGAACTAAAATTTCTGTAATTGCAAATAATATAATTCAAAAGGTTAGATATACAGTTGAGAATTTGACAGGATTAAAGGTTTCAACTCTAACTGTCAATGTTCAGGGTATTAGAGTTTAAGGGAGGTACGACAAGTGGAGCAATTTAAAATAAATGGACAGCAGTTTTACAACATGGTTGTAAATGCTTCTTATAGGTTAGCAGAACAAATGGAGTATGTAAATGCAATGAATGTATTTCCGGTTCCAGATGGAGATACAGGAACTAACATGTCCATGACATTTACAACGGCTGTTAGTGAGATTGCAGGTATGGAGTCTAGAAGTATTAGTGATATTTCTAAGACCTTAGCAAAGGGGGCTTTAATGGGAGCTCGTGGAAACTCTGGAGTTATATTATCACAGATTTTTAGAGGGATTGCTAAGGGATTGGAAGGACGTACGGAGGTTACAGCTGATGTATTTGCTAATTCTATAAATGAAGGGTCGATATTTGCATATAAAGCAGTAATGAGACCAACAGAGGGTACAATCTTAACTATAATTAAATCAGCAGGCACGAGTGCTTTAGCTGTTTCTCTTGAAGAAAAAAATATAGTAGAGCTTCTAAAAAGTGTATGTAGAGCATCAGAAGACATGCTAAATAAAACACCAGACATGCTGCCACAACTTAAAAAGGCAAAGGTAGTGGATGCAGGTGGAATGGGTCTTTTAATATTATTAAAGGGCATGTTAGAGGCTTTAGAAACAGGAGTAGTTAATGAGGCTAAGAAACTAAATATTGCAACAGAATCAGTAACTCACAATTATGTGATGAATAATGGTGAAGAAATAGAAAATGGATATTGTACGGAATTCTTTATAAATGCATTGAATATAGATGTAGAAAAATTCAAAGATGAGATTTCTGAACTAGGTGATTCAATGGTGGTAGTGGGTCTTGAGGATATAGTTAAGGTGCACATTCATTCTAATAATCCAGGGAAAATCTTATCCTTAGCTGGTGCTTTAGGTGAACTTACTAAAATTAAAATAGATAATATGAGAGAACAACATAGAAATTTAAATAATATAATTGAAGAAGCATCCTCATTAGAAGAAGAGGAAATGAAAAAATATGGATTTGTTTCTGTAGCTAGAGGCCAGGGAATAGAAGCAATTTTAATAGATTTAGGTGTAGATTCTGTAATTGAGGGTGGTCAAACCATGAACCCAAGTACACAGGATATATTAGATAGCATAAATAAAGTTAATGCAGAACATATATTTATACTACCAAACAATAAAAATATAATTATGGCAGCTAATCAAGCTGTTGAATTAACTGAAAAGAAAGTTTATGTAATACCTACTAAGACTATACCACAAGGAATTACAGCTTTAACTATGGTTGATTTAGAAGCTGAAGTAGAAGCGAATATTAATACAATGAAAGAGGCAATGTCAAATGTGTCTACAGGATCTATTACTTATGCAGTAAAAGACACTGAAGCAGAGAATAAAATTATTAATGAAGGCGACATACTAGGATTAGTGGAAGAAAAGATTATAGAAGTTGGCTCTGATATATTTAAGGTTTGTGGTGAAATAATAGAATCCATGATAGATGAGTATAGCGAACTTTTAACATTATATTATGGTGAAGAAGTGGATGAAGAAAAGGTTTCTAAATTTATTGAGGAGTTAGAAAAGAAGTACTCAGATTTAGATGTCCAATGTTATAGCGGTAAACAACCATTGTATTACTTTATCTTATCTGTGGAGTAATAAAAAAAGCCTTAGGGCTTTTTTTGTTTTGTTTTGTGGTAATTGGAGAGAATATAAATCTTGATAATATAAAACTTAAGAAACCATATTATAGATATGTATCTTTAATACAGCTAAGGAGGGAAGAGATGGAACTTAATCAAGAGATAAAGTATATAAAAGGTGTTGGACCTAAGATGGCTGAAGAATTAAATAAAATTAGTATCTTTACGGTGTTGGATTTGCTCCTGTATTTTCCTAAAAGTTATGAATCATTGAGTAGTGTTAATAATATTGAGTCAAGTATAGAAGATGAAAAGGTAGTAATAAAGTGCAGGGTTGTAGGATATGAAAGAGATGTTAGAACAACCACAGGTAAAATTTTAACAAGCATAATCTTAAGTGATGGAATCAATACATTTAAGGGGAAGTGGTATAATCAGATATATATTAAAAACAGCTTTTTATTAAACCATGAATATATTTTAAGCGGTAAGGCCGAAAAATATAATAATAAGTGGAGTTTAAGCAACCCTAAAATAATAAGAAATTCTACAATGGATAAAGAAAATATTATGGTTAAGTATCCATTGAGAGGAAGGGTTACAAACAACTTTTTGAATAAAATAATATCAAATCTTTTATGCCAGGTAGATATTAATGAAAATATGCCCATGAGAATTATAAATAAATATGACCTATGTCCTTTAAATAAAGCCATAAGAAATATACATAGTCCTAAGAATACAGCCTCTTTAGCAGAGGCTAGAAAGCGACTTAAATTTCAGGAATTATTTGCGTATTCTATGAAAATACTTATGTTAAGAGATTACATGGATGAATCTAGCCAAGGTATAACCTATATCATGTCCAAGGAACTATCTCTTTTAAAAGAAAGCCTACCCTTTGAATTAACAAAAGCACAGAGTAGAGTAATTAGAGAAATATTAATGGATCAAAAGAATAGCAGACCTATGAATAGATTGGTCCAAGGTGATGTAGGAAGTGGGAAGACTATCGTTGCTATAATAGCCATGTTTAACGTTGCTAAAAATGGGTATCAGGCTGCTATGATGGTACCTACAGAAATTTTAGCTAAGCAACATTATATAGAAGTCATAAAACTTTTAGAAAAATTCAATATAAGAGTTGAAATATTAGTTGGAAGTACTACTAAAAAAAATAAAGGACTCATAAAGGAAAAGCTTAAAAGTGGAGAAATAGATATAATAATTGGAACTCATGCTTTAATAGAGGATGATGTAGAGTTTAAAAGATTAGGATTAGTTATAACAGATGAACAACATAGATTTGGGGTAAATCAAAGGTGTAGGTTCTGTAGTAAGGGTGAAAACATAGATGTACTTGTTATGACAGCAACACCTATACCTAGAACATTAAACTTATATTTATATGGAGATTTAGATCTTTCTATTATAGATGAACTACCACCAGGAAGACAAAACATAATAACAGATTATGTGAATAAAAATGCAAGGAAAAGAGTTTATGCATTGGCACAGGAGCAAATAAATCTTGGTCGTCAAGTATATATAGTTTGCCCATTAGTAGAGGAAAGTGAAGAATTAAAAATAAAATCCGTAGAAGAACTTTATGCTGAACTTAAGGAGGAATATTTTAGAAATGTTAATATTGCAATGCTTCATGGTAAGATGAAGTCTAAGGACAAGGAAAGCATAATGAATGACTTTAAAGAGAATATTACAAAGGTATTAATATCAACTACTGTAATTGAAGTTGGAGTAAATGTACCTAATGCTACTGTCATGATTATAGAGAGCGCAGAAAGGTTTGGATTAGCACAGTTACATCAACTAAGGGGACGAGTTGGAAGAGGGGAGTATCAATCCTATTGTATGTTAGTTGCTGATATAAAAAGTAATGTAACTAAGAAGAGAATGGATATAATGAAAAGAAGTACTGATGGATTCTTAATATCAGACGAGGATTTAAAGATAAGAGGTGCAGGTGAGATATTTGGATTTAAACAAAGTGGTGATAATGAATTAATACTTGCAGATATTGTAGAAGATTTAGATATAGTGAAGTTAGCCAATAATGAGGCAAGGGAACTAATAGACAGTAAAGACCAAGATGATATAAGAATAAAAAAAGAAATACTAAGTAAAATAGAGAAAAGTTCCACATATATTTGTTATAATTAAACTACTGCACTTTAAATTACAAGAAGTTTTGTGTAATATAATAATATAATGTAAAATATTTTACAAAAGAGTATACTAGGAGGATTAGATTTGAGAATAATTGCAGGAAAAGCTAGAGGTAGAAAAATTTTATCGCCAGAAGGAATGGTAACAAGACCTACCCTTGATAGAGTAAAAGAATCTATGTTCAATATAATTCAAAATAGAACACCCAATGCTGTTGTAGCAGACATGTTTTCAGGTACAGGAAGCTTAGGATTAGAAGCAGCCAGTAGAGGGGCTAAGAAATGTTATCTAATGGATAAAGCAGATGATACATTCCTATGCTTACAAGAGAATGTGAAGAATTTAAATTTTGGGGATATATGTACATGTCATAAGGGTGATTGTTATGAGTGGATGCAAAAGTTTTCAAAGGATGGGGTAATATTTGATATTATATTTATTGATCCACCCTATGCTAAGGAAATGATTCCACCAGCTATAAAGATTATATCAAAACATAATTTATTACAAAGAGATGGTATTATAGTATGTAAGATAGATAGTGCAGAAAATATTTTTCAGGGCAATGAAGATATAGTACTTGTAAGTCAGAGAAAATACGGAAATACAACGGTGCTTTTCTATGAATACAAGTAGTAATGATGTAAGGAAGGCTATTTATCCTGGAAGTTTTGACCCTGTAACTAAGGGGCATGCAGATATTATTAAAAGAGCGGCACAGAGTTTTGATGAGCTAACGGTTGCAGTACTTATTAATCCAGAAAAAAAATACACTTTTTCTATTGAAGAGAGAATAGAACTTATAAAGGATGTGACTTGTAACCTTAAGAATATTACAGTAGTAAATTTCCAAGGTTTATTAGTAGATTTTATGCGTGAAAACAATATAAATACCATAGTTAAAGGATTAAGAAATAGTATTGATTTTGAATATGAGCTTCAAATGTTTAATATTAACAAAATACTTGGGGATAATGTGGAAACTTTATTTATGATGAGTAGTGCAGAAAATTCCCATATAAGTTCTACTGTTGTTAGAGAAGTTTGTAAATTAGGTGGAGATATAAAGGGATTAGTGCCTAATGAAATAGAAGACAAGATTAAGAAGAAATTTAAGGGATAAGGAGGATTAATCTGTGGAAGTATTGGAGTTAATAAATTATTTATATGAAATTTTAGAAACGGCATCAAGGGTACCAATGACTAGTAAAATAATAATAAGTAAGACGGAAATAGAGGGCATATTAGAGGAAATAGAAAATAAATTACCAGAGGAGATAAAAAAAGCAAAATGGATTTGTGAAGATAAGTCTAGAATACTAAAAGAGGCTCATGAACAAGCAGAAATTATAAAAAAGGAAAGTATAGACATGATTAATAAAAAAGCGCATAATCATGAATATATAAAAATAGCAGAGGCAAAATCTGAGGAACTATTAAATAATGCTCAAAGAAATGCTAAATATCTTCAAAATAGTTCTGTGGAATATGCATCTAATATTTTATTAGATGTAAAGAGAGAAATTAATTATCAGCATAATGAAATGATGGAGAAAATAAAAAAGGAGATGGAGAATTTTATAGTTGAGGTGGAGAAGGCAACTATAAAAACTACATCAACTTTAGATGATAATTTAGAACAATTAAAAGTTAAAAAATAGATTTAAAGAGTTTTTTTAATATTAATGGAATGAGCAAAAGTACAAGGACTATATAAAAGGGCAATGGATTAAATTGTCCTTTTACAATATTTGAGCTAACACTTAAATATTCGTTAAGAGGTATGTATAGTAATATGCTTGATACGCAGCAAATAATGCCTTGCATAAACTTTTTAAGAATATACTTACCTATCTTAAAATTATATTTATATGTAAATGAGTATATTTGAGCTATAACTGAAAATCCGCTAAAGCTAATAAAAAAACTACAAAGACATATTTTAATTATAGTAGCAATATTTGCAGTGCAAATAAGATTACAGCCATTTGTCATTTCTAAGGTTCCTAGAAAAATATTAGAAACTAAATCCTTATAATTTAAAAGTGAACTAGGTGCAATAGAGTATAGAAATTCAATTAGTATACTATTTTTAATTACTCCTGTAATTACAGAAAAGAGTATAATGAATCCACCTACTAGTAGAGTGGTATTAATTGAATCTTCTACACTTGTTCTTAAGGTTTCACCTATGTTATAACTTGTTGAGAAAGTCTTGTTTATAGGAACTTTATAATTAATTCTACTTTTGGGTTTTATAATAATGGACATAAGAAAACAACTAAAATAGTGAGATATAAGAATTAAGTAGCCTATGCGTATATCTCTAAACATAGTAGCTCCTAAGGTACCTAGAATAAAAATTGGGCTAGCATTACTAGCTATGTTTAGAAGTCTATCTGTGGTATCATAATCAATTATTTTAGAAGAAAAAAGGTCGCAAGCATATTTAGAACCTAAGGGGTAACCGCAAAGACAACTGGTTAAAATTACAATACTACAATCTCTTGGTAGCTGTAGAGGTTTGCATAAAATACCTCCTAAAAAATTAGAATAAAATTTAATTCCTCCAAATCCGATTATCATATTAATTAAAATAAGAAAGGGAAATATGGAAGGAAATATAGCGTTAAAAAATAAAATGGCTCCTTCTAAAGCATAAGATATACTTGCTTTTGGGTTAAATAGAATTCCTACAATTAGAATACTGCATATGAAAGTAGGAATTAATTGGGAACGACTACCTTTGAGAAGTTCCAGTAAAATCCATATTATAGCTATGAAGGCAATAAATAATAATATAAACAATTTATCCTCCTATGTTGTAAGTGTTGATAAAATATTTATATTTATACTTTCTACATTTAATACCTATTATTTAGAATTATAGGCATTTTTAAAAAATCATCCTTAGGAGAAATAGATGAATCAAGTAAACTATAAGCTTTAGTTGACTGAATATCTAAGTTTAAAACCTCATTAGTTGCTTTAGGAAGTTTGGTATATATAGGGATAGAAGATGTTGATTTTAAATTTCTAAGTATTTCTCTACCAGTATCATTAAATCCTAAAACTCGTCCATAGGGACATGGTTCCTTTCTAAGATTCTTGATGTCATAATTATCAAATCCTATAAAAAGTTGGCATAGTATTCTAGATATCCTAGTCATACTGTAACGTTTACTTTTAATTTCATTTAAAATTCTATCATAATTATCATTATCCTCTAAAACACGAAGTATCCTATTATGTAACCCTTCAGAAGCTTCGGGAATATCTTCTATACTGTGAGGATTAGAAAAGGCTTTATGTCTAATATAAGGTAGCATTTCATCGGGATATACATAGTTAGTACAGTTCTTAAGAGCATCTATAACATTGAGGGGAACTGCATTTTCTAAATCCTTAAATGAATTAAGTTTTTTCAATTTATTTCTTATTGATGTTGCACTAGAGAATAGGTTATTTAATGAGGACGAATTATAGTCCCCACCTTCACGTTTTATAGTAAAGGGTGTAATAGATGAATTAAGTTTTAAAATACTTTTACAGTATTCTATCCCTAAGATATTATTTGAAGAATTAAGTATAGATGATAAATCTTTCAAATCATCCTTGCTATGCTTAGAAATATTTTTGAAATAATTCTCCAAGGCGTTATTTCTTGAAAGAGCATAGGATATTCCTTTGGCTAAGTTTTCTTTTAGAGGAATAAAAAAATCTTTAGGTTCACTCAGTAGAACCCTACTAATTTCATTTAAAAAATCTACATTTCCAAGTTCGCTTCCAAAGGATATACTGTCTATTACACCTAAGGAGTCTAAAAGACTTACAGCTCCAAAACTAAAGAATTCCGCAGAGGATACAGCATACAATGTTGGGAGTTCTAAAACTAAATCAACTCCATTTAAAAGGGCTAGTTGGGCTCTAGTCCACTTATCTATCATAGCTGGCATACCTCTTTGTACAAAGTTACCGCTAAGAACACATACTATAGCATCGCAATTTGTTAATTCTTTAGTTTTATTTATATGATATAAATGTCCATTGTGAAAAGGATTATATTCGGATATAATACCGCAAATTTTCAAAGAAATCACTCCTAAATAAAAGTTGTTTTATGATATTATACAATGAAAAACAATAGAAAAATCATTAATTAGTATAAATAAATATTTTTAGAAAATTCTTAATTTCAAATTTGCTACATGAAATTTGAATTTTCCCTTGAAATTCATGGGGTAAAAAGGTTATATTATATAATGTATGTATGTAGCTTTGTTAAGTATCCTTTTGAAAGGGGAAATGAATTATGGAATTTATGAACAAAGTAAGGTTAATGGCTAAGGAAGATATAAGAAAAATAGTGCTTCCCGAGGGTGATGAAGAAAGAACTTTAAAGGCAACTCAAATAATTAAAGCAGAAGGTTTAGCTCATGCTATACTAGTAGGGTCTGAAACTATAATTAGAGAGAAAGCTAGTAAATTATCTTTAAACCTTGAAGGTATTGAGATAGTAGATCCACAAACTTCAGAGAAGACTAAAGAATATGCTAATATTTTTTATGAATTAAGAAAGAAAAAAGGTATGACTGAAGAAAAGGCTCTTCAAACTATGATGGATCCAATGTATTATGGTGCTATGATGGTTAAGTGTGGAGATGGAGATGGAATGGTTTCAGGAGCAGTTCATCCAACAGGTGATCTTTTAAGAGCTGGTCTTTTAACAGTTAAAACAGCTCCAGGTATAAATGTTGTATCCAGTTTCTTTTTAATGGAAGTGCCAAACTGTACTTACGGAGATGAAGGATTCTTATTATTCTCAGACTGTGCTGTTAACCCAAATCCTACAGCAGAACAACTAGCTTCAATTGCTATTTCAACAGCAGATAATGCTAAGAACCTATGTAACATAGAACCAAGAGTAGCAATGCTATCATTCTCAACTATGGGAAGTGCAAGTGGAGAGTTAGTTGACAAAGTAAGAGAAGCTACAAGAATAGCTAAAGAACAAAGACCAGACTTGATGATAGATGGTGAGTTACAATTAGATGCAGCTATAGTTGATACAGTAGCTTCGTTAAAAGCTCCAAACAGTAAGGTGGCTGGAAAAGCTAACATACTAATATTCCCAGATTTACAGTCAGGTAATATTGGATACAAGTTAGTTCAAAGATTTGCAAAGGCAGAAGCAGTAGGTCCAGTATGTCAAGGCTTTGCAAAACCAATTAATGATCTATCAAGAGGGTGCAACGTTGAAGATATAGTAAATGTTGTTGCATTAACAGCAGTTCAAGCTCAAAGTAACTAAATTATAGTTATTAATATATAATATATTCCTTATTAGGAATAATAAAAGTTTTAGGAGGATGAATCATGAAGATTTTAGTAATCAATTGTGGTAGTTCTTCATTAAAATATCAATTAATTGATATGCAAAATGAAGAAGCTTTAGCATTAGGACTTGTAGAAAGAATAGGTATAGAAGGATCCATTTTAACTCAAAAGGCTAATGGAGAAAAATATGTAATTAAAACTCCAATGAAAGATCATCAAGTTGCTATAGAATTAGTATTAGGTGCTCTTAAAGATGAAAAACACGGAGTAATCAAGAGCATGGATGAAATAGCAGCTGTTGGACATAGAGTTGTTCATGGTGGAGAAAAATATGCAAGCTCTGTAGTAGTTAATGATGAAGTAATGAAAAATTTAGACGCATGTGCAAAACTTGCTCCATTACATAATCCAGCAAATATAATAGGGATAAATGCTTGTAAATCACTTATGCCAAATACACCAATGGTTGTTGTATTTGATACAGCATTCCACCAAACAATGCCTGAAAGCGCATACATTTATGCGTTGCCATATGAAACTTACACTGATTATAGCGTAAGAAGATACGGTATGCACGGAACTTCTCACAAATATGTATCAGACAAAGTTGCAGAGGTTATGGGTAAAAAAATAGAAGACTTAAAAATAATTACTTGTCACTTAGGAAATGGTGCAAGTTTAACAGCTGTTAAAAATGGTAAATCTATTGATACATCAATGGGATTCACACCACTTGAAGGATTAGTTATGGGAACTAGATGTGGAGACATAGATCCAGCTATAATACCATACTTAATGAAAGAGATGAATATCTCAGCAGCTGAAGTTGATGTATTAATGAATAAAAAATCAGGTGTATTAGGAATTTCAGGAGTGAGTTCAGACTTTAGAGACATAGAAAATGCAGCTAAAGAAGGAAATCATAGAGCAGAACTTGCTTTAGATGTATTCCATTATAGAGTAAAACAATATATAGGTGCTTATTCAGCAGCTATGAATGGTGTTGACGTAATAGTATTTACAGCTGGTTTAGGAGAAAACTCAATTGATTCTAGAACAGAAATATGCAAGGATATGGATTACCTAGGCCTTCAATTAGATGCTGAAAGAAACAATGTTAGAGGTAAGGTTGCAGAAATAAGTGCAGCAAACTCAAAAGTAAAAGTATTTGTAATTCCAACAAACGAAGAATTAATGATTGCTAGAGATACTAAGCAATTAGTATTTTAATTATTAAATAAAAAGATATTTAAGATTTTGGGTAGAATTTCTGCCCAAAATCTTTTGAAATTATAAAATAATCTTGACTTTTATTTGTATTATTTATATAATAACTCATGTACGTTGTAGGGTATAAAGGTTTTTTACTTGACAGTATAAAGATAATATATTATCTTATATATTAAGGTTTAAATCTTAAGAAAAATAAAAGAGGTAGTTGAATATGAAGTTTGATATTACAGAACTACTTAAAAAGCAACGCAGTACATATAAAGTTCAAGAACAAATACAAAATTGTGACGGAACTTATGTAGGTAAGGATGTAAAGTTTTTATCACCTATAAATGTTGAGGGAATCTTTTCAAGGAAAGAGGAACAAATTAATTTTAAGGGTACTATAAAAGCCGAGCTATTACTAAATTGTTCAAGATGTTTAGGTGATTTTACTTATAACCTTGATATAAAGTTAGAAGAAAATTTCACTAAGAAACGTGATGAACAGGAAGATGCTATTTTTTTAGAAGTCGATATTATAGAGTTTGATTATATAATATTTAATGCTATAGATTTTGCACTTCCAATTAAAAAATTATGCAAAGAAGAGTGTAATGGACTTTGTTCTCAATGTGGAACTAATCTTAACACAAATACTTGTTTGTGTAGTAAAATTAATGAAGATGAATCAGAAGAAGATTTCGTCGACACAAGATTTGATAAATTAAAGAATTTATTTAAGGATAAATAATTTTTAAATAATTCATAATTTACTTATACGCTTTTAAGGAGGTGTTACAATGGCTCACCCAAAGAGAAAAACTTCGAATGGTAGAAGAGATCAAAGAAGAGCTCAGAACTTTAAGTTAAGTATGCCAGGTATAGTTGAATGTCCTCAATGTCATGAAATGAAATTAGGTCATAGAGTATGTAAAAGCTGTGGATACTACAAAAATATAGAAGTTGTTTCAACAGAGAAATAGAAAAGAAAGTCGAAAGACTTTCTTTTATTTTTATTAACTTTTAATGGAAAGTATCAGTGAATTAATATATAATAAAGATATTCGAGTACATTGGAGGAGATAGCATGAAGGTTGTAATAGATGGCATGGGTGGAGATAATGCACCTCAATCCATTGTTGAAGGGGCAGTTCAAGCTCAAAGGGAGTATGGGGTGGAAATAGTCATCACAGGTCCTTTAGAGATAATTCAAAAAGAATTAGATAAATATGATTATGATAGGTCGAAAATAAGTATACTACATGCTTCAGAAGTTATAAGTACTGAGGAAGAGCCTACTAAGGCAATTAGAAGAAAAAAAGATTCAAGCATTAACAGAGCTTTGGAACTTGTGAAGAATGGTGAAGCAGATGCCATTGTTTCAGCAGGAAGCACAGGAGCTCTTCTAACAGGGGCTACACTTATGATAGGCAGGATAAAAGGTGTATTAAGACCAGCTTTAGCACCAATAATGCCAGGTAAGAATGGGGACTTTATGTTAATAGATTGTGGAGCAAATGTTGATTGTAAACCTAAGAATTTAGAGCAATTTGCACTTATGGGTAAGGCATATTTTGAAACTGTTATGAAGGTTAGCAATCCGACTATAGGACTTATTAACATAGGCACAGAGGAAGAAAAAGGCAATGCACTTACTAAGGAAGTACATAAAATATTAAAGGAATCACCTATTAATTTTGTTGGTAATGTTGAGCCTAGAGATATACCACTAGGTGATGTTAATGTGCTAGTATGTGATGGATTTGTTGGTAATACAGTGTTAAAGACTATCGAAGGTGTAGCAGGAAATATATTTTCAGTTCTAAAGGAAGAAATATATTCAAGCTTTAAAACTAAAATAGGTGGAGTTTTATTAAAATCTGTATTTGCAAAATTCAAAAAAGATTATGATTACAAGGAATATGGCGGAGCAGGATTTTTAGGAGTTAAATCTATATGTATTAAAGCCCATGGAAGTTCTGATGCAAAGGCATTAAAAAATGCTATAAGACAAGCGAAGGTATTCCATGATAATAAGATAATAGAGATCATATCCTCATATATAGAAGAGGATGTGAAACTTCAAGATGAAAAAATAAAAGAATAATCATTTGAAAATGAGAATAAAATACTACTGTTTTAATATAATATAAGTATCTAAAGGTATTATAAACTATATGTTTTAACAATAAAATTAGAAATATATAAAATAACACTTGAAGAAATATGTTAAAACTATTAATATTTATTTATGAAAGAAATTATTAATAGTTTAGTAAGAAGTTTTGGAGGCGAAGTTATGGTATTTGAAAAAATTAAAGCTATAATAGTAGAACATTTAAATGTGGATGAGAATGAGGTTACAATGGAGGCGTCTTTTGCCGATGATTTAGGTGCTGATTCATTAGATGTGGTAGAATTTATAATGGCTATAGAAGAAGAGTTTGACGTGGAAGTGCCCGATGAAGCGGCAGAGAAGGTTGCTACAGTTGGTGACGTTGTTGAATACATAAAGACACGTATAGAAGAGTAATTAAATCCCGCTATATGCGGGATTTTTTAATAAGATTTTAATTAGAGATTTAGAGATTTAGAGAAGAGGAGAGAAAGGATGTATAAACAAATAAATTCTATGGATGAATTAGAAAAGTATTTATCTATAAGTTTTAATAACAAGTCTATTTTAAAAATAGCACTTACCCATAGTTCCTATGCAAATCAGAAGAGACAAGTTGAGTATAATGAAAGACTAGAATATTTAGGAGATGCAGTACTAGAATTAACAATAACAGAATATCTATTTAGAAGATATAAGGAAAAATCTGAGGGAGATTTAACCAAAATAAGATCTCTTATTGTTTGTGAAAATTCATTATATGAAATAGCTCAAAATTTGTCTTTAGGAAAGTATATGCTTATGAGTAAGGGGGAAGAACTTACAGGTGGTAGGGAAAGAAATTCTATATTAGCAGACTGCGTAGAGGCTCTTATTGCAGCTATATATTTAGATAGCGGATTAGAAGCGGCAAGAGATTTTATCATAATAAATTTTAAGGACATAATGGAAAGAGCAGTTTCAAATAAGATAATATTAGATTATAAAACAAAACTACAAGAAGTTATACAAAGCAAGGGGGAAATATCAATTACATATAACTTGATAAACTCTGAGGGACCTGCACATAGACCTACCTTTGAGGTGGAACTTATAATTAATGGGGAAACTAAATCTAGGGGAGTAGGCTTTAGCAAAAAAGAAGCAGAGCAGAATGCTGCTAAAATATTGCTTGAAACTATGGAGAATAGGGAGAGTGAAAATGAATAAAAAACACTATATAATTCCAATATTTGTCCCCCATGAAGGATGTCCTCATGATTGTGTATTCTGCAATCAAGATAGCATAACAGGAAGTTCGGACGTAGTAGATTCAATCTATGTAAGAGAAACTATTGAGGAATACTTAAGGACAATAGAGAATAATAAGCATGAGGCATCTATCATAGAGGTATCTTTCTTTGGAGGAACATTTACAGCTATTGATATTGAGAAACAAAGAAGTTTATTAGGGGTTGCAAAGGAGTATAAGGACAGTGGCAGAATACATAAAATCAGGTTATCCACAAGGCCAGATGCTATAGATATTTTAATTTTAGAACATCTTAAAAAATATTCTGTGGATATAATTGAGTTAGGTGTACAAAGTTTAGATGATGAGGTTTTAATTAAATCTGGAAGAGGTCATGATGCTAAGCAGGTAGAAAGTGCATCTAGATTAATAAAAAACTATGGTATAACTTTAGGGCATCAAATAATGTTAGGGCTTCCTGGTGATAATTTAGAAAAGGATATTGAAACTACTAAGAAAGTTATTAGCATGAAACCCCATATATGCAGAATATATCCTGCATTAACCGTAAAAAACACACCCATGGAAAAGATGTATTTCAACGGATTGTATGTGCCTTATAGTTTAGAAGAGGCGGTTAATATAAGCAAGATAATATACGGAATGTTAACAGCAAATAACATAGGTGTAATAAGGTTAGGACTTCAAACTACTGAAGAAATAAATGAGGGTGCGGAAATAGTTGCAGGACCATTCCATCAAGCTTTTAGAGAGCTTGTAGAAGCTAATGTATTTGTTGACATGATAGAATTTATTATAAAAGATAATGCTGTTTCAGATGAAATTGTAATTTATATAAATAAGAGAGACATATCAAAGCTCTATGCAAATGGTAAGAGTTATTTTAATAAGTTAAAGGAAAGGTATAGTGACAAAAAAATTATCGTGATCCAAGAGGAAGGTATTCCAAGAAAAAGTATAAAAATTAAGAGTAATAATTTAAATTATGAGTTAAGTGAAAAAGATTTTTTACAAGCTATTTATTAATTAAGTTCCATAATGAAAAAAACGCGTAAGATGGTTTTTTCGTTATGGAATCTTAGTTTGATATTTTGTTAAAAATAATATAAACTATCTTTATATAAATGTATTTAGGAGTGGATAATATGAGAAAAAAACAAAGAGAAAAATTAACCAAAATAGTTGCAATTTCAATGTTGGTAGTATTTATTGTAGTTACATTTGTATCTATGGTTTAAGTAGGTGGCTTTAATATGTTTCTAAAATCATTAGAAATAAGGGGCTTTAAATCCTTTGCAGATAAAATAGAATTGCAATTTGAAAGTGGAATTACTGCTGTTGTTGGTCCAAATGGAAGCGGAAAAAGCAATGTTACAGATGCGGTAAGGTGGGTACTAGGTGAGCAAAGCATTAAAAATCTTAGGGGAGCCAAGATGGAAGATGTAATTTTTGCTGGAACTCAATTTAGAAAACCTGTAGGACTTGCTCAAGTGTCCATCACAATTAATAACGATGAGAGGGCTCTTGATATAGACTATTCTGATGTTAAGATTACAAGAAGACTATATAGATCCGGAGAAAGTGAATATTATATAAACAATAACAAATGTAGGTTAAAAGATATTCAAGAGCTATTTATGGATACAGGTATAGGTAAAGAGGGATATTCCTTAATTGGACAAGGTAAAATAGAGGCGGTGTTAAGCGGCAGACCAGAGGAAAGAAGAGCACTTTTAGAAGAGGCTGCTGGAATAGTTAAATTTAAAAATAGGAAAGAAGAGGCTGAAAAGAGGCTGTATAATACATCGCAGAATTTAATTAGAATAAATGATATTATTGGTACCTATGAAGATAGAATAGAGCCTTTGCGAGTAGAGATGGAAAAGGCCAAGGAGTTCTTGACCCTATCTGAAGACTTGAAAATAAAAGAAATAAACTCAATTGTTGATAGAGTAGTAAATATAGACTCCAAGATTGAAAATGTTAATGTAGATATTGAAAAAGCAAATGAAGATATAGCGAATAATTCAGGTGTCAAGGATGAATTTAAAGATAAAAGTCAGTACTTTAGTAAAGAACTTGAGAAATATGAATATGAAAACAGCATAAAGCAAGATGAGTATTACAAAAAGAAAACCTTGAAACAGGAAACTGATTCTCAAGTAAGGGTTTTACAAGAGAAGATAAATAATATAATAAACTTTATTTCAAGTAGTAATAGTGCCATAGATGAATTAAACCTAAAACATAGAAATGCTATTGAGCTTACAAAACAGCAAGAGTTAGAATTATTAGAAATTAGTGGCTCCAAGGATGAAATTTTACTAAAGATTAATGAATTAGAAAATTTAATTAATGCCATGGATAACTCTGTTAAAACTGAAAATGAAGCTCTTCAAGGGTACAAGAGTAATGAAATTAATTTAAACAACTCTATACTGGTTAAAAATAATATTATTATGAATATAAACAGAGATATAGAATCTTTACAAAAAGAAATAGAAAATTTAAAAATACAGTGTGAAGACTTTTTAGGAAATTTAAAAATAAATAAAAATACTGAAAATATACTTGGAAATGAAAAAAGTAAAATCAAAGAAGAGATTTCTGATAATGAAAAGGAATTAAATTTCAATAAAAAGCAGTTAGATGAAATGAGAAGTAAATTAATTAATAATGAAAACATACAAAGGGATTTTACTAAAAGTTTAAATAAGGTTGAGGCAAATAAAACTGTTTTAACTAATTTACAAAAACAGTTTGAGGGATATACTAGGGCTATTAAAGTATTAATGACACATATTAAAAGTGGAAATATTAAAGACTTAAGTAATAATTGCTATGTTCTAGGGGAAGTTATAGAGGTTGAAAAGCAACATGAGGTAGCTATAGAAATAGCTTTAGGAGCTGGAATATCAAATGTAATTACAAAATCCTCAGAGGATGCAAAGATTTTGATAAACTACTTAAAGAAGAATAACATAGGTAGAGGAACATTTTTACCCTTAGATATAATAAGGGGCAAAAGCCTAAGCCTTAGTAAAGATATAGTAGGCTATAGTGGATTTGTGGGAGTTGCAAGTGAACTTATTTCCTATGAAGGTAAATTTACAAAGGCTATAGAATATGCCTTGGGCAATGTTGCTATAGCTAAGACCATGGATGATGCCTTATATATAGCTAAGAAAACTAATACTAGCTTTAGAATTGTTACATTAGAAGGAGAAGTTATTAATCCAGGTGGATCTTTAACTGGAGGTAATACATTTCATAAATCAACTAGCATTATAAGTAGAAAAAGAGAAATCAAAGAATTAGAAGAAAGACATAATGAACTTTTATTAAACTTAAAAGAAATAACAACTAATATAAAGAGTATTATAAAGGGTATAGAGGAAATTGATGAATATAATTTGGATTTAAGAGATAAAATACATTTTAATAAAATAGAACTTGTTAAAATTGAATCACGAATTTCCATAATTATTGAGGAAAATAAAAAAACTGAGATATTGTTAAATGAAAAGCATAGATTACTGAATTCTCTTGTAGATAGATTAGCAAATAATAAAGAAAATTTAAATGAAGAAGAAGAGTATTTACAGAACTGTAAAAGGAAATATGAAGAAGTAATCTCTGCTATGAGAAATTTAGAGGACAGGGTTAAAAGCACCCTGGACAATATTAATGAATACAAGGAAGAGCTTACAGATTATAAAATTAATAAGGCTAAGGTGGATGAGATTTTAGTATCTAAAAGCAAAGACTTGGAAAGAATTCATAAGGAAACTGTAGGATATGATGAGAATATAGGTAAGCTTATGAAGGAATTAGAGTTAAATAATAAGTCGAAAGAAATATTTAGAAGCAATATTAAATATAAGGAAAACCTTATCCATGAGATAAACTTAGAAATAATTATATTAGAAGAAGAAATTAAAGATATAGAAGTGGAAAAAGTTAAAGTTAAGGATTTTATAAGAAATCACAGCGATAAACTAGAGGAACTTTCTAATGTAATTGGCAAATTTGATAAGGAACTTAATAAGCAATGTATGATACTTGCTAAACTAGAAACTGAAAGAGATTACTACTATAATAAGTTAAATGAGGATTTCAATTTAACCTACGCAGAGGCCTCTGAGTATGCAGTGGAAGAATTAGATTTTAACAAGTTAAGAGCTGAAATTAACGAGATAAAAACAAGAATTTCTGCCATGGGATTAGTAAATGTAGGAGCAATTGAGGAATATAAAGAAATAAAAGAAAAATTTACATTTATGAATGCAGAGAGAGAAGATTTATTAAGTGCAAAAGGAGAAATTGAGGAAGTAATAGAAGATATAACCACAAAGATGAAGGAGGTATTTACAGAAAAACTAGCGGTGTTAAATAAGAATTTTGATGAAACCTTCAAGGAATTATTTAAGGGTGGAAGTGCAGATTTGATATTAGCAGAGGGCGATGAGTTAACGGGTAAAATTGATATTAATGTTCAACCACCAGGAAAGAAACTTCAAAATATAAATTTAATGTCAGGTGGAGAAAAGGTATTGTCTGCTATTGCCTTAGTATTTGCAATATTAAAAATGAAGCCAACCCCATTCTGCATACTAGATGAAATAGAAGCTGCTTTAGATGATGCTAACATTAATAGATATGCTGAATTTTTAAAGCAATTTTCTGATAGAACACAGTTTATAGTTATTACTCATAGAAAGGGAACAATGTCCGTAAGTAATACACTATATGGGGTAACTATGGAAGAAAAGGGTGTATCAAAAGTAGTTTCTGTTGATTTAGCTAGTGGCATAGTATAGGAGGAGTTTAAAGATGTTTGGAAATTTTTTTGACAAACTAAAGAATGGTTTATCAAAGACTAGAGATAATCTAACTGATAAAATAAACCAGGTATTAAATTTAGCTATTACCATAGATGATGATTTATATGAAGAATTAGAAGAAGTGTTAATTACTGCAGATGTAGGTATAGAGACTACCATGGATATAATAGAGAAATTAAGAGTGAAAATCAGACAGGAAAAAGTTAATGATGTAGGTGAGGTAAAACCTTGTCTTAAAGCTGTAATAGCTGAAATGATGGGTGCAAATGAAGAAACTAAAATTGATGTTTATGAAGGACCAGAGGTTGTATTAGTAATTGGAGTTAATGGAGTTGGGAAAACTACATCTGTAGGCAAAATAGCATCTAAGCTAAAAAGTGAAAACAAAAAAGTATTATTAGCAGCAGCGGATACATTTAGAGCAGCAGCCATTGAACAACTAGAAATTTGGGGCAATAGGGCTGGGGTTGAGCTTATAAAGCATAAAGAAGGATCAGATCCAGCAGCTGTTGTATTTGATGCAATACAGGCAGCTAAAGCAAGAAAAACAGATGTTTTAATTTGTGATACAGCTGGAAGACTTCATAACAAAAAGAATCTAATGGATGAGCTATCTAAGATTAACAGGGTAATTGAGCGAGAATATTCAGAGGCTAGAAAACAAACATTGTTAGTTTTGGATGCTACAACTGGACAAAATGCTGTGCAACAAGCTAAACAATTTATGGAAGTGAGCAAGATCGATGGGATAGTATTAACTAAGTTGGATGGTACAGCTAAAGGCGGAATCGTAATATCAATTAAAAATCAATTAGGAATACCCGTTAAATTTGTCGGTGTTGGTGAAGGGGTAGAGGATCTTCAAGAATTTAATGCAATGGAATATGCAGAGGCATTATTATAAGAAATTCACTTCATAACTAAAAAAAATAACGGTGTTAAGTAAAAACACTTGACATACAAATAATCTTTTGATAATATATATTTTGTAAGTAAGGTGATGTTATGGATAAGCGAATACAAATGTCAATTTTATTAGACATTTATGGAGTATTGCTTACAGAAAAGCAAAGAGATATTATGGATCTATATTTTAATAATGATTTGTCATTAGCTGAACTATCAGAAAACACTAAGACAAGTAGGCAAGCAAATCATGATTTAATAAAAAGATGTGAAAAATTACTCTTAGGGTATGAAGCCAAGTTGTGCTTGATGACAAAAGATACTGAATTACAGAATATAAAGAAGTTAATAGATAAAGACTTGAATATATTAGTAGAGACTTATAGAGATACAGAAAGTAAGGATGTAATTACAGATATAAGAAACTTAATAAATGATTTGAATTAGGAGGTTCTTATGGTGTTTGAAGGCCTATCCTCGAAATTACAGGATACTATTAAGAAATTAAAGGGTAAGGGTAAGCTTACTGAAAAAGATATAAAAGAAGCTATGAGGGAAGTGAAACTTGCATTACTTGAAGCTGATGTAAATTTCAAGGTCGTAAAGGATTTTGTAAAAATAGTTAGTGAGAAGTGTATGGGATCTGAGGTTTTAGAAAGCCTTACTCCAGGACAGCAAGTTATAAAAATAGTTAATGAAGAATTAACTAACTTAATGGGTACTACAGAGAGTAAAATAGAGTTTTCATCTAAGGGAATGACTGTTATAATGTTAGCAGGTCTTCAAGGTGCTGGTAAAACTACCATGTGTGGTAAATTAGCATTGAGTCTTAGGAAAATGAATAAGAAACCTCTTTTAGTAGCTTGTGACGTTTATAGACCGGCAGCCGTTAAGCAATTACAGGTTGTGGGGAAACAAATAGATATACCAGTGTTTACAATGGGTGATAAGGTTAGTCCAGTTGATATTTCAAAGGCAGCTATAGAGTATGCTAAAAGTAGTGGAGAAAACGTAGTCATAATTGATACAGCGGGTAGATTACATATTGATGAGATTTTAATGGACGAATTAAAAAACATTAAAGAAGAAGTAAAACCAGATGAAATATTGCTAGTAGTTGATTCTATGACAGGGCAAGATGCAGTAAATGTCTCTAAGAGCTTCGACGATGCTCTAGATGTGACAGGAGTGATCTTAACTAAATTAGATGGCGATACTAGGGGTGGTGCAGCACTATCAATTAAAGCTATGACTGGTAAACCGGTGAAATATATTGGTTTAGGTGAAAAAATGAGTGATTTAGAAACTTTTCATCCTGACAGAATGGCTTCAAGAATACTTGGTATGGGCGATATGCTTACTTTGATAGAAAAAGCTCAAGCTGCAATAAATGAAAAAGAAGCCTTAGAGCTAGGAAACAAGATGTTAAATAATGATTTTAACTTTGATGATTTCTTAACTACTATGGGTCAAATGAAAAAGTTAGGACCTTTAAATAAATTAGTAGAAATGATTCCTGGGATTAACTCTAAACAGTTAGAAGGAGTCGACCTTTCAGAGGGCGAGAAGGAAATTGCTAAAAAAGAGGCAATGATAAACTCCATGACAGCCAAAGAAAGGAAAAATCCTAGCTTAGTGTCTTCATCATCAGGAAGAAAGAAGAGAATTGCAAAGGGGTCTGGAACAACTGTGCAACAATTAAACAAATTCCTTAAGGAGTTTGAAATGATGAGGAAGATGATGAAACAGATGAAGGGTATGCAAAAAGGCGGCAAAAAAGGCTTGCTTAGCAAACTACCTTTCAAAATTTAATAAATTGTTAATTATATTTTTATATATAGTTATATAGTCACTTTAAAGGAGGTGGAATTTTAAATGGCAGTTAAAATGAGATTAAAAAGAATGGGTGCACACAAAGCTCCTTTTTATAGAGTTGTTATAGCTGATTCAAGATGTCCTAGAGATGGTAGATTCATCGAGGAAATCGGATATTACAATCCATTAACTGAGCCTGCAACTGTAAAGTTTAATGAAGAAAAAGTAGCACAATGGTTAAAAAATGGTGCTCAACCTTCAGATACAGTTAAAAGACTTTTAAACAACGCTGGCCTTTGTAAATAATGATTGGAGGATTATCTCATGAAAGAATTATTAGAGGTAATAGCTAAATCACTAGTAGACAATCCAGAAATGGTAGATGTCAAAGAAGTAGCAGGTGAGAATTCAATAATTTTAGAGCTTAAAGTATCTCAACAAGATATGGGAAAAATTATTGGTAAACAAGGTAGGGTAGCTAAGGCTATTAGAACTGTTGTTAAGGCAGCTGCTATAAAGGAAAACAAAAGAGTTGTTGTAGAAATTATTTAATTACATAAAATAAGAGTTAGGGAAACCTGACTCTTATTTTATGTTATAATATACAAAGTAAATAGCATGATTTTTCAATTAATATAAGGATTAAACTAGGTACTTTAAAAAGTCTGCGAAAATAGTAAAATATAAAAATAAAAGATAGATTAAAAGGAGAGATAGGTATGAAAGAATATTTAGTTGTAGGACAGATAACTAAGGCTCATGGATTAAAAGGGGAGGTTAAGGTGATATCTTTCACTAACGATCCTAAGAGGTTTAAGGAGCTTAAAAAGTTTTTCATAGATGGGGTAGAAAGAAATCTTCAGAGTTGTAAACTTCAAAAAGATAGAGTTATATTAAAGATAGAAGGAATTGATAGCGTAGAAGACACTGTGCCATATAAAAATAAATATATATCAGTACATAGAGAGGATGCTCTAAAGTTGGAAGAGGGAGAGCATTACATAGCTGATTTAATAGGATGCAATGTATTTGATGAAGATGGCAAGGAACTAGGACCTGTATATGATGTATTACAAACAGGAAGCAATGATGTATATTGGATTAAAGATGGCAAAGAGGAACTGCTAATTCCTGCATTAGAATCTATTGTTACTTTAATTGATATTGAAAATTCTAGAATAGTAATAAAGCCAGTAAGTGAGTGGATGTAATTGAAGATAGATATTTTAACTTTATTTCCAGAAATGTTTAATATATTTAATCATAGTATTATTGGTAGAGCTATGGAGAAGAATATAATAGATATTAAGGCAATGGATATAAGAAATTTTTCTAAAAATAAGCATAAAAAAGTAGATGATTATCCATATGGTGGTGGAGCGGGAATGCTTATGACTGCACAGCCAATAGTAGACGCTATAAAGGAACTTAAGAACAGCAATAAGGGCAGGGTAATATATTTAGGACCTAGAGGAAAGACTTTCACACAAGAGGTTGCTAAGAACCTTGCTAAAGAATCTGAGTTAATATTTTTATGTGGACATTATGAAGGAATTGACGAGAGAGCTAGAAAATATATTGATGAAGAAATATCACTTGGTGATTTTGTACTTACTGGGGGGGAAATGGCGTGTATCGCTATAGTGGATAGTATATGTAGGATTATTCCGGGGGTCTTGTCATCTAATGTTAGTTATGAAGAAGAATCTTTTTATAATGGAGTTTTAGAGTATCCACAGTATACGAGACCAGAGATTTTTGAAGATATGAGAGTGCCAGAAGTCTTATTATCAGGTCACCATGAAAACATAAGAAAATGGAGACGATATGAATCATTAGAAATAACTAGGAAATATAGACATGACTTATATAAAAAAATTCTGCTATCTAAAGAGGATGAAAAGATATTAAAAATTTTTAAATAAAACATTGAAATATTAATGTATTTATGGTAAAATTACATTCGTGCTAATCCGGATGGTCCGCTGTCACAAAATAGTGTTAAGAACATCTAAATATTTATCGGGGAGGTAGTACATATGTTAGATATAATAAGATCAATAGAAGCAGAACAATTAAGAAGTGACTTACCAGAATTCAATGTGGGTGACAGTGTAAAAGTTCACATCAGAATTACAGAGGGCGCTAAACAAAGAATCCAAGTTTTTGAAGGAACAGTTCTTAAAATTCAAAATGGCGGATTAAGAGAAACTTTCACAGTTAGAAGAGTAGCTTACAACTGTGGTGTTGAAAAAACTTTCCCAATGAACTCTCCAGTTATCGATAAAATCGAAGTAACTAGAAAAGGTAAAGTAAGAAGAGCTAAATTATTCTATCTAAGAGATAGAGTTGGTAAAGCTGCTAAAGTTAAAGAGAGATTATAAGAGAATGGGGCTGTATAGTCCCATTTTTTATATACGAAAAATTAATGGAAAAGAAAGGGTGTATATTATGGCTATAAACTGGTATCCAGGGCATATGGCAAAAACGAGAAGACAAATAACTGAAAATCTAAAATTAGTTGATGCTGTTATAGAGATAAGAGATGCTAGAATAATAAGAGCTAGTGCTAATCCGGATATAGAGAGGATATGTAAGGATAAACCCAGAATAATACTTTTAAATAAGTGTGATTTAAGTGATCCGACAGTTACAAGGGAATGGATTAAGAAGTTGGAAAATGATAACGTAAGAGTTATTTTAACCAATAGTATTATGGGAAAAGGTTTAAATCAAATTAAACCTGTAATAGATGAGCTATTTAAGGATAAAATTGAAAGATTAAGAAAAAGAGGTGTACTAGATCTTACTACTAGAGTAATGGTTGTAGGTATACCTAATGTGGGTAAATCCTCATTTATAAATAAAATGGCTAAAAACAAGATTGCTAGGGTAGGAGATAGACCGGGAGTTACTAAAAACAATCAATGGATAAAGACTAAGGTTGGTATTGAAATGCTTGATACACCAGGTGTACTTTGGCCTAAATTTCAAGATCAAGAAATAGCATTGAATTTAGCACTTACGGGAGCAATTAAGGATGAAATAATGGATATAGAAGAATTGGCATATAAGCTTGTGGAGAAACTAGCACAGTATTATCCAGAAAGACTGAAGGAGAGATATAAATTATCTGAAATATCACAGGAAACTTTAGAAATTTTAGATATGATAGCTAAAAAAAGAGGAATGGTTATTTCCGGTGGAAACATTGATTATAATAGATTATCTGTAATGCTACTAGATGAATTTAGAGGTGGCAAATTAGGTGGAATATCAATGGACAGAATATAAAATGAATCAAAGGATAGCTTCTATGAAGGGAGCTTTAAATCACAGCATTGTAGAAATAAGGAAAAACATAATCGAAATAGAAGAAAATATAAGAAAAATAGAGTATTATGAAATAGAAGAAATCATAAATCTTCTTATAATGGACTCTAGAAAAGGAGTTCAATTATTAGGTAGTAGGCTTAAAAGAGCTAAGGAAAATTTATATAATGAAATAAATCGTGTTAAGAAGATGTATAGTTTTGATAAATCTTTTGGAGAATATAAGATAGTGGCAGGGGTGGATGAAGTTGGACGAGGGCCACTGGCAGGACCTATTGTTGCAGTAGCAGTTGTAATGGAGCTGGATTACAAAGATGAAAAGGAACTTATACTTAGAATTAACGATTCCAAGAAAGTAAAAGATGAACTTAGAAAAGAGCTAGCAGAGATAATAAAGGAAAAGGCTATTTCCTATAGTATAGCAGTTAAGAGTAATAAGGACATAGATGAAAAGGGCATTGCTTACTGCAATCATATGGTGTTCTTAGAAGCTATTGAAAATTTAGGAGTTAAATGTGACTTAGTTTTAAGTGATGGTTATAAAGCAAAATATTATCATGGTAATAATGAAGCTGTAATAAAGGGTGATACTAAAAGTTTTAATATTGCATGTGCATCAATAATAGCTAAGGTATATAGGGATGAAATCATGAAAGAAGAGCATAAAAAATACCCTCAATACGGATTTTGTAAGAACATGGGATATGGCACTGAAGAACATATAAAATCCATTAAGAAATATGGAATAACCGATATACATAGAGAAAGTTTTTTAAATAGTATTATTTAAATTTAAGCCAAAAGGAATGCAGAAAGTAGTAAATGCATTCCTTTTATTTTTTAAAATTAATTAAATTCAATAAAATCTAAAAGCGTCCGTAATAAAGTTTATAATTGGGGTCGAATAATTCATATCAAAAGATACTTCTAAAGCATCAAATCTATAATTAAAGTTTCTTAAATTAAATTTATGAATATAGTACTTAGAGAGTTTAAGCAATTGAATTCTTTTTTTATAATTAATTGCCTCACATGGGTGACCAAAGGTATTGGAGAACCTGCTTTTAACCTCTACAAAACAAATAATATTATCTTTACGGCAGACTATGTCAATTTCTCCTAAGGAGCATGTGAAATTTTTATGAAGAATGGTATATCCTAGACACTTTAAATGGCTTTCTGCCAAGGTTTCACCATAGGAACCTATTGATTTATTGAAACATTTCATTAACAAAACCTCCTTTTTATTTAATTAAGATATTTTATAGTCATATAAGATTATGGGATTAATAAATATATTTTTATAAGTCTATAAGGTCAAAAGATTAATAAAAAAAATTTTATTAATCTCTATAAAAATAAATATTAAATAATTTATAGTTTAAAACTATATTTATCTTAATTCTGGTCAATAATGTAAAAAAATATAAGTGGTGGTGAAGAAATGTCAGTAGAAATTTTAAGTGCTTCTTTTAATGGAATAGAAGGTAGTTTAGTAAGGGTTGAAATAGATATATCTAGGGGATTACCAACCTTTAATATTGTTGGTTTAGGAGATACATCTATTAAGGAATCAAAGGATAGAGTAAGGGCAGCTATTGTAAATCAAGGTTATGAGATGCCCTTGGGACATATAACTATAAACTTAGCTCCGGCGGATTTGAGAAAAGAAGGATCCTTATTTGACCTGCCAATAGCAATAGGTATATTAATTGCTTCTGATCAAATAAAAGTTGAAAATTATGAGAAACTTTTGTTTGTGGGAGAATTATCTCTATCTGGGGGAATAAAAGGTGTTAAGGGTGTATTGGCATTGGGTATAGAGGCAAGAGCAAAGGGGATTAAAGAGCTCATAATACCTGTAGATAATTTGAGAGAGAGTACTCTTCTTAAGGATGTAAATCTATTCCCCTTTGATGAATTAAGCCAAGTGATCAATTTTCTTATGTATAGGGATTTAATGCCTCATAGTGGGGAAGTGGTATTTAATGGTAGTAAAAGCTTAATTGATTTTAATGAAATATATGGTCAAGAAAGTGCTAAGAGAGCTTTGGAAATAGCTGTAGCGGGGGCACATTCTATCATGATGTTTGGCCCACCTGGATCTGGTAAATCTATGTTAGCCAATAGAATAAAAAGCATTATGCCTGAACTTAGTTATGATGAACTTTTAGAGGTTACAAAGATAAATAGTGTTTATGGTGATTTGAGCAAGGAAAAGTCCATGGTTATTGATAGACCATTTAGAAGTCCGCATCATACTAGTACACCTATTGCATTAGTTGGAGGAGGGAGAAAACTAGTGCCAGGAGAAATTAGTTTAGCGCATAATGGAGTATTGTTTTTGGATGAGGTTTTAGAATTTAAAAAATCTACTCTTGAGTTATTAAGGCAACCCTTAGAAGAAAAGATTATAAGAATTAACAGAGCTAATGGATCTGTTGAGTATCCTGCTAATTTCATGCTTGTATGCGCTATGAATCCGTGCTTGTGTGGATATTTTGGAACAAACAGGAAGAAGTGTACTTGTGAAGAGCATGTGAGAAAGAAATATATTAATAAATTATCGGGTCCCTTTTTAGATAGAATAGACATGTTTGTATCAGTAGATGGCATCGATTACCAGGATATAAATAATTATGGAGGGGGCGAAAGCTCTAGAGAAATAAAAAATAGAATAGTTGATGCAAGAAAAGTGCAAAGTTATAGATATAGAGGTTTAAATAATAAAACTAATAGTTTAATGGGGAATAAAGAAATAAAGGAGTATTGTAGGTTGTCAAAGGAGAGTTCAAAAATATTAGAACAAATGTATTCTAAGTTCAATTTAAGTGTGAGGGCATACAATAGAATTTTAAAGATTTCAAGAACAATAGCTGACTTAGATGGGGCTGAAAATGTGGAGAAGGCTCATGTTATAGAGGCTTTAAATTATAGGAGATTTATAAATGGAGAAATAATTTAAAATTAGGAGGTACTTTTGTGATAGAATATGATTTATGGCTTGCTTTAGCTAGAATATCTAATAAAGCTAAGTTAGACTTATTAAGTGTGGTAAATAGTACAAAGGAATTATATGAGGCTATATTCGACAATTACGAAGAATTTACCAGTGAAAAGCTTAAACTAGCCTTAAAATTAGCATGGGATATAAGTTATATAAAGGAGTTAAAAGAAAACTTGCACAAAAATAATATTGAATATGTAACAATAAATCATAAGAACTACCCCTACAAGTTAAGGGAAATAGAAAATAGTCCCTATATTTTATTTTATAAAGGCAATATAGAACCGCTGAATGAGAATAAGAAATCTATAGCTTTAGTAGGTGCTAGGGAGTGTACTATTTATGGAAGAGAGGTTGCAGAAACTATAAGCAAGGAACTTGGGGAGGTGGATATAAACCTTATTAGTGGTTTAGCAAGGGGTATAGATTCAATATGTCATGAGATAGCACTTAAGAATAAAAAGTTTACATGTGGAGTTTTAGGATGCGGAGTTGATGTAATCTATCCAAAATCAAATAGTTATTTATATGAAAAAATAATAAATCAAGGGTGTATAATAAGTGAGTTTTTACCAGGAACGCAGCCTTTAAGTAGGAACTTTCCTCAAAGAAATAGAATAATTAGTGGATTAAGCGATTTAGTGGTTGTGGTGGAAGGAACTATAAAAAGTGGGTCATTAATTACGGCTAGAATGGCTGCGGAACAGGGTAGAGATGTAGTTGCGGTGCCAGGATCTATATTTTCTGAGTTAAGTTTAGGAACTAACAAACTTATAAAAGATGGCGCAATACCATATACAGATATTGAGGATTTATTATTTTTAATAGGAATATATAAAGTGAAAAGAAATAATAATAAAGCAATGACGGCAGAAAAAAATATTGATACAAATATATGCAAAATTATAGAGATATTAAGTGATAGACCCATGCACATAAATGAAATAGTAAAACTAACCAATATTGACATAAAGCATTTATATGAGTTATTATTTGAAATGCAGATTAATTTTGGGGTTAAGTGTATAGATATGAACTTCTATGTAAAGTTTTAATATTAGGTTTTAGGTTTATAAATATACATTTTTCAACTTGTTTGGAGGAATAATATGGGACAGAAATTAGTTATAGTGGAGTCTCCTACTAAGGTAAAAACAATAAAAAAATATTTAGGACCTAATTATGTGGTTGAGGCTACTATGGGACATGTGAGAGATTTACCTAAAAGTCAATTAGGTGTTGATATAGAGAACAACTATGCTCCTAAGTATATTACTATTAGAGGAAAGGGCGATATACTTGAGATTTTAAGGCGAAATGCAAAGAAATGTGACAAGATTTATCTTGCAACAGACCCTGATAGAGAGGGAGAGGCGATTTCATGGCATTTAGCAAAGGCGTTAAAGCTTGATGAGAATGATAAGTGTAGAATTGAATTTAACGAAATAACAAAATCAGCGGTTAAGAATGCCATAAAAAATCCAAGGGTCATAAATCAAAGTTTGGTAAATGCACAACAAGCAAGGAGAGTGCTTGATAGACTGGTGGGTTATAAAATCAGTCCTATATTGTGGAAAAAAATAAAGTGGGGATTAAGTGCTGGTAGGGTACAATCTGTTTCTTTGAAAATTATATGTGATAGAGAAAAACAAATAAATAAGTTTATAGCAGAGGAATATTGGTCAATAGAAAGCAAATTAAAGTTAGCCAAGGAAAAGAAAGAATTGCTAGTAAAGCTTGCTCTAATAAATAATGAGAAAGCTGTAGTTAGAAATGAAAAAGAGGCCAACTTAATAATAGATGAATTATTAAAAGGAACCTTTATAATAAGTAAGATAAAGAAAACAACTAAGACTAAGAGTCCATTAGCACCATTTACTACAAGTACTATGCAACAAGATGCTTATAAAAAGTTGAATTTTACAACCAAGAAAACAATGTCTGTAGCACAGCAATTATACGAAGGTATGGAAGTAAGTGGATATGGCACAGTGGGCTTAATAACCTATATGAGAACAGATTCTGTAAGGGTATCAGAGGAAGCGCAGGGTTTGACTAAGGAATTTATTAAAGAGAGATTTGGAGAAAAGTATATTCCGGAAAATACCAGAAATTATAATACAAAAAAGAGTGCACAAGATGCTCATGAAGCTATTAGACCCACATGCATTGAGATTACTCCAGATAAGGCGAAGAATAATCTGAAATTAGAACAATATAAGCTTTACAAATTGATTTGGGAAAGGTTTATATCCAGTCAGATGGAGAATCATATTTATGAAAGTACAAGTATTGATATAAAAAATACAAAGTACACATTAAGGGCTACAGGATCAACTACTGTATTTGATGGTTTCAAAAAAGTTTATAACAATGATGAAGAAAAAGAACAAAGGCTACCTCTTTTAGAGGAGGGATATGAGTTGGATAATTTGGGAGTTGAAGGTAAACAACATTTTACACAACCACCAGCAAAATTCTCAGAGGCATCATTGGTTAAAACATTAGAAGAGAATGGAATTGGAAGACCAAGTACCTACGCACCCACTATTTCTACCCTGCTAAGTAGACAATATATAGAGAGAGAGAAGAAAATATTACAACCAACTGAACTTGGTAACATAGTTAATGATATAGTCTCTGAGTATTTTAAACAAATAGTAGATATAGAATTTACAGCAGAGATGGAACAAAAACTCGATAAGATAGAACTTGGAGAGAGCCAGTGGGAAAATGTAGTTGGAGAGTTCTTTGAACCTTTAAAGGTAGCTATAGAAATAGCTGAGAAGGAAATTGCTAAAATAACAATAGAAGATGAAGTATCAGAGGTACCCTGCGATAAATGTGGAAAGATGATGGTTATAAAAAGAGGTAGGTTTGGAGGATTTTTGGCATGTCCAGGATATCCGGAGTGTGAGAATACAAAACCTATCGTAAAAGAACTGCAGGTAGCGTGTCCTAAATGTGGTGGAAAAATACTTGTGAGAAAAAGCAAGAAAGGAAGGATATTCTTTGGATGTGCTAATTATCCAAACTGTGATTTTGTAAGTTGGCAGGAGCCAGTTAATAAGAAGTGTCCGGATTGTGGTAATTTACTTGTGAAAAAGTCAACTAAAACTAAGGGTCAGTGGTTACAATGTCCTAGTAAAGAATGTGGATATAAAGAACAAGTTGAAGAACAGACTGAAGAAAATTAAAAATCGCACAATGGGATATGTCGTAAAAGAGAATAAAATGTCGAAAAAAGTAAAGAAAACTTGAAAAGAAGAACTTAGTATGGTATTATTATATAGTGATAAAAACAATTCATAAAATTTGCAAAGTTGTGCAAATTATAATAGGTGCTATAAAAATTCTTATGTTATGTTATGTTATGTTAATTTATAAAGTGTAATTTAAAAGAAATAAGGAGGAAAATAAATGTCACTATTAGATAAAACAAGAATGCTAAATAAGATATTACAAAAAACAGGCAATGAGCCAGTAGCCTTTACAGATATATGTACATTATTAAGTGAGGTACTAAATTGTAATGTATATATAATAAGCAGAAGAGGTAAAGTATTAGGATATGACCTATCTTCAGGTTTTGAGTGTGATATGGTTAGAGATCATGTTATTAAAGAAATGAGATTTCCAGAGAGCTACAACAATAAATTACTAAAGGCTGAAGAAACAAAGGCCAATTTAGTTAATACAGGACTATGTGTATTTGAAGAATCCATGGAATGTGATATGGATAACAAGATGACTACAATAGTACCAATAGTAGGAAATAGAGAAAGATTAGGAACTTTATTATTAGCTAGGTTTAATGCTCCATTTACAGATGATGACTTAGTGTTGTCAGAACATAGCGCTACTATAGTAGGTTTAGAAATATTAAGATGTAAGAATGAAGAAATAGAAGAACACGCAAGAAAGAAAGCTATAGTACAGTTAGCCATAGGTACATTATCCTACTCAGAACTTGAAGCAGTAGAACATATATTTAATGAATTAGATGGTACAGAAGGATTATTAGTGGCATCTAAAATTGCTGATAAAGTGGGAATAACAAGATCTGTTATTGTAAATGCACTAAGAAAATTTGAAAGTGCAGGAGTAATAGAATCTAGATCACTTGGTATGAAGGGTACTCATATTAAAATATTAAATGAGAAACTACTTGATGAGCTAGCAAGAGTAAAATAAATTATAAAATTTTGCACTTAGTATTTCCTAAATGTAAAATATTGAAATAAAGCAGGTGTATACCTGCTTTATTTTTTCTCAGAGAAAAATAAAGAAATATTATTTTTCTTATTGAATAGAATAGAGCATTGTGATATACTGAAAAATGTAAGAAAATAAACACATTGTCTGAATTTCTTAAGGGGTGCTTTTAAACATGGATTTATGAGTCTTTAAGAAAGATGACGACAATGGAGGTAAAACCACAGGAGGGAAAATTAAATGGCAGTTATAAGCATGAAACAATTATTAGAAGCAGGTGTTCATTTTGGACATCAAACAAGAAGATGGAATCCTAAGATGGCTCCATACATATTTACTGAAAGAAATGGTATATACATCATCGATTTACAAAAAACAGTGAAAAAAGTTGATGAGGCATATGACTTTATTAAATCAGTATCTGCAGAAGGTAAAGATGTGTTATTCGTAGGAACTAAGAAACAAGCTCAAGAAGCAATATCTTCAGAAGCTATCAGAGGCGGAATGCACTACGTTAAAAATAGATGGTTAGGTGGTATGTTAACTAACTTTACTACTATTAAAAAGAGAATTGCTAGATTAGAAGAAATAGAGAACATGGAAAAAGACGGTGTATTTGAAGTTCTTCCAAAGAAAGAAGTTACTAATTTAAGAAATGAATATGAGAAATTAGACAAAAACTTAGGTGGAATTAGAAATATGGACGTTTCTAAAATAGGTGCGTTATTTGTAGTTGATCCAAGAAAAGAAAAAAATGCTATATCAGAAGCTAAGAACTTAGGAATCCCAGTTGTAGCTATAGTTGATACTAACTGTGATCCAGATGTAGTTGATTATGTAATTCCAGGTAACGATGACGCTATCAGAGCTGTAAAATTAATCACAGCTAAAATGACTGACGGAATCATTGAAGCGAGACAAGGTGAGCAATTAGCTGAATAATCCTATTTAGCACAGAATTAAAGAATGATAGAAATAGGAGGCGTTACTATGATAACTGCAAAAATGGTAAAAGAGTTAAGAGATATAACTGGCGCTGGTATGATGGAGTGCAAAAGGGCTCTTACAGAAACAGAAGGAAACATTGAAATAGCTGTAGAAAACTTAAGAAAAAAAGGATTGGCTGCTGCAGCTAAAAAAGCAGGAAGAATTGCTGCTGAGGGATTAGTTAAGACTTTTGTTACTGAAGACGGAAAAGTTGCTTCTCTTGTAGAAGTTAACTGTGAAACAGATTTCGTTGCTGATAACAAAGATTTTGTAGAATTAGTTAATAAGGTAGTTGAATTAGTTGCTACTACAGATATTAAAACTATAGAAGAGTTATCTGCTGCTAAATTCAATGATGAAATGACTGTTGAAGAAGCTAGAACTGCATTAGTTGCTAAACTAGGTGAAAACATGACAGTTAGAAGATTTGAAAAATTTGTAGCTGAAAATGGAGTTATTAACGGATATGTTCACGGTGGTGGTAGAATAGGTGTATTAGTTGAACTTTCAACTGATAAAGTTGATGCATCTTTATTAAGTGCTGCTAAAGACGTAGCTATGCACGTAGCTGCTGTTAATCCATTATTCTTAAACAAAGATAATGTAGATAATTCAAGTGTAGAAAAAGAAAAAGAAATTTTCAGAGTTCAAGCTCTTAATGAAGGAAAACCTGAAAATATCGTTGAAAAGATGGTTGTGGGTAGAATTAACAAATACTACAAAGAAAACTGTCTTATAGAGCAACAATGGGTTAAAAACCCTGATTTAACTATAACTCAATTCTTAAATGAAGAAGCTAAGAAAATCGGTGCTAAAAAGGTAACTGTTAGCAGATTCGTAAGATTTGAAAGAGGCGAAGGTATCGAGAAGAAAGAAGAAAGTTTCGCTGAAGAAGTTGCAAAGCAAATGGCTTCAAAATAATATAAAAGAGAACACGTTGTGTTCTCTTTTTTTAAGATGTAATACTAATTTTGTACATTTGGAGGTATAATAGTAATATGGAACAAGCCAAATATAAAAGAATAATGTTGAAATTATCAGGTGAAGCATTAGCTGGAGAAAAGGGTTATGGAATTGATTTTGAAATAACTCGAAAAATTGCAGCACAGATTAAGATTTTAATAGGCATGGGCATAGAATGTGGAGTAGTTGTTGGTGGCGGTAATATATGGAGAGGCAGAAATGGAGAAAGCATGGATAGAACAACTGCTGACTATATGGGTATGATGGCTACATGTATAAATGCATTAGCACTACAGGATTCATTAGAAGGTGTAGGTGTGCAAACAAGAGTACAAACTGCAATTGAAATGAAAGAAGTAGCTGAGCCATATATTAGAAGAAGAGCTATGAGACACCTTGAAAAGGGTAGAGTTGTAATTTTTGCAGCAGGCACAGGAAATCCATATTTCTCAACGGATACTACAGCAGCTCTGAGAGCAGCTGAAATAGAGGCAGATGTGATTTTGTTGGCTAAAAAAGTTGATGGAGTTTATGATAAGGATCCATATAAATATGATGATGCAGTTAAATTTGATGAACTAAGATATATAGAAGTGCTAGAAAAGGGTCTACAGGTAATGGATTCAACAGCAACTTCGTTATGCATGGATAATAACATTCCTATTTTAGTATTTGGTCTAGACAAACCAGAAAATATTATTGAAGCCATCACTGGTAAAAAAATTGGTACTTTAGTTAAGAAGTAAAAGAGGGGGAGTTCAGTTAATGTTAAAAGATGTTTATAAATCAGTTACAGAGAAAATGAATAAGACAATTTCTGTTTTAGTACAAGAATTAGCTACTATGAAAGCAGGAAGAGCTAATCCAAGAATGTTAGATAGGATTGGAGCTGAATATTATGGAAGCTTAACTCCGTTATCACAACTTGCTAATATATCAGTTCCTGAGGCTAGAATTTTATTAATTCAACCTTATGATAAGACTTCATTAAAGGAAATAGAAAGAGCCATATTGAAATCTGATTTAGGATTAAATCCTTCAAATGATGGATCTGTAATAAGACTGTTAATTCCAGAATTGACAGAAGAAACTAGGAAAAATCTAGTTAAAAACATTAGAAAATGTGGAGAAGAGTCAAAGGTAGCAGTAAGATCTATTAGACGTGATGCAAATGATAAGATTAAAGCATTGAAAAAAAACAATGAAGTAAGTGAAGATGAGGTAAAGGTAGCAGAGGAAAAAATTCAAAAAGAGACGGATTTATTTATTAAAGAAGTAGAAAAATTAGTTGTAGAAAAAGAAAAGGGAATAATGACTGTGTAATATAAGGAACCTGCTTTGGCGGGTTTTTTTACTAAATGCCGGGTCTTCTATATATAAAATTTAGCAGAAGATTAGAATGGAGATAATAAGGTGGGAAAGTTTTTAAATTTCTTTACATCAAAACCAAAACATAAAGAAGGTATAATTTTAGATGAAAATAATATACCTAAACATATAGGTATTATTATGGATGGGAATGGACGTTGGGCAAAATCTAAAGGGCTTCCAAGAACAGCAGGTCATAAAGTTGGTGTAGAAACAATTAGAGAAATATTAGTTGATTGTAATAAACTAGGAGTAAAATACCTAACTATTTATGCTTTTTCCACAGAAAATTGGAGGAGGCCTAAAGAAGAAGTTAATACTCTTATGGGGTTATTAATTCAATACTTAAGAAAAGAACTTAAGGAGATTAATAACCAAGGAGTAGTTATTAAAACCATAGGAGAGTTTTCTGGACTGCCAGAACTGTGTAGAAAAGAAATAAGGGAAGCAGAAGAGAAAACTAAGGATAATAAGGGACTTACCTTTAATATTGCTCTAAATTATGGTGGTAGAGATGAAATAGTTCACGCTGTAAAGGAATTATACAAGGATATTAAGGTAGGAAATATAGAAGAAAAAGATATAAGTAAAGCTGTCTTTGAAAAGTACTTATATACAGCTGGTATGCCGGATCCTGATATAATTATAAGAACAAGTGGGGAACAAAGATTAAGCAATTTTTTACCATGGCAAGCAGCCTATTCAGAACTTTGGTTTACGGACATATATTGGCCAGATTTTAAAAAGGAAACTTTAAGAGAGGCAATATATGATTACCAAAATAGAGAAAGAAGGTTTGGAGGAATAAAATAGAGGTGATTTATTTATGAATAAACGATATGTAGGAGCCATAGTTTTAGCACCATTTCTCATATTTTTATTTATGGGCGGCATATATTTAAAATTGTTACTTGGAGTAGTAGCTTTAATGGGAATGTATGAGTTTTATAGCGTTGTTAAGAATAAAGGTATAAACTGTTTTTATCCACTAGGATATTTAGCATGTGTTATATATTTTGTATTCTTAAATAATATGTATCAAAGCAATAATTTGATGTATTTAGTTATTGCATTAACATTTATAGTTATGTGCGTTCCTGTAATAAATAGTAAGTATAACTTTATAGATTCGGCCGTAACTGTGGTGGGATTTATTTATATAGCAATATTTTTTAGTTTTATATCATTATTAGAACAAAAACAATATGGGGATTATTTGATTTGGCTCATATTTATTATTGCGTGGTTAGGTGATACAAGTGCATATTATTCGGGGCGTATGTTTGGAAAACGTAAGTTGGCACCTAAGCTTAGCCCACATAAAACTATAGAAGGATCCATCGGGGGGCTTATTGGTGCTATTATCGGAAGCTTGCTTTTCGGAAGTATAATATCTAAGTTTGGAGTAAATATAAACATATATCATTATGCAATAATAGGACTTTTAGGTGGTGTTTTTGGTCAAATAGGAGACTTAGTAGCATCGGCAATAAAGCGATATGTTAAAGTTAAAGACTATAGTAATTTAATTCCCGGACATGGTGGAATTCTAGATAGATTTGATAGTATTTTATTTGTATCAGTAGTGGTATTCTACTACGTGACATTTATTATAAGACTTTAAAGGTACTTAAGGGTTTCAAGTATGAATTCATACTTGAAACCCTTAAGATTTTAAAAAAAGCAATTACATAGGAATATAAGAAATAAGTATATGAAAGACATGGAAACTATTAATAATTTCATATTTTCTATAATATACTTATGTATATCAATATTATGGAGATGTAAAAGCTATAAAAAAATATGATAAAATCATGAAATCTTTAGTTATATTTCTTATATTCATATGTTGTACGTACTTTATTAAAAGATATTTTACACCTGCATTTGCTATAATGGTATTAATAATAATATGTAATCCTATATATAGAATATTACATAAAAAAATTAGATTAAGAGAAGAAATTTCTTCTATAGTAAGTATAGCTATTGTGAACATAGTACTAATATTCATAATTTATAATATTGGGAATTCTATTATGTATAGCTATGGAGATAGATTTATATCTATTAAGAATTTATTTATGGATTTAAGTATAAAGTTAAATGAAATCCTAAAAACATTTAATGTTCAAGGGGATGGGGTATCATTAAAATCATTAATAAGTACTAATTTAATAAAAGAAGGAGCGAAATACACATCAGATGGTATAATTATATATATAATATCTAACATTATGGTTTATTTTATATTGGTTGATAAAGGAACTATAAGAAAATTTTTAAATAACTTATTTTATAAAGAAAATGTGGATATAATGATTAATAAATATGGAGATTTGAAAAATATATTTATAATAGAATCTAAGCTAATAGTATTATTTACACTGGAAACCATAGTAGGATTTATTATTTTAGGAGTAGATAATGCTATATTATTAGGCATAATATGTGGTATATTAGATTTACTACCATACATAGGAACAAGTCTAGTTTTTATACCATTAATTTTAAATGAAGTATTAAAAGGCAATTATATAATTGTAGTTGGGTTAACTGCATTATATTTAATTTTAATGATTACAAGGCAGATTATGGAGACAAAGTTTATTGGAGATAAGTTAAATATACATCCTCTTGCACTTATAATATCAGTATATATAGGAATAAAGATATTTGGTATATTAGGGGTATTTATTGGGCCTATGTATGTGATAACTGTTAAAGAATTTATAACATAAAGGAGATAATACAGTGAAGAACATAAGTATTTTAGGGGTAACTGGATCTATAGGTACTCAGAGTTTAGAAGTTATAAGAGCGAACAGGGAGGAACTTAATTTAGTTAGTATTGCGGCAAATACTAACTATAGTGAAGTTATTTCAATTATAGATGAGTTTAGTCCTAGATGTATTGCAATGATGGATGAGGAGTCGGCAAAAAAAATAAGGAAACATGTGAAAGATAAATCCTTAGACATTGAAGTATATAGCGGACTAGATGGGCTAAATAAAATAGTAACTCTTGATGAGGTTAATTTAGTAATAACATCTTTGGTTGGAATCATAGGGCTTGTACCAACGATCAAGGCAATAAGGGCTGGAAAAGATATTGCTCTTGCCAATAAGGAAACCCTAGTAGCAGCGGGAGATATAGTTATGAAAGAGGCTAGAAAGTATGGGGTAAAGATACTTCCTGTAGATTCAGAACATGGAGCTATATTTCAATGTCTTAGAGGTAACGAAGGCGAAGAGGTTAGTAATATAATTTTAACCGCTTCTGGAGGACCTTTTAGAGGTAAAACAAGGGAAGAGTTGAGATTTATAAAAGCAAGCGAGGCACTAAAACATCCTAAATGGAATATGGGTAAAAAAATCTCAATTGATTCATCAACACTAATGAATAAAGGGTTAGAGGTAATAGAAGCACATTGGTTATTTAATATCAATTATGATAATATAGAAGTCTTGGTACATCCGCAAAGTATAATTCATTCTATGGTTGAATATGCAGATGGTAGTATAATGGCTCAACTTGCAGAACCAGATATGAAATTACCAATACAGTATGCTATTCATTATCCAAAACGCTGTGAAAAGCTTATAAAAGCTTTGGATTTATCCAGTATAGGGTCACTTACATTTGAAAAACCAGACATGGAAACATTCAAATGTCTGAAAATTGCTTATGAAGCTGGAAGAAAAGGTGGTAATAGTACAGCTATTATGAATACGGCAAATGAAATGGCTGTAGATTTATTTTTGAGAGATATGATAGGATATCTAGACATAGAAGATATAATTGAGGACTCATTAAATAAATTTGAATATTTTAGTAATCCAACATTGGATAACATACTAGAAACAGATAGAAGAATTAGAGAATATATAGTAGGGAAACACAGAGTATAGGAGCAACATATAGAGGTAAGCATTAAAAGGAGGGAAAGATTATGTCAACAATATTGAGTTACATACCTTATGTAATTTTAGCTATTTTAGCATTTAGTACATTAATAATAGGTCATGAATTTGGACACTTTATATTAGCAAGAATAAATGGAGTTAAGGTAAATGAATTTTCACTAGGAATGGGTAAAAAAATCTTTGGTTTTAAGGGAAAAGAAACAGAATACTCTCTAAGAATAGCTCCTATTGGTGGATTTGTTTCAATGGAGGGAGAAGCTGAGGATTCTGAGGATTTAAGAGCATTTTCTAATAAAAGTCCATTGAGAAGAATATCTATAATAGCGGCAGGTCCTATTATGAACTTCATTATGGCTGTTGTGTTTTTTGCGGTATCATCATATATAATGGGGGTGCAAATACCACAAATAAGCAAGGTAGTTGAAAATACTCCGGCACAAGTTGCTCAACTTGAAGTTGGAGATAAGGTTATAAAGGCAGATGGTAAGAATATTGGAACTTGGAGCGATTTCTTATTAGTTATGAGTGAACAAGATGGAAGTGAAATTGATTTAGTTCTAAATAGAAACGGAGAAACTATAAACAAAACAATTATTCCTGAAAAAAGGGAAAGTGGATTTGTAATAGGGATAAATGCAACATTAATTAAACCTAATATAGGTCAGGCTTTGAGTAATGGAGCTAGTCAATCCAAAACAATGATGAAAGAAACATTTAAATTCTTTGGAAAGCTATTTCAAGGGGATATAAGCAAGGATGATGTTGGAGGGCCAGTTTCTATAGTTAAAATGTCTGTTAACATGGCACAACAAGGAATAGCACCATTATTGTTTTTTGCAGGGTTTTTAAGTGTTCAGTTAGGAATATTTAATTTGATACCTTTTCCAGCTCTTGATGGGGGATGGATTACTATATTATTAATTGAATTTGTATCTAGAAAGAAGATAGATGAAAATAAAATAGCTATAATAAATAATATAGGATTTATTATTTTAATTGGGCTTATGGTTTTAGTTACTCTAAAAGATATAATTAGTCCTATTCAATTTTAGGAGATGAGATAATGAATAGAAATAAAACGCGAAGAGTGAAGGTTGGTAATATATTCATAGGGGGAGATGCCCCAATAGCTGTGCAATCGATGACTAGTACAGATACAAGAGATATAGAAGCCACTGTAGCTCAGATCTTAAAATTAGAAGTGGCTAAATGTGACATAGTTAGATGTGCAGTTCCTGATATGAAGGCAGCGGAAGCTATAAAAGATATAGTAAACAGAGTGAATATACCTGTTGTAGCAGATATACATTTTGATTATAGATTAGCTTTGAAATCTATAGAAAATGGAGTATCAGCCATTAGAATAAATCCTGGTAATATTGGAAGTAAGGATAAAATAGAAGCCGTAGTTCAAGCCTGTAAAAAGAAGAATATTCCAATTAGGATAGGTGTAAACTCAGGTTCTTTGGAAAAGGAAATTCTTGAAAAGTATGGCAAGGTTACATCGGAAGCTTTAGTTGAAAGTGCAGTAAAGAATATTAGAATACTAGAGGAATTTGATTTTTACGATATAGTAATATCTATAAAATCATCAGATGTTTACCAAACAATAGAGAGTTATAGACTTTTATCTAAGGAAGTGAATTATCCATTACATGTAGGTGTAACTGAGGCTGGCACTAAATTTGCAGGAACTATTAAATCATCAGTTGGCATAGGTACATTAATTGCAGAGGGAATAGGAGATACTTTAAGAGTTTCCTTAACAGGAGATGTAATTGATGAAATAGAGGTGGGAAGAGAGATATTAAAATCTCTTGGTCACATAAAAGAAGGAATCAAATTTATTTCTTGCCCAACCTGTGGTAGGACGGAAATAAATCTTATAAAGATTGCTGAAGAAGTAGAAGAAAGATTAAAAAATATTAATAAGAATATTAAGGTAGCTGTAATGGGCTGTGTAGTAAATGGTCCAGGTGAGGCTAAAGAGGCAGATATTGGAATAGCTGGTGGAAAAGGTGAGGGTCTAATATTTAAAAAGGGAAAGATAATTAAAAAAGTAAAAGAAGAAGAGCTAGTTGAAGAATTAATGAAAGAAATAGAGAATTTATAATTAAAATGGCTATGAATTTCATAGCCTTTCTTTATTTAAGTATCTTTAAGAGAGGGTGACAACAGTTAAAGAATATCTATAAATATCTATAAAAATGTATTGACTTTTTATATATATGGTTATATGATCTTATTGAGGTGATAAGTTATGAAGTATTACTCAATAGGAGAGTTTGCAGAAAAGATAGGCAAAACAGTTCAAAC